>JAIPDL010000073.1 GCA_021737695.1 Desulfotignum sp. | reverse complement strand
TGAGAGCAACCGAAGCCTTACGTCTTTTATTCGAAGGCAGGCTGCCAGATTTTATGAATGAGTAAATCATCGGTTGTCAAAACAAGGAAAGTTTTTTATACCTTCAAGTAAGGTTGTGATTTTCGAGCTGAATAGATACTCAAGATCAAATATAAACCATAAAATACAAATAATCAGGAGAGAGACCCAAAATGAAAGCTGAAACAAAAACCGCCCGTGTCTCAGCACGGATTCACCAAGTGTCTATGAAACATTAACCGAAGCATCTGAAATCACGGGATCTACATTAAATCAATTTATAGTACATGCAGCGCTTGAAAAAGCCCAGGCTATTATTGAACATGAAAATAAAATCAGGTTAAATAAACAATCAGCTGAACACCTGTTTACTTTGATTGAAAATCCTCCAAAATCAAATCCCAAATTGGCCCAGGCAATGAAACAGTATAAACAGGATTTGAAATGCTAAAAATTGAACTTTTGGATAAGTCGCATGACAGAAAACAGTTTGATGTGGAAACACCCAATTGAACAGCTTTCTGCAAAAGACTGCCAGGCAGCATATCACTAAAGGTATGTCGCGCACCTTGTAAAAGACAATCAAGCCAAAGCCTACTATGAGCAGTTCGGATTTATCTCCCTCAATGGAAACCCACTCATATTATTCCTTCCGATACAAACACTGGTTCAATACAAATAACGAGAGAAGTAATTTTTCCTCATGCGGGACCCTGGCTTCCGGCGAATCCCCGCACGTAAATGATGGACAGGTTGTTTCCGTCCATATATGCATGACTTTTCTCTTTGAATGCAACCCTTCAAAAAAACAGCCGGGGTTCTAAAATACTTAGAACCCCGGCCGGTAACTGCTTATACTGCTATTTGTTCAACTATCAGGCATCAGAGGCGCTCGAATATGGCGGCTGCGCCCATGCCGCCGCCGATGCACATGGACACGATGCCGTATTTGCCGTTGACCTCTTTGAGGTTGGCCAGGCAGGTGGCCGTGAGCTTGGCCCCCGTGCAGCCCAGGGGATGGCCCAGGGCAATGGCGCCGCCGTGGATGTTGATCTTGCCCATGTACTTTTCCAGGTCCAGTTCCCGGATGCAGTACAGGGCCTGGGAGGCAAAGGCTTCATTGATTTCATAGATATCGATGTCATCAATGGTCATGCCGGCCTGTTCCAGGACTTTGGGAATGGCGTATCTGGGCCCCACACCCATTTCATCGGATTTGCACCCCACCGTGGTATAGGATACCAGCCGGGCGATGGGGGTCAGGCCCAGTTCTTCGCATTTTTCTTTGGATGCGATGATGGTGGCGGCGGCCCCGTCCGTGGTCTGGGAGGAGTTGCCCGCCGTGACTGAGCCGTTGGCTTTGAACACGGTGCGCAGTTTGCCTAAGCCTTCCGGGGTGGATTCCCGGATCCCGTCATCATGTTTGATGATGACGGTCTCTTTTTTGTAGGTCCCGTCATCCTGTTTCACGTATTTGATGGCCGGGGTGGGCACGATTTCCGTGAACAGACCGTTGTCCCGGGCTCTGGCTGCCTTGGCCTGGGACGCTGCGGCAAACGTATCCTGGTCCTGGCGGGAGATGTTGTACCGTTCCGCCACGTTTTCCGCCGTGATGCCCATGGACACGAACATTTCCGGGTTGGTGCGGGAATATTCCGGATGGGGCCGGGGCACGTTGCCGCCCATGGGGACATAGGTCATGGATTCCACGCCCGCGCCCATGGTGATGTCGGACCAGCCCATCTGGACCCGCATGGAGGCCAGGGCAATGGCTTCCAGGCCGGACGCGCAGAACCGGTTCACCGTGGCGCCGGACACCTTGTCGGGAAATCCCGCCATTTTCAGGGCCACCCGGCCCAGGTTCAGGCCCTGTTCCGCTTCCGGGAAGGCACATCCCAGCATCACGTCATCAAAATGATCCACGGTCAGGTTGGGGGTTTTTTCCACGGCCTGCTTCATGATAAAGGTGATGAGCTCTTCGGGCCGGGTCTGGTTGAACTGGCCACGTTTTTGCTTGCAGCCCGGGGTCCGGACCGATTGGACAATATATGCGTCTTTCATTGGTGTCTCCTCCTTACTAGTTTCTGAGCGGTTTGCCGGTTTTGAGCATATGGTCGATCCGGGCCACGGTTTTTTCTTCTTTGCAGAAATCCACGAATGCGTCTCTTTCCAGTTTCAGGATGGTGTCTTCACTGACCTCGGATCCCACATTCACATCACCGCCGCTCATGACATAGGCAATCCGCTTGGCCAGGAATGCATCATGATCGCTCATGAAATTGCCGTTGCGCATGTTGTAGATTTCCGCGTTCACCATGCCCTGGCCGGCATCGCCCATCACTTTCACCGGTTGTTTCATGGGCGGGGCATACCCGTCATCCACCATTCTCAAGACCTCTTTTTTGGCTTCACCCACCAGGGTGTCCCGGTTGAACACGATGCGGTCGGACTGGCCCAGGAATCCGTTGCCCACGGCCTGGGCCGCGGACATGGACACGGCTGCCATGCCGATTTTCATGAATGCTGCCACAAAGATTTTTGCCAGGTCCACGTCTTTCACTGTTTTTCCGGGCAGGGCATTCACATGTTTTTTCCACAGGTTCATGGTGCCGCCACCGGCGGGCAACAGACCCACACCGATTTCCACCAGACCCATGTACAGCTCGGCATGGGCCACGATGCGGTCGGCGCCCAGGCAGGTTTCACATCCGCCGCCCAGGGTCATGCCGTAGGGCGCCGCCACCACGGGGAAGGGTGCGTATCTGGAAGCCTGGATCCCGTCCTGGGCTTTTTTCAGGAAGGCATCGATTTCCGCGTATTTTTTGTCGTGGCACAGTTTGGAGATAAAGCTTAAGTCCGCACCTGCGGAAAATGCGCCCGGCATGCCGCCGGCTTCGTTGCCGATGACCAGGCCCACGCCGTTTTTGTCCACATAGTCCAGGCTTTTGGCAGTGAAATCCACGATCTGTTCGTTGATGGCATTCATTTTGGTATGGAATTCCAGGCAGAACACCCCGTCTCCGATATCCACCAGAGATGCGGATGCATTTTCCATGGCCGTCTTGTCATTGCCCTTGGCCGCGGCAATGGACACCAAAGATTCCGGCACGGGCACGGGGTTGTACCCGGCGGAGGCAAAGTCATAGAAATACCGGACCCCGTTTTCCAGCTTGTAGAAACAGGTGTTTCCCGCATCCAGCATGGCTTTCACATTGGCCGGGATTTCCAGGCCGTCTTTGGCCATCCGTTCCACGGCATCGGCCACGCCATAGGCATCCCATTGTTCGAACGGCCCCATCTCAAAGTTGTAGCCCCATTTCATGGCGTTGTCGATTTCCACCACGGTGTCGGCAATTTCCGGGATCCGGTTGGCTGCATACTGGAAACTGTTGGCTGCCAGTTTCCAGGCAAATTTGCCGGCTTTGTCATCGGCTTTGAGCACGCAGTTGATTTTTTCAGTCAGAGTGCCGGCTTTTCTGGCCGCATCCAGGCAGGGAAAGGAAGGCCGTTCCAGGTTTTCGTATTCCAGGGTTTTCAGGTTCAGCACCTTGCGGATCTTTTTCCATTCCGGGGTGAGGTCGGTTTTGTAGAACCCGGCCTTGGTTTTGTTGCCCAGCAGGTTTTTTTCCGCCATTTTTTCCACAAAATCCGGCAGCTGCATGATGTCCCGCTGCTCGTCATCTGTGCACAGGTCATAGGAGTTTTTGGCCACATGCATCATGATGTCCAGGCCCACCAGGTCCGTGGTCTTGAAAATGGCGGTTTTGGGCCGTCCCATGGCCGGGCCGAAAATGGCATCCACCTCCGGCACGGTCAGGCCGTCTTCCTGCATGAACTGCATGGCGGCGCTGATGCCCTGGATCCCGATGCGGTTGCCCACAAAGTTGGGGGTGTCTTTGGCCCAGACAATGCCTTTGCCCAGGTTTTTCTCGCCGAATTTTGAAATGAAATCCAGGACCTCGGGCAGGGTCTCTTTGCCCGGGATCAGCTCCAGCAGGTGCATGTACCGCACGGGGTTGAAAAAATGGGTGCCCATGAAGTGCTGCTTGAATTCGGCGGAAAACCCGTCCGTGATGTCTTGGAGCGGAATGCCCGAGGTGTTGGTGCTCACAATGGATCCGGGTTTCCGGACCTTTGCCACTTTTTCGAACAGATTGCGTTTGATATCCAGCCGTTCCACCACCACTTCCACGATCCAGTCGCAGTCCGCCAGTTTGTCAATGTCATCTGCCAGGTTGCCGATGGATATCAGGCCGGCATCCTTTTTGTTGAAAAACAATGAGGGGGATGATGCCAGGGCCGCGTCCAGGCCGGTTTTGACGATCCGGTTCCGGGCTGCGGGGTCGTTTTTCTCTTCGTCTTTCAGATCAAATGGAACAATGTCCAAAAGCAGTACCTTTACACCGGCACCGGCCAGAAGTGCGGCAATACCGCCTCCCATGATCCCGGATCCGATGACTGCGGCCTGTCTGATTTTTCTTGCCATGATGTCCTCCTGATAAAAGGGTGAGTATTCGTGATTCAAATTTTATATTATGAATGAGTATTCATTTTTGATTAACAGAAATTCATCGGGGTTGTCAAGGAAAATTATTTTCCGGATAATGTGACATAATCACATTCAATTTCAAATTGTTAGGGTATCAATATGGACGTGTGACCGCCAGGTGTATTCCGTTGGCAGGGAAAATCAAATAAATGAATTATAATTCATCCCTGGATGGGGGGATGGATCTTGAAAAAATAATGGGCTTCTGATAGGCTGAATCGTTTATTTTTTGTCAGGTATTACAATTCTATATAAAATATGGAGAGTTTTTAATGTCCCGGATACCCCTAAAGATTCAAGCATTCTCAATCCTGAATATTGCTTCAGTTGCCGGTTTGATTCTCAAACTCCAGCAGCCGTCCGGAGACATTCCCTGGCATGATGACGGCAAAACAGACCCCTGGGACCTGGTGGAATCCGTGATGGGACTGAATATTGCCGGGTATCACACCGAAGCCCGCCGGGCCCTGGAATGGCTTGGGCAGCATCAGAACCCGGACGGATCATGGTTTTCCGCTTATGTCAACGGCGTTCCCGAGGACCGCACCTGCCAGGCCCATATGGCCTGTTATCTTGCCGTGGGTCTGTTTCACGCATACCTGATCACCCGGGACCGGTCATGGCTGGAAGATTTCTGGGACACCATGGAAAAAGGGGTTGATTATGCACGGGGCCTCCAGGTTCCCACGGGAGAGATCTACTGGGCCCGGAACCCGGAAGGAAAAATCGATCCCATGTCTCTGCTGGCCGGGTCTTCTTCTGTTTTCATGAGTCTGAAATGCGCCCTGGGTATCAGCCGGATCCTGGGCCGGCCCCGACCGGCCTGGGAAGACGCGTGGGACCGGCTGGGGCGTTCTCTGAGGCAAAACCTGCACAGTTACAATGTGAGCAAATCCCGGTTTTCCATGTACTGGTTTTATCCGATTCTGTGCGGGGCGATCCAGGGGGAAAAAGCCCGAACCCGGGTGGAAAAATACTGGCAAAAATATATGATTGACGGCCAGGGGGCAAGGTGTGTGTCGGATCAGCCCTGGGTGACCATTGCGGAAACCTGTGAACTGGTGCTGACCCTGCATGCCATGGGCAACCGGGAAAAAGCCCGGATCGTGTTTTCCTGGATCCAGGACCGGGTGTATGAAGACAAGACGTTCTGGTGCGGTTATACGTATCCGGACATGGTGATCTGGCCCGAGGAAAAAATCTCCTGGACCAATGCCGTGTCCCTGATGGCAGCGGATGCGCTGTATGATCTGACCCCGGGAGCCGGCCTGTTTTGCCATGAGAACTGGCAGGGGTTTGTGTTCAAGGGGATCTGATATGATACACGATTTCCGGCCCTGGTACATCAAGCAGGCCTGGTACCGGCTTCAGCATCTGTATGTCCGCCATTACCTGGTGCCCCAGCTGACGGGCCTGGGCGAGCATCCGTTTATCATCAAGCCCTGGTACATTGAACTGTTCGGCGGTCCCATCCGTATCGGCTCCCATGTGACCCTGCTGGGATGTTCAGACAAGAAAACAAGGCTGACGGTGTGGTCGGACCAAAAAGAGATCCCGGGCATCACCATCGGGGACCATGTGCTGCTCTCCCCGGGTGTGCGCATCAGTGCGGCCAACAGCATCACCATCGGCGATTCCTGCATGCTGGCCAGCCATGCCTATATCACGGATTCGGACTGGCATGGCATTTATGACCGGTCCCTGACCCCCAGAGAAACCCCCTGCGTGGTGCTGGAAAACAATGTGTGGATCGGTGATTCCGCCATGGTGTGCAAAGGGGTTCGCATCGGTGAGAACAGTATTGTGGGTGCCGGCAGTGTCGTGACGTCAGATATTCCGGCCAATGTCATTGCTGCGGGCAATCCCGCCCAGATTATCCGCCATCTGGATCCTGACAAAAAAATGATTACCCGCAAAGACCGGTATCATGATACGGCCCAAATGACCCGGTTTCTGGAAGCGTCGGAAAAAGCCGCCCTCAAGGGCAATACCCTGCTGGGGTGGCTGCGGTCCCTGATTTTCCCGGGCCGGTGAATTCAAGCCAGGCTCAGTTTTCCTGAATCCCCTGGAAAACGACGGCAATCCGGGCCAGGGCCGGGGCGATTTTTTCCACGTCAAAGGCCTGGACATCGTCGGACAGATTTTGTCCGAACCGGGTGAAGGCGCTCAGATCAAACTCACGGCCCAACGAGATAAAATGATCGGCAATGGTTTGGGCATCCGACATTTTCATCCCGTCCTGGGTTCCGGGCAGCAAAGGAAAAATGGTGGCAAACAGCTGATGTTCCAGGTCGGGATGCCGGTTTATGGCCTGCTGAATCAGGGATTCGGACAGCACGGGCTCAGGGGCGGATCGGTCCATTTCCACGGAAACAGTATCCGGCGACTTTTGTGTCTGTTCCCCGGTTCGGCTGATGATCACGCCGGGCAGAACAATTTCAAAGCAGCTGCCAAAGCCCGGCCGGCTGTCCACCTGGATGCGGCCGTTCATCAATTCCACCAGCTGCCGGCTGATGGCCAGTCCCAGACCCGTGCCCCCGTATTTTCTGGTAATATCTTTATGCCCTTGTTCAAAAGAATTGAAAATCAACGCCTGCTGGTCTTTGGAAATGCCGATTCCCGTATCCCGGACCCGGATCATCAGGTCCACGGTATCAGGGGACGGGCGGTCGAAAACTTTTGCTGACAAGTGGATCTGTCCGTTTTCCGTGAATTTAAACGCATTTCCCACCAGATTGGTCAGCACCTGGCGAAGGCGCATTTCGTCTAACAGCAGGTACTTGGGCAGAAGGTCGTCCAAATGAATGGCAAATGTCAGATTTTTCTGGGCCAGTTTGACCTTGAACAGGTCATGAATTTCTTGAAACAAAGTGGCTAAGGACACGGGGGTCACATGGATGGCGATTTTCCCCGCCTCGATTTTGGATAGATCCAGCAGATCCGTGATCAACGCCAGCAGATGTCTGCCCGCCGTGATCACAGCCTGAAGATAATTTTTCTGCTGGGGATCCGACACCATGGCGGACAGCACTTCACTGAAACCGATGATCGAATTGATCGGCGTTCGTATCTCGTGGCTCATATTGGCTAAAAATTCACTTTTGGCCTGGTTGGCTTTTTTGAGTTCCTGCTCTTTTTGTTTTCTCACCAGCACTTCGTTGTTCAATGCCTGGTTCATCAGGGTCAGGTTCTTTGTCCGTTCCGCCACCCGGTGTTCCAGTTCCTGGTGGGACTGTTTCAAGGCTGTGAGCGTTTCCTGGAGGTGAATCGTCATTTGATTGAATTTGGCGGCCAGGTGTCCGAACTCATCTTTGGACTGGACGGGAATCCGGATATCCAGATCGCCTTTGCCGATGCGGTCCGCGCCCTGGACCAGATCGTTCAGAGGACGGGTCAACCGCCGGGTCAGCAGCATCAGGGCCAAAGAAATGATCATCGCTGCAATCACGGCCATGACATACAGAAAAGGCCGCATGCGGTCGGCCACCCCGTAGATCTCCTGCATGGGATCCACGGCCAGAAGATACCAGTCCCAGGGTTGAAAATAGACAAACCGGGCCAGCATGGTTTGCCGGCCCATTTGCATTTGCAGCCGTCCGGCCCCGTTCAAAAGATCCCTGAACCAGGCCTTTTTGTCTACCCAGGAATTGATTTGCTGGTTGTCCGGATGAAACACAATCCGGCCTTCCCGGGTGACGATACAGATGAATCCCTGTTTTCCCACACCGATATCGGCAATGCCCGCCATCGAGTCCATCTGCGCTTTGGTGATACTGGCCGGAATTTTCGCCAGCCCGTAATCCCGGAGCATTTTTTCCTGGGATGAGACAATGACCCGGGCTTCCGACAGCCGGGTATCCAGCCAGGTTTCACCCAAATCCACCAGCGCGGCCCGGGAAAAATAATACGTGGTCTCCACGACAACCCAGAGCGAAATAATGACCAGAGGAAGCGTGGTCAAAAGGATTTTGCAATAGGTTTTCATGTCACCCCTTTACCATTGTTGAAAAATTTTGCAAATGAAAAATTGATGATTATTTTTAGTTGCTTATATTGACGTGGATGCAAACTGGCATTTGGCAAAACACCCAAAGATTATTGGGGTGCCCACCCCAAGATGCCAAAGACAATTGTGAAAAATTAAAGGATCTGATACACACGCTGTATGACGCTTCGACTTTCCGACATCATGGATCTGGAGTATCTGCTGGCCCTGGATGACCAACCAGGGTCCCGGGCTGCCGCGTCAAAGGTGGCGGCCCGGGACCGGGATATATTCCGGCAGGCAGACGGTGCAAAAATGACGGATAACGCCCTGGTTGAAGCCTGGCTGTCCTATCGCAGATTATTGTATTTTGATCAGGCAGGCCCCAAAGGGTATCACCGGCTGCCGGGACAGGTGTTCAATCATGTGTTCGCCTGGACGGCCCGGGGGATGGCCTTTGCCGGGGGGCTGTCCGGCCTGGCACTGGCCTATGGTTTTCTGGCCTACCACGGGGTTCGGCCCGTGAATGTGGCGCTGTTTTTTTTCGTGTTTGTGCTGGTACCGGCTGTTTTTTTTCTTTTTTTTGTGGCCGGCCTGGTGATCCATCCGTTCCGGCGATCCGGCCCCGGCCCGGGGATGTTTTTTGCGGTGGTGTCCAGGGTTTTGTTTGACATGGTGCCCGCGATGCTCCAACGGGTGCGGATGAAAATAAAAGCAGATTCATCGGATCCGGGCCCCACCCGCCTGGATGAGGGGATTTTATTCATCCGTACAAAAAGGCGGGAATACCAGGCCCTTTTTTTCTGGCCTCTGGTGATGCTGGTGTCTTTGTTCGCTCTTTTTTTCTCGGCAGGTGCCCTGGGCGGCACCTTGTTCCGGGTGACATTCAGCGATGTGGCGTTCGGGTGGCAGTCCACGCTGGCGGCCACGCCCTCTGCCGTCCATGACCTGGTGTCCCTGGTGTCTCTGCCCTGGGCTGCCTGGATGCCCGAATTCCTGGCCGGGCCGTCTCCGGCCCAGGTGGAAGGCACCCGGATCATTTTAAAACAGGGCATTGCCGCACTGGCCACGGAACACCTGACTTCCTGGTGGCCGTTTTTATGCATGAGCATGATCTGTTACGCCGTATTCCCCCGCCTGCTGATCATCGGCGGGGCTATCCTGGGCCACAGAACGGCACTGAACGGGTTTGATTTTTACCAGCCCCGGTTCCGGCGCCTGATTGTGCGCATGAAATCACCGGTCATGGATATCGGATTGGAAGAAAATACGGCCGCCCGGCATCTTCAACCGGAGGCAAAACAAACGGCTGGGGCCAGGGGGCCGGTCAAAGACCCTTCTTCAGAGCAGACTGACGCGAATCCGCATCCGGCTCTGCAACCGGCTGAACAGGATTTTTCCCCGGCAACGCCGGCACCCATCGGCACCCCGGCCGTGGTTCTGGCACCGGGACCGGCCTGGGATCAGACAGCCACGGACCGGGTGTCCGACCTGCTGGCCCGACAGTTTTTTCTGGATGTCCGGCAGGTGATTTACGTGGATCAGGATGTTGATGCGGATGCCCTTGTGCTGGGACCGGAGGTGCTTGATGGGGCCGATCCCGTGATTTTCCTTCAAGAGGTATGGCAGCCCCCGATCCGGGGCATTCTTCATTACCTGGTTCAGCTCAAGCAGGGGGTGTTGCAGGATAAAAATCTGTGGGTGCTTCTGACCCAGGCACCGGAAGAAGACAGCTTAGGTGTAGCGGACAGGGATGTGGATGCAACGGTGTGGCAGGATTGCATTCTGACCCTGGGACACCCGGACATGCTGGTGGAAAGGATTCGGCCATGAGTTCGGATATTCCCGCTTTTGCCGTGCTCGGGCATCCCAATGAAGGCAAGTCCGCAGTGGTGTCCACGCTGACCGAAGATGATCAGATCCGGGTCAGTCCCGTGCCCGGGGAGACCACGGTGTGCCGGACCTACACCGTGACCATCGATGATCAAAAGATCATCCGGTTCGTGGATACCCCGGGGTTTCAGGTGCCCCGGCAGACCCTGGCCTGGTTCAACGCCTATGACAAAGATCCCGGCCAGATCCTGGATGAATTCATTGCAGCCCATGAATCCGACCCGTTTTTTGCCGATGAGGTGGAATTGTTCCGTCCGGTGGCCCGGGGGGCCGGCATTATCTATGTGGTGAACGGGTCCCGGCCCGTGCGGGCTGATGATCTGGCGGAAATGGAGATCCTGCGGCTCACGGGCCGGCCCCGGATGGCTGTGATCAATTCCAAGCACACGGACAAAGACTATACCAGGGACTGGCGCCGGGAATTTGGAAAACATTTCAACAGTATCCGGGTGTTCAATGCCAACACGGCCAGTTTTCATGACCGCATCAAGATGCTGGAAAGCCTTAAATCCATTGATCAGGAATGGGAACCCGTGCTGGCCGGGGTGATCCAGGCCTTTCAGGTGGAGTGGGAAAAGCGCAATCGCCTGGCCAGCGCGTATATCACCTATGCCATTGAAAAAAGCCTCCGGTTTTTTGTGTCCCAAAGCGTTCATGCCGGTAAAGATCCGGTCATGGCAAAGGAAAATCTGGCCCAGGCATATCAAGACCAGGTCAGAGATATTGAAAAATCATTGTGTCACCATATCCGCACCCTGTTTAAACACCGGGTGTATCAGGTGTCTTTGCCCGAGTATTCCGTGCTTCAGCATGATCTGTTTTCCAGAAAAACCTGGGAGTTGCTGGGACTGACCCGAACCCAGCTGGCTGCAGCCGGTGCCGTGCTGGGTGGATCTGTGGGCGCCGTGGTGGACACGGCGGCCCATGGCCTGACCTTTGGCATGTTCACTGCCATCGGCGGGATTCTGGGGGCGGGCTCAGCCATCATGGGCGGCCGCCGGGTGGCAGACAAAAGCCCTGCCGGTATTCGTCTGGGAGGCGACCGGATCCAGGTGGGACCCAATGAAAATCCCCAGTTTCTGTATATCCTTCTGGACCGGGCATTGATCTATTACAGCCATATCATTAACCGGCCCCATGGCCGGCGGGGGGCTAAAACCATGACCGGCGTCACGCAAGACACGGTTAAAAAACAGGGGATTGTCACAGGCCTGACCCCGGCCCAGCGCCAGGTCTGCACCCGGTATTTCAAAGCAGTCAAAGGCCGGAAACGGATCAAAGACAAAAAAGCGGAGCTGGCATTTGCCGTGCTGGTGCAGTCGCTGCTCGATGATTTATCACAAAAAACAGACTGAAAGGAGCGTCACTATCCATGTTGTCCCATCTGTTCAGCCCGATCCGCATCGGGAATCTCCCAGTGAAAAACCGGTTGATGATGTCTGCCATGAGCATTAATTTCGGGGTGGATGATCATTGTCATGTGACGGACCAGCTGATCGCCTATTTTGTGGAGCGGGCAAAAGGCGGGGCCGGCATGATGCTGGTGGGGGGCGGCAGCGTCCATCCCGGGGGCCAGGAACTGCCGGATCTGCCCCAGATGTATGAGGATGGCTGCATTCCCGCACTCAAGCGCATGGTGGATCAGGTCCGGCCCTTCGGGACCCGGTTCGGGGTCCAGCTCATGCACGGGGGACGTCAGTCTTATCTGCCGGAAAAAGTGGCCCCGTCCCCGATTCCGGCTCCGGCCGTGGTAAAAGGCGAGGTCCGGGCATTGACCGGGGCGGAGATCCGGCACCTGGTGGCCTGCTTCGGGGATGCGGCAAGGCGGTGCAGAGACGCGGGATTTGATTTTGTGGAGATCCATGGCGCCCATGGGTATCTCATCAACCAGTTCATGTCCCCCAATGCCAATATCCGCACGGATGAATACGGCGGCAGTTTTGAGAACCGGACCCGGTTTCTGTTCGAGATCCTGGCCGATATCCGGGCCAGGGCCGGAGCGGATTTTCCCGTGGGCATCCGCATCAACGGCAATGATTACTTGGAAAACGGATGGGCGCTCACCGATGCCCTGACCCTGGCACCGCTGCTGGAAGCCGCCGGTGTCGCCTATGTGCATGTGTCCGCCGGGGTGTACGGCTCCACGGAGCTGACCATTCCTTCCATGTACACCCCCCAGGGATGTTTTGTGCACCTGGCACAAGCCGTGAAACAGGTGGTGGGCATTCCCGTGATCACGGTGGGGCGGATCAAGGACCCCGTTCATGCCGAGCAGATCATTGCCGATGGCCAGGCGGATATGGTGGCCCTGGGGCGCTCGTTTCTGGCCGATCCCCAGTACCCGGAAAAAGCCCGGACCGGCAGAATCGATGAGATCCGGCCCTGTGTGGGGTGCTGCCTGGGGTGTATCCATGCGGTTTTGGCCAAGGAGCCCGGGGGATGCGTGGTGAACCCGGATGTGGGCCGGGAGTATCTGTTGACATCCGGGGGAACTGCCGAGGGCGCTGCCGGTGAGCCGGCCGGATCTCCGGGCCGGCCTCCGGTCAAGCCATCGGTGCGGATTCTGGTGGCCGGAGCCGGTCCGGCCGGCCTGGCAGCGGCCCGGGAATGTGCCCTGGCCGGGCATGATGTGGTGATCTGTGAACAGGGTCTTGGTCCCGGCGGGCTCCTGGGCCTGGCAGCCAGGGCCCCGGGACGGGGAGAACTCAACGATATTCTGCGATTTTTTGACCGGGAACTGGTACGCCTGGACATTTCCGTCCGGTACCAGACCCCGCTGACACGGGATCTGATCAGGGAAGAATCTCCGGATCATGTGATCCTGGCGACAGGGTCAATGCCCCAGATGCCCGTGATCAAGGGATTGTTCACCACGTCCATGCACCTGGTCACGGGGGTGGATGTGATGGCGGGCACGGAATCGGTGGGAGAAAAGGTGATGGTCCTGGGCGGCGGCATGGCCGGCCTGATTGTGGCGGATTTTCTGGCAGACCAGGGAATAACCGTGGCCGTGCTGAACCGGAAAAAAAGCTTTGCCGAAGAGATGTCCTCCAATGACCGGTACTATCTGCGGGAGCGGCTGAAAAAAGGGGATGTCACCTTGTACAAGCAGGTTTCCATTCACAGCGTTACCCCGGATGGGGTGATGTTTTCATCCAAGGGGGAAAAACAGACCCTGTCCGGGTTTGACACGGTGGTGATTTCAGAAAAATACGAAGCCGTGCGGGCGGCAAGATCTTTTGAAAAAACATCCGCGGCCCGGTTTCATCTCATCGGCGATGCCAGATCCCCCCGGCATCTGATGTACTGCATTGCCGAGGCCCGGGAACTGTCCCAATCCCTTACGGCGTGATGGACGGCTGCATCGGCAGGCTGGATACCACATTGAACTTGTATTTGTCGCTGCGATAGGTGCAGGGTCAGATTGAACCGATCCCGGTAAACCGGGTACATACCCTTGCTCAGGTCCATGTGCAGTACCTCTTTGAAGGGGTCATGGGGCAGATAAGTGCCTTGAATCAGGGAAAACCCATTTTCAGGTGATCATCCATGTTTTGTCGTTTCTGTATGCGGACATGTCAATATCAAGTCGTTTGACGATTTTTTGAATGGATGCCCGTTCAAGGCCGCTGATCCGGGAAGTTTCAGAAATATTTCCCCTGGTAAATGTGAATATATTGTGCAGGTAGTGCCGGGTAAAATGGTCCAGGGCTTCTTTTTTGGCATCCTTGTAACTGGTATGACCGGTTGACGTCTTTTCTGGTAAAGGAACAGTATTTCCGTCAATCAGTTGAATCAGGCCAAGATCAATGGTCTTTCCGTTGGAAAATACAGCAAGGCGCCTGACCGTGTTCAGCAGCTCCCTTACATTGCCCTGCCATTGCTGGCAGGACAGATGGGCCAGGGCAGCCGGATCTATCTCTAAGGAAGGCATATCAAGTTCCTTGCAGGTCTTTGTGATAAATTCTTTGACAAGCACCGGGATATCTTCTTTCCGATTTCGTAAAGGGGGAACCGTCACCGAAAGAACATTGAGGCGGTAATACAGATCTTCCCGGAAAGTGCCGTCCTGTATTTTCGCCTCAAGGTTCTGGTTGGTCAGTGCAAGGATTCTCACATTCGCTGTTTTGGAAGCACTGCTCCCCACGGGTTTGACTTCCTTGTCCTGAAGAAATTTCAGCAGCTTGGCCTGGATGGCAGGGCTGATGTCTCCGATTTCATCAAGAATCAGTGTGCCGTTGTCTGCAGACATAAAAAAGCCGTCCCTGTCCCTGTCGGCTCCGGTAAATGCCCCCTTGACATGGCCAAAGAGCTCGCTTTCCAGCAATTGTTCGGGAATGGCCGGGCAGTTCAGGGCATGGCAGGAACTTTTTTTTCTTTTGGACAGCGTGTGAATGGCCCTTGCAATATACTCTTTGCCCGTCCCGGATTCCCCGGTCACAAGTACGGTGTAATCCGTGACGGCAATTGCGGATATCTTTTCCTGAAGCTGTTTCATGGCAAGACTTTCACAGATCAGGCGCTCGTCTGGTTTCAGCGTTTCAACCAGTTTCTGGAGACGTTGATTTTCATTTGAAAGGGTATAATGGGCCACAGCTTTTTCAACCGTATGGTAGAGCGTCTCCCGTTCCACGGGTTTGGTCAAGAAATCCCAGGCTCCTTTTTTAAGGGCTTTTACTGCGGTTTCAACAGTTCCGTGGCCGGTGATCATCACCACGCAGAGCCGGGGATTGATTTCCAATCCTTTTTCGAGAAGTTCCTGGCCCGATATTTTGGGCATCTTTAAATCCGACAGCATGACCCCGATATGCCTTGTTTTAAGGATGGCAATCGCATCCTCGCCGGAAGAGGCACCGATGATACCAATGGATTGGAATTTCTTTTTCAGATTTCGGATGATACCATTTAAAAAATCCTGGTTATCATCCACCACCAGTATGGCAAATTTATTCATTCAGCACCTGTCCTTGCTTGTTCTCCTGCTATGGGAAAATATATACTGAAACAAGTTGTCCCGTGACTGTCAACTTCAATTCTGCCGCCGATATCATTGATAAATCCGTAAACAACGGCAAGGCCTAAACCGGTTCCTTTGCCCACTTCCTTTGTTGTAAAAAACGGATCAAAAATCTGGCCCAAAATTTGTTCCGGTATACCCGGCCCTGTATCTTGAATGCAAAGCAGCACCTCTTCTCTGTCTGCCACGGATCGGGTGCTGATCCTGATTTCTCCACCCGTTTCCTGGAGCGCATCAAAGGCATTGATCCAGATATTGGTCAGGATCTGTTCTAAAATACCGGCATCACACTTTATCAGGGGCAGTCCCTCTTGCAGTTGCGCGGTCACTCTGATTTCTTTTGATGCAGACTGGGCCTGGAATACCTTGATGGCATCGATGACCACCTCATTGATACGGCATTTGCCGGAGATGACCTGTTTCTGGCGGGAAAGTCGCAATAGATCCTGGACTACTTTCTGTACATTTTGGGTTTGCTTTTCAATCACCCGGATATCTTCCATGATTTCAGGTGAGGTGACCGCATCTTTGACAAGATCAATATAGCAGGAAATAACGCCCAGGGGATTATTGATCTCGTGGGCCACACCGGCTGCCATTTTCCCGATGGCGCTCAACCGTTCAGCCTGCTGCATGCTTTGCATCATCTGTTTTTCCATGGTGATTTCACGGGCGTATAGCACAATCCGGAGCCCCCTTTGTTCGCGTTTCGGCAGGGGGTAAAGATAGATTCTGAAAAATCGGTGATCCCGGGTTTCGATTTCTTTGCTGAGCGGCTCCTTATTTTTGAGCAATCTGGCCAGCAGGCAGTCGTTTGTTTTTTTCTGCCGGTGAAATCCGAAAAATCGCTCCAAGGCTTTGTCACGGCTTTCCTTTTCTTTGGTCAGCAGGATATCCCTGCTGCCTTTATTGGCCATGAGAATACGGCAATTGGCATCAATAAGCAGCAGCGGATCGGAAATTCCTTCAAAAACCGACTGGAGCATGTCGTTTTGAAAGCGTATATTGGAAAAGGCCTGTATGTTTTCGAACAGGATGGCGATCTGCTGTCCCAGGGCCAGAAGCACCGTTGTGTCGATATCCCGGTTCTCCGGTAGTTCATCCCATGAAATGGCCAGTATTCCCCAGTGACTCTCCTGGGATTTGACAGGGATATAGAGGGTGTTCTCAATGGAAAGCGTTGTATCTTTCCATAAGATCTCTTTGATTTCATCACTGAGGTTTTCAGGCGGTGGGTCCTTGAACCATGCATAAGATTTTTCCGATGCTGCGGTACAATGATACACCACCTGGGTTGCCTCAAACCGTTTTCCAATGCTTTCAAGTGCCCCGTCAATTACTTTTCCGGCATTTAACGAGCTGCCGAACCGGGACAGGATTTCCACAAAGAGCCGAACATCGGCCCTGTGTTTCAATGCCTTGTTATTAATCTCCCTGGTGCGGTCTTCAACCTTGATTTCAAGATTCTGGGCATGATCTTCCAGTTCATTTCTGGCATCGGAAAGGCAGATGGCCAGTTCGTCAACTCCTTCAATCAGGCCTTCGATCTCATCTTTCTCACCCAGCCGGTCAATGATCCGCTGCTCCTGTTCACCTGAAAACCGGGTTTTAAAAATGGTTGAAAGGGTATGGAGATTTTTGATGACCAACCGGTCAAAAAAAAGACTGATCAAGGCGGCGAACAGCAGGATGCCCAAAAAATAGAGCGTCAGATACTGCATGGTGACTTCCATGGCAGGCCCTTTGATCTGTTCGACAGGAAATCCTGCCACAACCACGGCACCGACTTCTCCCACTGGATAGTGAAAACCGTTTTTCTCACCATAGATCTCCAGCAGTTCCACGGGAGCGTTTTTGGGCTCACCATGGCAATTCATGCAGGATTCATTGAAAATAACCGGCCGGGCCACAACATGGTACTCAATATCTTCGACCATGGTATCATCTTCCCAGATCGTCAGATGCGGGTTTTTATTGAACATCTGTATCAATTTTGATTCGTAAGCGCTGGCCTTGGAATCAAGGTTTCTGGGTTTGTCAGATACACGCCGGTAATGATAGATCAGATCGTCTTCCATGCTGAGCCGGCCCATGACCTCCCGGGAAATATAGGATGAGGACATGGCTTTTAAGATAAACCGGCCTTCGGGAAGTGTTTCATACATTTCCGGCCGCAATACGGTCTTTACATACTCCTGCACGGCATTGGACTGAGCCAGAAGCATTTTTGATCGCTGGCTGATCTCCTCTTTCATGAGGGAGTTGAAATGGAAATATAAGATGATACTGATACTGATCCCCAGGGCCAGAGCAAACAGGACCAGACCGGTGATAAATTTCATTCTCAGGTTCAGGCGTGATGGTCCCATGGCAGTGCTCCCGGGGTTATGTTATATGGTTGTGTTGTAAATCTGATATGTGGTAATTTTTGGGCGTCAGCCTGTCTTTTGCTCTATTATATTGATAACATACGGAATTTAAAACAAAATTGCAAGGGACGGGGCCTTATCTTGTTTTTTCCAGATCTTCCCAGAAATCTTCCACCCATTGATATCGATCATGAATGTTATCGTGTAACGCCGTACGGATGACCAGTTCAAAAGAGACGGGCAGGTCCGGCCGGTAAGTTTTGGGAGAAATCACCTCTCTTTTACCCCGTATACCGCCTTTTATGGAGCCAGTATCCCCGGAAAAAGGAAGCTTGCCCGTGACCGCCTGGAAGAGAATGATGCCCAGCGTATAAATATCGCTTCTGGGATCGCCACGCATGCCCCGACCCTGTTCCGGCGCCATATAATGAATATCCCCCTGTGGGGTGAGTCCTGCAGCCGCTATCGGATCACCCTTGTGGTCACTTGCAGCTAGTCCCATGTCCATAAGATGAAGCGATTTTTGTTGATCGAGCATCAGAATGTGGGGGCGAAGATCATGGTGGACAATTCCGCCTGCGTGCAGAGATGCCGTAAGGTCACACAGCTGGGAAAACAGATGCAGGACCTGTTCGGTTTTCATCGGGCCTTTATCCAGAATTGATAAAAGGTTTTCCCCGGTAACATGTTCAAAAACCAGTACATCGTCAAACCGTTCGACAACCCGGGGCAGTGCTTTGTGGGACAGGGTCTCGAACAAGGTGAATTCCGCTTCAAGACAGGCCCGGTAAAGAGGGTTTTGCAGGACTTCATCAAATCCGTATTTGAGAAGGACCCGGTTCCGGGTCTTGGCGTTGTATCCTTCATAGAGCCATGACATTGCGCCGGCGGCTATAGGTTTTGAGACTGAATACTTTCCGATAAAGTTGGGCTCAAGGGCCCCTCCTTTCCTTGCAGAGCGAACATACCGGTTCAAGGAGCCGACAGATGCCTGAAGATGATCGATTTCGTCTCCCGGTCCGGGACTTGGGTCATCTTCTTTTGGGTCATTCACAAGGGTCAGCATCGTTGTCAGACGTTCGATGACCAGGCGCTGGAACACAAAATTGATCAGCCATAACAGGATCAGACTACTGCCGAGGATGATGATAAACAGAATCACGCTGCCCTGGAAAGCGGACCGCAAGGGTGCGGAAACCGGTACGGCAATGGAATTGATGCCTGCCAGATCTCCTTGTTTGAATCTGAACCCGCCGTTGGAACCATACCGGTCAATCAAGGATTGCGGGGCATCTTTGGCATCGCCATGGCACAGGATACACTCTTTGGCAAAATAGTCGGGCACCATTGAGATGAAAAAAGAGCTTCCATTTTTTTTCACAACCCCCTGCCAGAAGGATCGGTCCGGATCATCTTCAAACCAGTCAAACATCTTTTCTTCAAATTCATCTGCTATGTTTTCAGGATTGTGCGGGTTAAGGGAGGCACGACGATATAAATAATCGGGCATGGATTGGGCAAATCGATTCATGATGGTCCTGCTGATATAGGTCGTGCTCATGGCTTCGATGATAAACGCGTCTTCGCCTTGGAGTTCATACATTTTGGGCCGCAGTTCTTCTTTTACATAGAATCGGATGGATTCGACTTCCTGTAAAATCACCTCGGATTTCTCCATGGCCTCGTTGACCAGAAGGCGACGGGTATTCCAATAAGACAGGACGGACAATAAAATAGCGCCACCAACCAGAATCAGGGCGGACCAGGATAAGAACCGTTGTTTAAGATTGATAGAACCGCCTTTTCCGTGTTGTTGAACGAAGCCGCTATCGCGGCAGAAAAAGAACTCAAAATCGTGTATACTCCTGTAATTGCTCAATTCCGGGCATTTATAAACAAAGGAGTTTACCATGAACAAAAAAGAAACAACTCGATTTGATGCACTCT
>JAIPDL010000072.1 GCA_021737695.1 Desulfotignum sp. | reverse complement strand
TTGGTTTTACCGTTGATGAACCATTTAATGGAGATCGGGCCTTTGGACAGATGATAGTTGTATTCCCGGACCCTGTCCCATTTTTTTTCCCAGTAAAAGGTGTCCGCCATACCGGCCCAGAAGGTGTCCGGGTCTTCAATGGACTGGGTGTACATGGCCTGGTATTCATCCATGGTCTTGATCCAGGCGTTTTTCCGAAATTCGTCAGGGGCGTGAAACAGGGTTTCCGTCATAAGAGTCTCCTTTTCAGATGAAGGTGAGCAAAAATTTGAAATTCAGCCAGGCCGGCGGTCGCCGGCCTTGACGGATCATGGGAATCAGTTTTTTCCAGTCACGGGCACGGGAATACCCATGGCCGGGGGGTCGGTTACGGTCTCAGGCGCCCGGGTCACCAGGGCCAGCATGGCGCCGGTCATCAGCAGGGCTGCTGCCAGGATATAAGCCATCTTCGGGCTGCCCGTGTACGCCACGATCATCTGGGAAACCCGGGGGAAGATAAACCCGCCCACACCCCAGGCGGAAAACACCAGACCATAGTTGACCCCGAAGTTTTTCAGCCCGAAAAAATCCTTGGTCACAGAAGGAAACAAAGACAGGTTGGTGCCGTAGTTGAACCCGATAAACGTGGCAGCCATCACCAGCAAAATCACTTGACCCGGGGCGATGAACATCAGGGAAAAAATAATGACCGCCTGAAAGCTGAGCATGATAAACAGAGTATTGGCCCGGCCGATCCGGTCGGACACGATGCCGGCGATGATCCGGCCCGAGGCATTGCCTATGGCCATCAGCGCCACCACGACCCAGGCCATGGACCCCATGCCGGACTTGGCCATGCCGGCCACGCTGCCGATAATCATCAGCCCGGCCCCAGAGCCCACGCAGAACATGAGCCACAGCTTGTAAAACGTGCCGGTTCTCATCATCTCGGACGGGGCGAAATCAATGCCTGCGGGTGCAGCCGGCCTTGTGGCCGTGGCCCGGGCATCCGGATGCACATATCCGGCCGGGGGATTGATCAGAAACTGGGCCAGCACACACACCACCACCAGAAACGCCACCCCGAAGATCAGCATGGACTGGCTCAGCCCGAACCGGGAGATCAGCCAGGTGCCCAAAGGCGCAATATATACGGAGGCCAGGCCGAATCCCGCCACCACAACTCCGGCGATCATGCCGGTTTTGGCCGGGGGAAACCATTTGATGGCCGGGGGTGTGGCGGACGCGTATCCGAATCCTAAGCCTGCGCCCGTGAGAACGCCGAACCCCAGTATCCAGACCAGCCAGGAGGTGGAGAATGCAATGAGAATCAGGCCGGAACCGGTGAGCACCCCACCCAGAACCGCAGTCATTTTCGGGCCGGTTTTGTCCTGGACCCGGCCGGCCAGGATCATGGCAAAAGCGAACACCAGACAGCACACGGCATAGGGATCGTTCAACGCGGCCAGACTCCAGTCGAACCGGCCGTCCCCGGCTATAATGGATTCTTTGATGGATTCCTTGAAAATACTCCAGGTGTAAAGAATTCCTAAAGCCAGGTTGATGCCCAGCCCGGCGAATGTGACACGCCATCCAATGTTTTTGACCTGATCCATGTTGTTCTCCTTTCTATGCAGATGTTGGGGAACCTGTTTCAATCCGTGCCGGCAAGCGGTTCATTTTTGTCATCTGATAGATTTGCAATCCATGTGCCAGGGGAAACTATTTATATAATACATTGATTTTATGATAAATTTTAAAATATTTGCTGCGTGGGCCGGGCAGGCCGTTTTACAATAAAAGTTGTGAAATTTTTGAAGAATCGTGGAAAGAAGGGATGAAGCCAACGCATGGGGTCGGTTTTACAATAAAAGTTGTGAATACAACCCAGGTTGTAGTCTTATTTTCGAATTTTCTGCAGGCGTTTGCTCAATGCCTGCTGGGAAATACCCAGGATTTTCGCGGCGGCGGACTGGTTGCCGCCGGCCTGCTCCATGGCTTTTTCCACCAGAATATTGGACGCCTCCTTGAGCGTTGGAAGTCCCTTGTCTGTTTCCAGACCGGGCGGCGGGGTGTCCAGGGGCTCCTGCTGGACGGCGGCATCCAGTCCTTTGAACAGATCCGCCGTGATAGGGCCTTTCGCATACCGGGATATGGCATCATGGACCATGGATTTCAATTCCCGGATGTTTCCTTTAAACGGATAGGTTTCCATCTGTTCGATCAGGGTTTTGGGAATGTCCGGAATGGGTTTGTCCAGTTCCGATGCTGCCTGGCATACGAACCGGTCCAGGAGCAGAGGCAGATCCAGGAGCCGTTCCCGGAGTGGTGGCAGGGTCAGGGTGTGGGTGGACAACCGGTAGATCAGGTCCCGGCGGAATTTTCCCTGGGTTTCCAGGGCCCAGAGATCCTGGTTGGTGGAGGCGATGATCCGGGCATCGGAATGCCGGGTTTTATCCGATCCCAGGGCCAGGTAATCTCCTTCCTGGAGCAGGCGCAGCAGCTTGACCTGGGAGGTGAGGGCCAGGTCCCCGATTTCATCCAGCAGCAGGGTGCCGCCGGCCGCCTGTTCGATCAACCCGGGCCGGGCTTTGTCCGCCCCGGTGAACGCCCCGGTGACATGTCCGAACAAGGTGTCGGAAAACACATTGTCATCTAAACCGGCCACATTCACCACCACCAGCTTGCCTTTGCGCCCGCTCAATTCATGGATGCACTGGCCGATCAGTTCTTTGCCCACCCCGGTCTCGCCGCAGACCAGCACGGGCTGGAGTGAAGGGGCAATGGCTTCCACATAATGGAAGATGGAATGCATTTTTTTGTCCTGGGTGATGATGTGCCGAAACGCGGCCGGATTTTTGATCTGGGCGAACAGGTCCTGGTGGAGCGGTTTTTTCCCGGTGTTTCCGGATTCTTCCATGGCCAGGGCCTGTTTCACCGCTGCCACCAGCCGGTCTTCCTCCACGGGTTTGATCACATAATCCATGGCACCGATTTTCATGCATTTCACGGCCGTGTCCACCTCGATGGTGCCGGTGAGAACAATCACTGGAATTTTCGGCCAGGTTTTGCGGATGATTTTGAGCAGCCGGCCCCCGTTGATGTGCGGCATGTTCAGATCCAGCAGGATCAGTCCCGGGATCTCCCGTTCCATGTGCCGGATCACATCCCTGGCATCATTGATGGTGACAATGTGGTCAAAACCGGCCATGCGCAAAGTGGTATCCACGGCCATCAGAATTTCCGGCTCATCATCCACCACCAGAATCGGTTTATCCATTGTCGAGGGTTCCATGTTTTTTTATATAATTTATTTTTTCGCGCAGGGCAAGACGATCCTGGCGGTAAATCCCCTGCCGGGCTCAGAAGCCAGTTCCAGCACACCCTGCATATCGGACACGATTTTTTCGGAAATAAACAGGCCCAGGCCCGTGCCGCCCTCATCTCTTCGGGTGGTGAAAAACGGATCCATGATTTTTTCCAGCATGTCCGGCGGCACCCCGGGGCCGGTGTCAGTGACCTCGATGGTGATGATATTTTTATGCTGATTGGCTGAGGTCGTGACAGTGATGGACTGGTCCTTGTTTTCCAGGGCCTGGCCTGCATTTGTCAGCAGGTTGATCACCACCTGCAACAGTTTCTGAAAATCTCCGGACACTTTTGGCAGGTGTGTGCCGTAATGTGCCGATACATGGGGGGTGACTTTTTTCAGTGTGTTGTGGGTCAGGGCCAGGGCTTTTTCCACTACCTGGTTGACATTGATTGCCGGATCGGGAAACAAGGTGCGGGTGTCTGCGGGCCGGGAAAAATCCTTGAGATCGGAAATCAGGGTTTTGATACGGGTGGATGCTTCCAGGATGGCGGCCAGCATCCGCTGGATCCGGATGCGCAGGTCCGGGTAGGCCATGTGGCAGACCCGGGTGTCCGGGTACCTTGCAAAATGGTCGTCTAAAACCGGCAGAAAAGACTCAAACGCTTTTTTCAGGTTCGGTGCGTTGAGCATCAACATGGTGGCCGGATTGTTCACTTCATGGGCCACTCCGGCTACCAGGATGCCTAAAGAGGCCATCTTGTCCGCCTGGACCAGCTGTTTTTCCTGAAGTTCAGAACGGGCCATGGCTGCCAGCCTTGCTTTTCTGGAAGCTGCCGCCGCCCACACAATATAGCCGGACAGCACCAGCACCACGCCCACAATGCCAGCGCAGGCCAGGGTGATTTTCCTCGTGACAGCGGAGATTTCCGCTTGGACATCCGCCACATAGATGCCTGTGCCGATGATCCATCCCCAGGGTTCAAACGCCATGACATGGGAAATCTTGGGCACGATGTGGGTGGAATCCTCCTTCCACTGCCACAGGTAATCCACAAATCCGGATCCGGAATTTTGTGTGATCTCCACCATATCTGCAAACAGCGGATTGCCGGCCGGATCCGTGAATGTGGCCACATTTTGGCCCTCAAGGTCCGGGCGGTAGGGATGCATGATCATTTTCGGGGTCGTGTCATTGATCCAGAAATAATCCTTGCCGTCATCCCCGAACCGCAGCTGTGCCAGCAATGCCACAGCTGCCTGCTGCGCCTGGGAGGCGGACAGATTTCCCGACGTTTCCCGGCCGTGAAAATAATCAAGCACGGACCAGGCGGTTTCTGTCAGGTGCCGGGTGGTTTCTCTTTTCCCATCCATCATGAAAGATTCCATTTGGGGGAGGATGAACAGAAAAATGGTCAGGATAAACAAAATAAGGGTCAGGGCCACCGGAATGACGATCCGGACCGGCAACGCCTGGAAGAGATGGGGTCGGGTATAATGATCGGTTGCCATGGCATATCCTTGTGTCTGACAGTTATGAATTGATTCATGAATCAAAACCGCGGTGGTGTCAAGAAAAGATTGCCGGCCCCGGCAGCCATAGTTGCCAACTACAATCGATGATCACACCATGGGACAGTGTTTGAATCTTGACAAATACCCTACCAGGGTATAGTATTAAATCATAAAGAATCAAATAAAGGAGCTGCCATGCATCCCGAGTATAATGATCAGCTGCCCAGTCTCAACCGCATTGAGGGACAGATCAAGGGCATCAAAAAAATGATTGAGAACCGCCGCTACTGTGTGGATATTCTGATCCAGCTCAAAGCGGTCAAGGCGGCGTTGCACAAGGTGGAGCAGGACGTGTTGAAAACCCATATGCAGCATTGCCTGATGCATGCGGTGACCTCAAAGGATCAGACAGATATTCAGGAAAAGATCGATGAATTGATGCAACTTTTGAGCAAACGGATATGACCCGGCTGCACGCTGCATGGAGCCAAAGGGGTCGCGGCACCAGTAGAAAGGAGTTAAATCGTCATGAATATGGAAACCAGACAGTTTAAAATAGATGGCATGACCTGTGCCGCCTGTGTCAGGCGGGTGGAAAACGCCATCAAGGATGTGTCCGGTGTTTCGTCGGCCGCCGTCAACCTGGCAACGGAAAAAGCCCAGGTGGCATATGAACCGGGCGAGACAAAAGAGGCGGCGATCATCCATGCCGTGGAAGCGGCAGGATACGGCCTGGCCCCCGTGGATGAAAACAGCGACCCGGGCGAAAATGAGGCAAAAAAAGAGAAAGAACGCAAACAGGAGTATCTCCGCCTGATTATTTCCATCGGGTTTGCCATCCCCCTGGTGTTTGTGGCCATGGCTGACATGGTGGGGATTTCCCTTCCGGCATTCATCAACCCGGAACACAGTCCCCGCACCTTTGCTCTGGCCCAGCTGATGCTGACCCTGCCCATTGTCCTGGCCGGGCTCCATTTTTACACCCGGGGATTCCCGGCCCTGTTCAAGGGCCATCCCAACATGGATTCTCTGATCGCCATCGGAACAACAGCCGCCATCACCTACAGTGTGGTCAATACAGTGCTGATTTTTACCGGCCGGACCGAATATGTGATGAACCTGTATTATGAAACGGCCGGCGTGATCATTGCCCTGATCAAGGTGGGCAAATACATGGAGACCGTGAGCAAGGGGCGGACATCCGGTGCCATCAAGGAACTCATGGGGCTGGCCCCTAAAACCGCCATTGTCGTGCGGGACGGCAAAGAAAAGGTGATTTCCATTGACGACGTGGAAGTCGGGGATGAACTGATTGTCAGACCCGGGGAAAAAATTGCCGTGGACGGGACAGTCACAGACGGGCACACTTCCGTGGATGAATCCATGCTCACCGGCGAGAGCATTCCCGTGGAAAAAAATCAAGGGGATTTTGTGACCGGTGCCAGCATCAACCAGAACGGCACCATCCGGTACCGGGCCGACAAAGTGGGCAAAGACACGGCCCTGGCCCGGATCATTCAGCTGGTGGAAGAGGCACAGGGCAGCAAAGCCCCCATCACCCGGCTGGCGGATGTTATTTCCAGCTATTTTGTGCCCGTGGTCATCGGCATTGCCCTGGTATCGGCCGGGGCCTGGCTCATCGGCGGTGCCGGGGTGACGTTTTCTTTGAAAATATTTATCGCCGTTCTGGTGATCGCCTGTCCCTGTGCCTTAGGGCTGGCCACGCCCACTGCCATCATGGTGGGGACCGGCCGGGGCGCATCCTTAGGGGTTCTGATCAAAGGGGGACAGCCCCTTGAGACGGCCGGCCGCATCCACACCATCGTGCTGGACAAGACCGGCACCATCACGGAGGGCAAACCCAGAGTTACCGACATAAAGGCCCTTAATGGGTTTGAAGAGGCCGATATTCTCCAGCTGGCAGCTTCGGCTGAAAAAGGGTCGGAACATTCCCTGGGCGCAGCCGTGGTGGCGGAAAGTGACAAACAAAAGCTGGCTTTTCTGCCGGCAACAGGTTTTTCTGCCATTCCCGGCAGAGGCATCACCGTGACCGTGGACCAAAAAGACCTGATGTTCGGCAATCTGGCATTTATGAAGGAAAACCAGGTGATGGACGCGGATCTGCCGGAAGCCGATGAGCTGTCCGGCCAGGGAAAAACCGTCATGTACCTGGCCGTGAATCAGAAACTGGCCGGTATCATTGCCGTGGCCGACGTGGTCAAGCCGGATTCGGCAGCAGCCATTGCCCGGCTCCAGAAAATGGGACTGAAAACCGTGATGCTGACCGGAGACAATGAATTGACGGCCCGGGCCATTGCCAGACAGGTGAATATCGACCAGGTGGTGGCCCAGGTCATGCCCGGGGACAAAGCCGACCAGGTCAAACAGCTCCAGGCGGACGGCACCCGGGTAGCCATGGTGGGGGACGGCATCAATGACGCCCCGGCCCTGGCCCAGGCAGATCTGGGGTTTGCCATCGGTTCAGGCACGGATGTGGCCATGGAATCCGCCGGCATTGTCTTGATGCAAAACAGCCTGACCGGCGTGGTCACGGCCATTGACCTGAGCCGGGCCACCTTGAGAAATATCAAACAGAACCTGTTCTGGGCGTTTTTCTACAATTCCGCCGGTATTCCCCTGGCGGCCGGGTTGTTTTACCTGTTCGGCGGTCCTACATTGAACCCCATGTTTGCGGCCGGTGCCATGGCGTTAAGTTCCGTGTCCGTTGTGACCAATGCCCTGCGCCTGAAAAATTTCAAACCAACCCTGGAACCGAAGGCTTCAGATCATTCCATTGAACCAGACAGAAAAGAACCAGAAACAAAGGAGGCATTTATGAAAACCATCATTAATATCGACGGCATGACCTGCATGCATTGTGTGAAAAATGTGACCGACAGACTGAACGCCCTTGAGGGCATCTCGTCCACCCAGGTCAACCTGGAAAAGAAACAGGCCGTGGTGGAATCAAAACAACCCGTGGACAAGGACCTGGTGACCCGGACCATCACGGATGCCGGCTACACCGTGACCGGTATCGAAGCCGGAGAATAAAAGAAAGCTGTCCAACACCTTCTGAGTGCCCCAGTAGACGATAGCACACGGTATTTACCCAAAATGCCACAATTGGCAAAATGGGTAAATACCGATTTATGCACCGGGCGCATGAATATCGACGGTTTCTGCCAGTTGTTTGAACCCCTGAGTTCCTGGTTCAGTTGCATCGCTCGGGTTTGTGATTATTCTTTCATCCAGCCGGAAAAAAATAGCGGCTAAACAGTAAT
The DNA here is from genome assembly GCA_021737695.1 of Desulfotignum sp. GTDB lineage: Bacteria > Desulfobacterota > Desulfobacteria > Desulfobacterales > Desulfobacteraceae > Desulfotignum. The sequence continues at coordinate 11,946 of JAIPDL010000072.1, read as the reverse complement.
TTCTGATAACGAACGGAGGAGATGATATGATGGAACGGATTAAAAGTGTATCGATAATGGCTGGTTTTGTTCTGGTGGTATCTGTTTTGGCATTTTCGCCGGTGTATGCGTCTTCCTGCAACCAGGACAGCGATCAGAAGTCGGGCGGGCAAGGCAAGTTTGACCGGCCTTTTTCAGATATGGATGCCGATGGGAATGGCAGTTTGAGCTACACGGAATTCAAAGCGGTATTCCCGTCCACTGAGCAGCAAGGCTTTGACACCCTTGACACAGACAAAAACGGCAGTCTGAGCCGTGAAGAATGGCATCAGTTCAAGGCGATGCATCAGGGGATGGGAGGCATGCGCCATAAAAAGAGATATCACGATAAGGCCCTGCCTGAACCGTCAAAATTCAACGCCCATTTTCCGGATATGGACACAGACCATAATGACCAGGTCACCCGAGAAGAATTCATTGCGTATTTTGCTGATATTTCAGACAACGAAGCGGTGTTCAATGCCATTGACCTGGATGAAAACGGATATCTGAATCATGATGAATGGCATGAGTTCAAATCGGCCCATGAGCTGAAGCACATGGATTGATTATTTTTTTTGTGAAGTCAGGGAACACTCTCGTTTACGCCGGCTGTGGCGGCAATAAGCTGTTTGATTTTATCCAGTAGCGCGGTTTTGTCTTCAAGGGTGAAATCCTCCAGGATTTGTTCGATATTGGTATCTTTTCGGTCTTTGATTCGGGCCAGTGTCTGCTTTCCCTTTGGGGTGATCTTTAACAGGGTCACCCTTTCGTCTGCCGGGTCCGGCCGGCGGACAATGAACCCTTTCTGTTCCAGGCGTTTGGCCAGACCGGTCATGTTGGCACCGGGCACCAGCATGATTTTTCCCACCGTGCTGATTTTGTTCTGACCTTTGTGGGAGGATTCCAGGACCCGAAGGATATTGTACTGGGGAAAGGACAGGCCGTACTGCTTGAAAATGGTGGAATGGGTGCGTTTGAAATTTTCCGCGGCCCGGACAATCGCCATCAGCACTTTTTCGTTCAGGGTCAGGTCATTTCTGTAATTGGTCTGGGACATGGGGCTTGTGCTCCTTTTGTTCTGGAACAGGTCATGTAAGTTGATTTTCCAAAAATTTAACTCGCTTGAATATATCAAAAAATGCGCATTAAATAAATAGTCAATTTATTGATAATTTGTTTATTGACTATCAATTGTTTGTTTGTTATGGATTGATTCATGGCGGAAAACGGTGTCCTTGTCAAGCAAAGTTTGCCTGGGATTTGGCAGCGGATCCGCACAAGACGGTCCCGGACGGATCAGGAACCGTAATGAACGAAACGAAATATAAGGGAGGAGATCGCAATGCCATCGTCTGAAACCCAAATTTATAAGACCACCACCTGGTCGCCCGGCCCGGGGTGCCATGGGGGGTGCGGTGTGCTGGCCCATGTCAAAGACGGCAAGCTGGTGAAAATCGAAGGGGATCCGGACCATCCCATGAACCAGGGCCGGTTGTGTGCAAGGGCCCTGGCCATGACCCAGTATATCGACCACCCGGACCGGCTGAGATCCCCCATGCGGCGGACGGGCAGCAGAGGAGAGGGCAAGTGGGAGGCCATTTCCTGGGAAGAGGCGTTTGACCTGATCCAAGAAAAAATGAACAAAATCCGGGAGGAATACGGCCCGGAGAGCATGGTGTTCAACGTGGGCACGGGCAGAGACATTTACGCCTGGATCTGCATGCTGGCCTACGCCTACGGCAGTCCCAACGTGATGTTCGGTCTGACCGGCCAGGCCTGTTATGGTCCCAGACTGGCGGCCGCCATCACGGTCCAGGGAGATTTTGCCGTGTTTGATGCGGCCCAGTGGTTTGAAGACCGGTATGACCATCCCGGATACAAAGTCCCGGAAACTATGATCATCTGGGGATACAACATCCATGCCACCTGTCCGGACAACCTGTTCGGCCACTGGATCATCGATTTGATGAAAAAAGGCACCAAGATCATCTGCATCGATCCCCGGCTGTCCTGGTTCGGATCCCGGGCCAAGCATCATCTGCGGCTGCGGCCGGGAACGGATTCCGCCCTGGTCATGGGGTTTTTGCATGTCGTGATCAACCAGGGCCTGTATGATGACGCGTTTGTGAAAAAATGGTCCAATGCCGTGCACCTGATCCGCAAAGACACGGGAAAACTGGTCAGGGAATGTGATCTGGTATCTGATGGATCAGAAAAGAATTTTGCGGCATGGGATACCAGAGACAGCAAACCCGTGATCTGGGATACCACCCAGGTGGGGTTTAAAGACGCAACAGCGGTGGACCCGGCCGTGTCCGGTGAATGGGAAATCAAGATGGCAAACGGGCAGACCGTGGTCTGTCACACGGTCTGGGATGCGTTCTGTGACCGGGTTAATGAATATCCCCTGGACAAAGTGGAAACGATCACGGGCGTGCCGGCCAAAGATATCCATGATGCAGCGGTCATGTATGCCAAAAGCAAACCCGGCGCCATCCACTGGGGGGTGGCCGTGGACATGACCCCGGCGTTAACGCCGCTGGTCACGGGCATCTCCGCGTTGTGGGCCATCACCGGGAACCTGGATGTGCCCGGCGGCAACGTGTTTGCCCGGTTTGCCTTTGATGTGGTGCCCTATGCTTTGCCCGGCACCAAAGGGGCCATCCGCCTGAAGACCGAAGAACAGGACAAGCCCCGCATCGGCGCGGACCGGTACATGCCCTTGAACAAGTTTTACTGGCGGTGCCAGACGGACATGACCCTGGACCAGATTTTCACGGAAGACCCGTATCCTATCAAGGGGATGTGGATCCAGACGGCCGGCATTATGCAGGGCCTTGGCATGGATCCCAAAAAATGGCGGGCCGCCCTGGAAAAACTGGATTTTATCGTGGCCGTGGATCTGTTTCACACGCCCACCACCCAGTATGCGGATGTGGTGCTGCCGGCAGGCACGTTTCTGGAAAAAGACAGTTTCCGAAGCTGGTGGGTGCCGCTTCAGACCATCAACAAGGTGGTGGAGGTGGAAGGGTGCCGGCCGGATGTGGCCATCAATTTCGAGCTGGCCAAACGCTTTGACCCGGAATTTAAATTTGACACCATCCAAGACCTGTATGACGACATCCTCAAGCCCTCGGGCATGACATTTAAAGAACTTCAGGCCAAAGGATGGGCCTATCCCCCGGAAGGCAGCAGCTCCTGCCCTTATCTGCGCCATGAAAAAGGGTTGCTGCGGCCGGATAAAAAACCGGGTTTCCGGACCCAGACCGGGCTGTTCGAACTGTATGCCACCCTCAGGGAAGAATGGGACCTGGAACCCATGCCCCGGCATGAGGAACCGCCGTTTACTCCGGTATCCCGGCCGGATCTGGCCAAAGATTATCCATTGATTCTGTCCACAGGTCGGCGGTCCCCGGCTTTTTTCCACACGGAACACCGCCAGATTCCCTGGCTCCGGGAGATCGACCCGGATCCCGTGGTGGAGATCCATCCAATCACGGCCGCTGAAAATCATATCAGCCACGGGGAATGGATGTGGATCGAGAACTGGATGGGCCGGGCCCGGTACAAGGCCAAGGTCACGCCCGTGGTACCGGAATGGATGATCATGGCGCCGCATGGCTGGTGGTTTCCGGAAAAAAAAGCCGCCGAACCCGATCTTTACGGCATGTGGGATGCCAACATCAATCAGCTCATTCCCATGGGCCACCAGGGCAAAGACGGCCAGGGTGCTCCCATCAAGCACTCCATGTGCCGGATCTACAAATGTGAAGGAGGCAGATCATGAGCAAAAAACCGCAATTCGGTCTTCTCATCGACTATGAATACTGCACGGGGTGTCACACCTGCCAGGTGGCGTGCGCCCAGGAAAACAACTGGCCCGCCGGCATGGGCGGCATACGGGTCCAGGAGATCGTCCAGGCCCTTCCCCATGACAAACATTATCTGACCTATCTACCGTTTCCCACGGAATTGTGCATTCTGTGCCGGCCCCGCACGAAAAAAGGCCTGGATCCTGCCTGTGTAAAGCACTGCATGGCCGGGTGCATGACGTTTGGTCCCATTGATGAACTGGCTGAAAAAATAAAGGAAAAACCGCGTATGGTGCTGTGGGTTCCCAGATGACCTCCTGGCAGCAGCATCCGGCCCCCTTGGGCGTGTTCCTTAAAAGAACCTTCCCAAGGGGGCTTTTTTTATGGCTGACGCACATACATGCGAGGTGTGTTTTTATGTCGGATTTTCAAAATACTTTGTTGACAACCCGGGATGGTCGTGATATCGAATTATCATATGATATAAAAATCTAACGCTTGTTAGAAAATTGAAAAGAGGGGGCAGGACCCATGAACATCGCAAAGAACCTGGAAAATGCAGCGCGTCAATTTCCGGACAACATGGCCCTGATGGCGGACCGCAGATCATTGACATACCGGCAGTTCAATACGGCAGCCAACCGCATTGCCAAAGCACTGAAAAAAAAAGGGGTCAGACCCGGGGATCACATCGGCCTGTGCGCCCCCAATTCTCCGGCCTGGCTGTGTTTTTATTTCGGGGTGCTCAAAATCGGGGCCGTGGCCGTTACCCTGCCCCATACCATGACCGGAGCTGAGCTGGAACCCGTTCTGGCGGACTGTGAACCGGACATTATTTTTACTGACAAGGCCAAAAAAGAGGTGCTGTCGGCGCTTTCCTGTCCGGCGGAAATGATTCTTGACACCGATATCATGTTTGAACCCGTGCCGGCCGCTCCCGGCCGACAAGAGTTCGTAACCGTGGACCGGCATCCGGATGATGTCGCCGCCATCCTTTACACGGGCGGTACCACTGGCGTGCCCAAGGGGGTGATGCTCACCCACAAGAACATCATGACCTCGGCCTTTAACGTGTCCCATAATGAACGCTCCTGCGAAACCGACCGGGCATTGTGTTTTCTGCCCCTTAATCACGTGTTTGCCCAGATGCATATCATGAACGCCACCGTGTTCAGCGCCGGGGGCCTGGTGATCCAGCCCGCGTTCAACATGGATGCACTTTTGGCCGCCGTGGAAAAATTCAGTGTTACCAAGTTGTATGCTGTGCCCACCGTGTATATCCGGCTACTGTCTCTGTCTGATATCAAAGAAAAACTGGGCACGGTGCGGTATTGTTTTTCCGCCGCCGCCAGCATGGCCAAAGAGGTGGTGCGGGAATGGAAGGCAAAGACCGGCCTGGACATCAATGAGGCATACGGCATGACGGAAAGCGCCTCCATGGTGTCGTTCAACCATTATCATCGTCATGTGATCGGCTCCGTGGGCACCCCGGCCCCCCATGTGGAGATCCAGATCCGAGACGAAACCGGCCGGGTCCTGAAACCCAACCAGGAAGGCGAAATCTGCATTGCCGGCCCCAATATCATGAAAGGGTATCTCAACCGGCCCGAAGACACGGAAACCGCGTTCTGGGGCCGGTGGTTCCGGTCCGGGGATATCGGATACCTGGATGAGGACAACTACCTGTTCATCGTGGACCGGATCAAAGAGCTGATCATCACGGGCGGAGAAAACGTGTCTCCCCGGGAAATTGAGGAACTGCTGTACACCCGCCACGAAATCGAGGAATGCGCCGTGATCGGACTGCCGGACAAGGAATATGGGGAACGGGTCACGGCCTATGTTGTTTTTCGGCCCGGCCGGGCACTGGACCCTGCTGATCTCAAGGCATATCTCAAAACCCGGTTGTCTTCGTTCAAAGTACCCAAGGAATTTGTCAGCGTCACAGAACTGCCCAAATCCAGCACGGGCAAACTGCTGAAAAGAGAACTCAAACGCCAGGTTTTGGAAGGATAATCCCATGGCCCAGATCATCGCAGACCGGCGGGATGTGGATTTCGTACTCCATGAGCAGTTTGATGTCTCCCGCCTGAGCACCCATGACACATATGCCGAGTTCAACAAAAAAGTGATGGACATGATCGTGTCCGAGGCCCGGACTCTGGCGGTCAAAGAGCTGCTTCCCGTCATGAAGGCCGGTGATACCGAAGGGTGCCGGTATGAAAACGGCCGGGTCAAAATGCCTGAAGCGTTCAAGCGGGCCTGGTATCTGCTGGAAAAAGGCGGGTGGTTTGCCCCGAGCCAGAACCCGGAGTGGGGCGGGCAGGGCATGCCCCACAGCCTCAACGTCATGGCCCAGAACTATCTGTTCGGCGCCAACATGGCCCTGATGATGGTGGCAGGCCTGAACCACGGGGCCGGTGAGATCCTGGAGCGGTTCGGCACGGACACCCAGAAGCACCTGTATCTTGAAAAACTCTACACGGGTCAATGGGGCGGTACCATGGCGTTGACGGAACCGGAATCCGGGTCCAACCTGGGAGATCTCCAGACCCGGGCTGTAAAAAATCCGGACGGCACCTATAATCTGACGGGCACCAAGATTTTCATCAGCGGCGGGGACCAGGACATCACTGCCAACATCATTCACCTGGTGCTGGCCAGATGCGAAAACGCTCCGCCCGGCTCAAAAGGGATCTCATTGTTTGTGGTGCCCAAAATCCATGTGAACGACGACGGCAGCCTGGGCGCGCCCAATGACATTGTGTGCACGGGCATCGAGGAAAAAATGGGCCTGCACGGCAGCCCCACCTGCACCCTGGCCCTGGGCAGCAGCGGCCTTTGCACGGGCACGCTGGTGGGAGAAGAAAACAAAGGCCTTGCCATGATGTTTGTGATGATGAACATGGCACGGCTAATGGTGGGTGCCCAGGGCCTGGCCTGTGCCTCATCCGCCTATCTGCACGCCCTGGAATATGCAAAAACAAGGATCCAGGGACCGTTGTCGGCAGGTGGTGACAAAACATCCGTGGCCATCATCAACCACCCGGATGTCCGGCGCATGCTGCTGACCATGAAATCATACACCGAAGGCATGCGTAGCCTGTTGTGCTACATCGGGCTTTTGGAAGACAAAAAACAGATTTGTGACAATGACACCGAAAAACAGGCATATCAGGATCTGATCGATATCCTGATCCCCGTGGGCAAAGGATATGTGACAGACCGGGCCGTGGAAGTGTGCAATCTGGCCATCCAGGTGTTCGGCGGATATGGGTACACCTGTGAATATCCCGTGGAACAGATATTCCGGGATGTCCGGATCACCACTATTTATGAAGGCACCAACGGGATCCAGGCCATGGATCTGGCCGCCAGAAAACTGGGCATGAAAAACAAACGCCTGTTTGATGTGCTGCTGGCACAGATCCGCACCACCATTGCCAGGACCCGAAAGATCCCGGCCCTGGCAGACCTGGCCGAAACCCTGGATCAGGCGGTTGTCACCCTTTCAGACACGGCAGACACCCTTCTATCCGCTTTGGGGGACGACCGGGCCATGACCGGGTTTGCCTTTGCCGGGCCGTTCCTGGAGGCCACCGGAGACCTGGTCATGGCCTGGATGCTCTTGTGGCGGGCTATGGCAGCCCAAGAAAAAACAGCCGCCGGCGCCAGTGCCAGGAATACGGATTTTTATGACGGCCAGATGCACAGCGCCCGGTTTTTTATGGCTTGCCAGGTGCCCGTGACGTTAGGAAAAATGGCATCCATCCGTGCCATGTGCCCGGCCGCCGTCCGGATCCGCAACACATCATTCAGTGGAAAATAAGATAACAGATCATAACCATCATCGTTTGAGGAGGAAAAGATGTCTCAGATTTCTAAAATAGGGGTTATCGGTGCCGGTCACATGGGCAGCGGCATTGCCCAGAAGATCGCCCAGGAGGGCATGCAGGTCGTGCTGGTGGATATCAAACAGACGGCCGTGGACAACGGCATTGCCGGGATCCGGGGCCTGCTGCAAGGCGGGGTGAAGCGGGGCTTGTTCACCCCGGAAAAAGTGGAAGAGATCCTGTCCCGCATCACCGGCACCACGGACATGGCGGGTGTGGCAGATGCGGATATCGTCATCGAGGCCGTGTTTGAGGACAAGGCCGTCAAAACAGCCCTGTTCAAGAACCTGGATTCCGTGTGCAAAGATACCACCATTTTTGCCACCAACACCTCCAGTTTTTTTGTCCATGAATTTGCCAACCAGACCCGCCGGCCGGACCGGTTCATCGGGCTGCACTATTTTTTCCATCCCGCCAAAAACAAATTGCTGGAGATCATCCCCCATGATACCACCAGTCAGCAGACCATTGATACTGCCAAAACCTTTTCGGCCCGGCATGGAAAAATAGCCATCGTGGTCAAAGACTCCCCCGGGTTTGCCGTGAACCGGTTTTTTGTACCCTCCTCCAATGAGGCGGCCAGAATGCTGGAAGAGGGCATGGGCAATATCGCCACCATTGAGGCGGCCAGCAAACGGGCGTTTGGTATCGGCATGGGATCGTTTGAGATCCTGAACGTCACTGGGATCCCGTTGGCCGTCCATGCCTCCCAGAGTCTGGGAAGCGAGCTGGGACTGTTTTACGATACCCCGGATATGATGAGAACCCAGATGGAAACCGGTAAAGACTGGGACCTGGCCGACGGGCCGGTGGCGGAAGACAAAATCGATGCCATTGTGGACCGGTTCTACAGTGTGTGCTTGGGTGCAGCCGCTTCTCTGGTGGATGAGGGTGTGGCCACCATGGAAGATGTCAATTTAGGCGCCAAGATCGGACTGAGATGGCACGAAGGGCCATTTGAAATCATGAACCGCATCGGCATTGACAAGGCCTGTCAGGTGGTGGAGGCGGCCGTGAAAAGATATCCGGGCTTTAACATGCCCAGGATTCTTGCGGATCAGAAAGCCAAGGGACAACCCTTGGAATTCAAACTGGTGGCTCTGGAGAAAAAAAAGGATGTCGCCTGGGTCACCATCAACCGGCCTGATGCCATGAACGCCCTGAATGAAACTGTGTTTCAGCAGCTGACCCAGGCCTTTGACACAGCTGATAATGACCCGGATGTGAAGGCCATCGTGTTCCAGGGGGCCGGTAAAACATTTGTGGCCGGCGCAGACATCCAGTTTTTCGTGGACCGCATCAAAGCCGGCCGCATCGACCACATTGAAACCTTTACCAAAAAAGGCCATGACCTGTTGTGGAAAATCGAAAACAGCTCCAAAAAAACCATTGTCCTGCTGGACGGCCTGTCTCTGGGCGGGGGCAGTGAAATGGCCCTGGCCTGCCGATATATCGTGGCCACGCCGGCCGGTTCCATGGGCCTGCCGGAAACCGGTATCGGCATAGTCCCGGGCCTGGGAGGGATGCTGCGCATGGCCCGCCGGGTGGGCCCGGCTCTGGCCCGGTATTTTGTGTTCACCGGCCAGATCCTTTCCGCCCAGGATGCCTTTGACTTAGGGATTGTCCACTGCATCGTGGATCCCGGTGAGATCGAAGCCGCCATTCGAAAGATCACCGACATGCCGGCCAATGTGGACAAATATGCACCCAAAGAGATCCCGGACCGGTTTGCGCCCATGGCAGACCTGTTTGCCGACACACAAGGAAACGGGTGGGACCATGCACCGGCACGGGTGAAAAAAATGCTGGACCGCAAATCCCCCAAAGCCCTGGCCCTGGCCAATGAGATCATGACGGCCCAGGAGGGATTGTCCATGGAAGCGGCCGTGGCCTGCGAACTGGACTGCCTGCAGGATCTGTTCTCCACAGCTGATGCGTTTGAAGGCCTGTCTGCAGCCGCATCCCACAGAAGACCGGCGTTCACAGGAAAATAATTCATTCATATAAAAAATAAGGAAACCCACCCTATGTATACCAAGTCATATATCCCCTACAAAGGCTATTACTCCACCCCTTTCTGCAAATGGCAGGGCAGCCTGGCCAATGAAAACGCTATTACCCTGGGGGCGGCGATGTCCAGACAGTTTTTTGAACAAAAAGACCTGGACGCCAATGATCTGGACTATTGTATTTTCGGCAACACCATCGGCCAGCACCGCCAGTTTTACGCCTCCCCCTGGTCGGCGGCCCTGCTGGGGGCCCAAGCCCTTCCCGCCATTGCCATCAGCCAGGCCTGCACCACGGGTGCCACCTGCATCAACCAGGCGGCCATGGGCATTGAGACCGGGCTGTTTGAACGGCCGTATGTGCTCACCGTGGACCGCACCTCCAACGGCCCCCACACCATCTGGCCCAATCCCAAAGGCCCGGGCGGAGAGGTGATTTCGGAAAACTGGAACATGGACAATTTCAATGCCGATCCCAACACGGGCAAGAAAATGGTGGAAACAGCTGAGAATGTGGCAAAGGAAAACGGGTTCACCAAAGAGATGTGCGATGACCTGGCGGTGCGGCGCTATGAGCAGTACCAGGAATCCCTGGCCGACAATCGGGCTTTCCAGCGCCGGTACATGCAGCCTGTGGAGATCGCGATCTCAAAAAAGAAAACCATGATGGTGGAAGAAGATGAAGGCATTATCCCGTCCACCAAAGAGGGCCTGGCTCGGCTTAAACCCACCATCCCGGGCGGGGTTTTAAGTTTCGGGGCCCAGACCCATCCGGCGGACGGCAATGCCGGGATGATCGTCACCACCAAAGAAAAGGCCCGGCAGCTCAGCGCTGATGACAAGGTGACCATCCAGGTGATCGCCTACGGATTTGCCCGAGAGCGCAAAGGCTTCATGCCGGCGGCCCCGGTGCCCGCCACCCGCATGGCCCTGAAAAACGCGGACCTCACCATCAAAGACATCCGGGTCATCAAGACCCACAACCCTTTTATCGTCAATGACCTGTTTTTCGCCAAACAGATGGAGATCGACCCGTTCGGGTTCAACAATTTCGGATCGTCATTGATTTTCGGCCATCCCCAGGGCCCCACGGCCACCCGCCTGATCATCGAAGGCATCGAGGAAACCGTCATGGCCGGGGGCGGATATTTCCTGTGGACCGGGTGTGCGGCCGGCGATTGCGGGGCCGCCCTGATTTTGAAGATATCCTGATACCCCAGTCTTCATATCTACATTAATTGATTGCAGGGCCGCCTGATTTTGCCGGCGGCCCTGTCAGTTTATTTTTTAAGTTCCAGTGAGATTTCTCTTCCTATTTCTTCCATTTTCTTAACATGGGCTTCCTTGCCCCATGAATATTGCGGGAGGTCCCATGTCATTGTCTCCAGGTTTTGTATGATTTCAGGCAGGACATTAAATGGAATGGTGATCAGCAGCAGACCCTCGGGAAACGTGTTTCTGGCTCTCATCCCATGGTAAAGACCGGTAACCATCATGTTCAATTCTCCCGTGGCATATGGATACATATATAGATAGGCACACCCTAACACGGAGGTGCCCTTGGCATTCCATGCCGCACCGGATCGATAACTATATGCTCTGAGCAGTATTTCCGCCTGACGGGGTTTGGCGGTGACAATTAATAGATCAGGGTCAAAGGACAATTGATCCAGAGAGGAAAAAGCAGTATAATTGACGCTGTCTCTGGCCATTTTGTGCATCTGCATGTAAAGCCTGCGATTTGCCCGGGGATCGTCATAAACGCCAAGTTTGGGTCCTATCTGGCCGCTTTCAAAAACAGGATTGGAATCGACCATTCCCAGAAGAAATGGCCCTGCCTTGCATTCATGGTTGTCTTGTGCCGCATAAAACGGCCGGGTATCCTGTGCTTCTTTGAGCATTTCGCAAAAGGACAGTCTCCGTTCAAGTTTGGAAATGTTCTCGGGTTTCAGCAATAAGAATTTTACCCCCACGGGAGAATATTCAAAATCAAATTGATTGAAAACAGACAGATTCATTTTGTTTTCCATGACAAGGTTCCTTTATAAGTGTGATCAAAAATGGTATCAAGCAAGACATCTCTGGCCACGACTTTCAAAACATGTTGTTGAAACTGATTTCGATGGGCTTTTCCGTCACGATTGCAGTTTGCGACAGGACCGGGGCCATTGGCGCGAATGGGATAAATGCGGCGAATTCAGGTTTCATCGTAAT
>JAIPDL010000071.1 GCA_021737695.1 Desulfotignum sp. | reverse complement strand
CGCTGTCTGCTGGACAGCACGGGTGCCATGGTGGCCGGTCATGAAACACCGGTGGGAAAAATGATGGACGTCCTGGCATCGGAACAGTTTCCCGGAGATCACGCCTCCATCATGGTATCCGGCCGTCGGGTGTCTGCGGCCGGGGCGGCGCTGGCCAATGGGTTTGCCGCCAATGCGCTGGATATCGATGATGGATACCGGCCGATCAAAGGCCATCCCGGGGTCTGCGTCCTGCCGTCCATTCTGGCGGCGGCCCAGCTGGCAGCGGCGGGTGGCAGGATGCTGTCTGGAAAGGAATTTCTCGTTACGCTGGTGAAAGGATATGAGGTGGGCATCCGGGCCGGGTTGATCCGGCATGCCACCAGTGACACCTATCATTCTTCCGGATCCTGGGGAGCGGTGGCCGGGGCTGCGGCTGCCGGCGGAATCCTTGGGCTGTCTTCCGTCCAGCTGCGCCACGCACTGGGGGCGGCTGAATACCATGCCCCCCTGGCCCCCATGATGAAGTGCATTGTGACCCCGTCCATGGGAAAGGACAGCACCGGCTGGGGATCACTGGTGGGGCTGTTGTCCGCGTGTATGGCTCAGAAAGGGTTCACCGGGGTGACCCCGCTTTTTGATGATACACCAAATCCGGCCTGGATCGATTCTCTGGGAGAATCCTGGGAAATTGAAAATCTGTATTTCAAGCCGTATGCCTGCTGCCGCTGGGCCCAGCCCGGGGTGGACGGGGTGTTGAAACTGGTTCGAGCCCATGGCATCATCCCGGAAGAGATTCATGCCATCACGGTGTATACCTTTGCGGAATCTGCCGCTTTGAGCCGTGCCTGGCCGGAGAACACCGAAGAGGCCCAGTACAACATCGCTTTTCCCATTGCTGCGGCCCTGCTGGATGGAGAAATGGGGCCCGCACAGGTTCTGCCTCCCAGGCTGATGGATGCGGATATCCGTGAGATGATGGACAAAATCGATATTGTTGCCCAGGAACGGTTTCAGAAAAACTTTCCTCAGCGGGCGGAATCGGAGGTGAGCATCCGGACCCGGTCCGGACACACGTTTGTTTCCGGAATCATGTCCGCCCGATGGGATCCGGCCACGACGCTTCCCACCGACCAGGAACTGATCGACAAGTTCCTGTGGCTGGCCGAACCGGTGATCGGAAACGACAAGACAGCCACGCTTACCGATTATATCCTTGACCTGGAAACTGAAAAAAATGTGGATCGGTTTTTTCAGTTGTGTATTGCATGAATGGATGGTATCAGCGCTATCAGAGAAATGGGATGAGGAGATAATGACATGTGCGGGATTGTGGTCTATTATGGCAATGCCCAGAACCGGTTGACCCGTATTTTGACCGGGATGTGGGCCATTATCTACCGGGCGCCGGACAGCACGGGCATCGGGCTTATCGGCAGTGACCTGGAACCTATGAAAATCCGGCGGGCTCTGGGGTCGGTGGAAAACCTGATCGACCGGCTTATGCTGGATCCCGTGTTTGAGGAAACCGACCTGCAGGCCGGGGCATTCATGGCAGATGATACGGACAGCCAGGCCGGCTACATCGCCCGGTTCCAGGAACGGCTGCTGGCCCATGAAGGGTTTTCTTTCCATGAAGCCTCATCGTTTCCCACCTGGTCTCAGATGACAAACTTGCAGAACCCGGTCCAGGTGATGCCGGGCACCTGTGGGGACCCCCGGATCAGAAAAATCTTTGCCATTGATTCCCCCAAGGCGCTCAAAGCGGCGATGGACTATCTGATCCAAACGTATGATCTGCCCATGGCCGTGGTGGAAAAACTGATCCGAAACGAATTGGCCGTTCAGGTGGATGCAGCGGAAAAATCAGGTTCCCTGGCTGTAGATCCGGCGGATCTGTTTCATGAATTTCAGATTATTTTCAACCGGTATGCCTATGATGAGGCACCGGTCCGTCCCCGGCGGGTGGTCAGCAAACAGGGACAGAAAAATCCTTTTGCCAGAAAATATGTCTGGCATTTTCTGCGCAAAGTCCGGATCACTCTGCCTGCCGACTATACAACAGACGGCATTTCCCATCTGTTCAGATATCTGGATGCCTGGGTTCTCAACGGCCTGACCCCGGAGGCGGCAGAAAATATTCAATTGATTTTTGAAACCTTCTGGACGGCCCAGACGGATCGTCCCGTGCGGCACTGGCAGATTCTTTACCGGATCGAGCGCACCTGCAATGTTTATGGCCTGGCTGTCACGGCTGTTCTGGCCCATTACCAGACAAAGATCTACATGCACCGGGCCCAGGCATCCCCGGCCGGTGCATATCTGCCTGCGGGCCATGTCCCCGGCCCGACCCATCCGCTGCTGCTTTTGTCCATGGTTCAGCCGGTGATCGGCCAGGGCCGCTGGGCCCTTCAGTCGGCCATTTCCGTGGGCAACGCCCATCCCTTCATGGACCGTCGGAAGGTTCGTGCTGTGGTGCTCAACGGGCAGTTTGATTCAGACGTGGAGTCCCGGATCCACCAGTATGTCACCCGGGTGGCAAATATCGGGCTGCGTACGGAAAATTCCACGGAATTGTTTGCCATGCTCTGGGGGCATTATTTTGAAACGGCCTGGCACGAAAATCAGCGGTACAAGACCATTGAAGACCAGCATCGACTGGGGCTGGAGGAATTGTCCATCTGCAGCCAGTCCATCGATTATACCATTTTCAAGACCCTGAGCAACAAAACCATCTATGACATCGATGAAATGGCGTTCATCAAAGCCGTGCAGGCCATGATTCAGTCCGGCGGGCAGTTTGCCGTATCCGGCATCAGCCGGGTGTCGCCGGACCGGCTGTTTGTGGCAGCCCACCACCGGCCCGTGTATATTGTCAAGCGCCGGGATACATCCGATTTCATGGTGGTATCGGATATCAATGCCGCTTTGGGACTGTTTCCCCAGACCCTGATCCGGTCCACCCGGGTGAAGCTGTTCAAGCTGATGAAAACATATTCAAAAAAATCCATGATCGTGGAATCCGATTTTTCAAGTATTGATTCCCGGCCGGAAGATGTCTGGTTCAGACAAGCCAAAAAAGAACTGCTCAAACCGTTTCTGGCGGATGTCTATGTGCTGGACCAGCCTGAAATTTTTGCCCGGATTCAGACAACGCCCGGTAAAGATGCGGTAATACGGCATCTGCAGATTCAAGATTTTTCCGGCAGGATCCGGTCCGACATCCGGCCCGAGCAAACCTGGATTACGCCGGTATCGTTTCAAAAAGATTTTGGCAAAACGTTTTATGAAGAGCACCTGGACGAAATTCCCGGTCTGATGGGGGATATTGTGAACCGATACGCAGATACAAAACAATGTCTGCCCCGGTTCGATATCCGGCAGCGCCTTCTGGAAAGACGTTTCGGCAGCGGTCTGACAAATTTGAACCGGATCATTCTGGTGGGCACGGGATTCAGCTATATGGTGGCGGAAATTGCTGAAAAAACCATGGAGCCGTTTTTCCCCACAGTCAATCTGCTGGTGGCCGCTCCCCAGGATTTCGCTGATGTCAGAACCGCCATCAACCCGGACCGGGACCTGGTCGTCATGGTTTCCTGGTCCGGTACCACCTCGGATATGATCGATTTTGCCGGGGTGTTGCTCAAGCACCATATTCTCATGGTGGGCATCACGGAAAAACCGTTTTCAGACATGGCCCTGGTGGTGAGGAAAAGTGCCGGTGTCATCCCGGTATACAGCGGTGAAGAGGTGACCGTGGCCCCCTTGAAAAGTGCGCTGTGCATGCTGCTGACCCTGGATCTGTTCTGTCTGTCCATCTGCCTTGCCACCCCCGGAACCCGGGATGTCGTGGGGGAGCGGGTCAAAGAGATCCTCCCGGTTCCGGCCCACCTGGACGATCTTTTTAAAAATCCGGATGTGATCCGTTTCTGCAAAGAGATTGCCGCTGCTTCCGGAAATTCGGTGCTGCACTATGTTGTGGATGCGTATCACGATGTGGGAAGTGCCAGAATCGGCGCATTGAATCTGGAAATCAACGCGTGGACCTCTTTGGGTAATGCCGTGGATTATTCGGAACAGGACCTGTTTTTAAACTTTCCTGCGGCGGAAGATGAGTTCGTTCTGGTACTGGCCACCAGCCGTCACCGCCTGGATGAGGCCGTCCGGTTCATGGCAGCCCTGCATGAAACCGGCCGGCCATTTTTTGCCATCACCTACCTGAACCGGGAACTGGAAGAGATTCAGCGGTTTGCCCAGCAGATGATCCTGGTGCCCAAGCTGCCGGATCATTTTCAACCTTTTGTGGATCTGTCGCTTCTGTTTCTGCTGGGGTTTTATTTTGGCCAGGCCCATGGCAGACGGGCCAATGAAATGCCCCGGAACATGGCCAAATCCGTGACCGCCGGCAGAACCCGGAACGGCAAAGACCGGTCCTCTTCAGATATTCTGGATGACATGGATCAAAAACAAGACAATCTGGGTTTTGGGATGTATCCTGTGGTGCCCCGGTCCGGCTCCCTGTGCTGGCTGACGCTGGCATCAGATCCCGTTGAAAAACGATTTTATCAGGATCTGCTGGCACTCGGAGGTATTCTGAATGAACCCGACGCATTTGCCGGGATGTTCTCTTTGCCCGAAGACGGGCCTGAAATCAAGGTGCTGTCCGGACTGGCAGACTTGATTTTTACAAACCTGGCCGAAGACGGGGTATTGATTTTTGTTCCCATGGACAAGCAGGCGGAAGCCGGATGCATCAATCTGGCCAGACTGTGGGAACCGTTTCTGGGAATTCCCATTCAGGTGGAATTTGCCGAAAAACTCAAAGGGGTCACGTTGGGAGACAGTCTGATGGTGGTGGTGGCGTCTCAGACACCGGCCGTGGAGCGGGTGTCTGCCGTGTTTGCCCGCCCGCATAAAAACATGGTATGGATCGGCCCGGAAAACAAAGTCATCTCCGGAAAAAAAGATCAGAAAGTGCTTTTACAGGCATTTTATCTGAAGCACCCGGATCTGTTCTGCCGGTATGAGCAGACCTATGTGGCGTTATCCCTGTTGTTTGTAAAAATCATGTCGTATAAGTTCCCCGGCCGTGCCGCCCGGTTTATGACACATTTCAAGACGCTGTTCCCGGTCATCCAGACCCTGCTGGCGGACAGCGCCCTGCATCGCAGCATTCAGCAAACCCTTTATGAAAATCAGAGCTACAACAAGCAATTGTTTCTAACGGGGATGCGGGGCAATTGCATTGCCTGGAAAATTGCATTTGCCGCAGCCCGATCCTGGGGCGTGGAAAGCGATCCTTTCGGGGTTTCCGCGTATTCCCATCTGGTTTTGGTGGATTGTCAGGTGCAGGAAAAATATCGAAAACTGGCATCCCGGGACCGCATGGTTAAAATTCATGGGGAAAAACAGGTTCGGGTATGGGAAACACGGTATCTGGGCGGGGCATCTGTGGATGCGTTTTTATCCCGGACACCCATGCTGTTTTCGCCGGAAGCGGTCCTGCCGTTTTATGTGGATGATCAGTGGTATCTGCCGGTACTCAGACCGGCGTATGACACAGACAATGATTGTCTGATTATTATTGACGCCACCAGTGAGATGGGCTTTGATGCGGCGTTGGATGAACTGGCCACATTTGGTTCCCGGTATGCAAGAATGGTGGTCATCACCCAGCAGGGATTTGCCAAAGATGCCCGCCTGGCCAATTTAAAGAAATACCCGTTGAGCCACATCGTCATGGTGCCCGGCCCATTGGATAAACATGGTGAGCCGGGCATCATATCCGACTATCTGCTGCCCGTGGTCATCAGCCTGATGGGAGCGGCCA
Organism: Desulfotignum sp.; assembly: GCA_021737695.1. GTDB lineage: Bacteria > Desulfobacterota > Desulfobacteria > Desulfobacterales > Desulfobacteraceae > Desulfotignum. The sequence goes on along the minus strand of JAIPDL010000071.1, from coordinate 14,719 downwards.
TGAAATTTTTCAACCCCGCCGAAGCAGGGCCTGAAACACAGCACAGACCGGATGGATCAAACAGCTAGTGTCCATCCGGTGCTGTGCTTGTGTTGCGTACAAAATAAATGAACGGCGTGAAGCCAATCAGCGCTATAGAGCGGCCAGTGCTTCTTCAGCCACAGGTGTTTTCTTGACCTTGTGGGATGACAGCAGTGCTTTTGCCTTTTCATTGGACCGGGTGAACAGATCGGTTTTCCCGTCTTTTTCCCAGGAGTCAAACCGGGAGCGGTCCATGAGTTCGGGCAGAAGATGGGCCGTCCGAAAATTGGCAAAGGTGTGGGGATCGCTTAAAAATATGGCATTGTCCGGACCATTTGCCACCCGGTCGATCACATCCAGGGCCAGGGTCTGCTCGTTTACGGGGATCCCTTCGGCAAAAAATTTGGCCATGGCCACCAGTTCATCGGACAGGGTCAGCATTTCCAGGCTCGAGGTGTGTCCGGATTCGATATATCCCACATCGTGGATCACGTTGCACCGGGAGAGCAGGGATGTGATAATGGACAGCATGCCTTCGGCCCCGGCCTGGGCGTCGATCACTTTGGAATCCGTGGATCCGGCAAAGGACCAGATGGGAATCTGGTAGAGTTCATCTCTCATGTCGGCGAATGCCGACTGGGTCAGGCTCCATTCTGTGCATCCATAAGAAACGACCGTGTCTTTCATGTCCAGCACCGACACATTGGGGGCGAACAGAAACGGGGCGCCCGGGTTGGTGAGCTGATGGATCACCAGACCCACCAGGTTTTCCGCAATGCCCTGGGCCATGGCACCGGCCAGGGTCACCGGTCCACCGCCACCGGCATTGCAACCTGAGGGCAGGCAGATGGGGATCTCTTTTTCCGCACAGAACACCAGTTTTTCCATGACGTTTTCAGGATAAAGCAGCGGGCTGATGGCTTCGGAATAGTTGAACAGAAACGGTTTTTTGCGCAGGATTTCATCACCGCCCACCACAGCGCAGGCAATGTCGTGAATCTGCCGGATATCCGTGCCGCTGTCTGCGATAAAACAGATGGGTTTATTGCTGTTACGCACCATTTCTTCAAACACCCGCACATAGATTTCCTCGATTTCCACGTCTTCCGGGTTTCCCATGGACATGGAAAAATCCATGTTGGGCAGCGCATCCACCAGTCGGGCGAAGTTGCCCGTATCGGCGAGCACGGGGCGCCGTCTTTCACCGGTTTCCAGGTCTATGGTAAAAATCGTGTCAGACCCGGTCCCAAAGAAAAAGTTTTCCCCTTCCAGGGGCATGGCCAGGTTGCCGGTCTGATCATATATATCGAATTTTTTAGGGGCGGACATGACGGCATTGTCCACCAGCGCTTCGGGCATGATCACCCGGTTGTTTTTGTCCAGAGTACAGCCATGATCCAGAAGCATTTCCAGAACCCCGTCATGTTCCATGCGGAATCCCGTGGTGGCCAGTATTTTTAAGGCCGCATCATGAATAGCCATGGCCTGTTTTTTATTAAAGACTTTCAACCGGGGTTGAAACGTGGTCACATCTTGTAACATAAAGGTTTTCTCCCTTTTTTTGGATTTTTAGGACGGTCTTCAGTGACGATCTGGTTGCTGATGATCGATCTGCTATTGATATTGCGCAATGAAGGTATCGGAAACAGGTTCCTGTTTTCTACCCACCACCGCATAATAGTTCAACGGGGTGCCGTCCAGGCACAGCCGGTGCTGATACAGTTCTTTTTCAACAATTTCCATGATATCGGAGGCCACCATCTCTTCGATGAGTTTTGAAAATCCGGACGGGTGATTGTCCTGGAGAAATTCATCTTTGATGTTAAAGGCGACCCACCCGTCTTCAGAAATCAGGTTATACGCACTGGCAAACGCTTCCGGTGGAATGTCGTCAAATCCCAAGGCCGCCACGATGGACATACAGTTGGGATCTTTTTCAAGGATTTTTTGTTCCACCTTTTCAGGCAGATCCGTGAGATCTTCAATATAATAGTCATCATAAATGCCGGGGCGATCTCGCAGGGTCGCTTCGATTGCCTCTTCAATGATATCGACACCAATGATGGTGTTAAAACCGATTTTTGCCAGTTCTTCTCCCACCATGCCGTTGCCGGCTCCGACATCCAGGGCCACCTGGTCTTTTGAATCTGAAGCATTGCCGTTCATGGCTTTTTCCAGAAGCCCGCACACGACCTGGGGTGACTGGCAGGCCAGTGTGTCGTAGAACAGGTTTTCGTACAGACCGGGTATTTTATAAATTTCCCCGTAATCATGGGTGAGCAGTTCTCGGGTTTCCCCTTTGTAAGTGACGACAATTTTTTCTTTTCCCTGATCGGCTTTATCGACTTGCGGTAAAACAAATGAAAAATCTTTCATCTTTATTTCTCCCGTCCTTTTAGATTTATGTTAATAAATTCCGACCGAATGGGTTGGGCCGGGCATGAAACCGCCCCTGCAACAGGGTATACCGGCAGAACACCGGGTGCTGTAGGGTTGTGAAGGTTTCATTTTGGTATTTACGCAGTAAAATATTTTCTGTTCAAAATATACAAACAGATAAATACCATTGATGAAAGGGCATTGTCAAGTCAATGGGGGTAAAAATATTTTCGGTTAGATGTTGCCGTTGGGAACGGACATGTCATCGTCTGCTTCCATGAGATGTAACGGCGGAGTTGGAGAAGGGGAGGCCGGATCGGTCTGGGCCAGCATGTCTACTAACAGTTCAAGCCCCCACATGAGCAGGGATACATCCCGGGAATTCATTTTTTCCAGTTTTTCCATAAACCGGTGATGGATGGGCGTGGGCGCATTTTCGAGAAAATTTCTGCCGGCCTGGGTGATTTCCACATGCACCTGGCGCCGGTCCTTGCTGATTCTTACCCGATGGACCAGGCTCCGGCGCTCCAGACGGTCGATGATGCCCGTGACCGTGGAATTGTTGATGAAAACGATCTGGGTCAACGCACCGATGGCAATGGGTCCGTGATCCGCAATTTCATTGAGACAGATCAGCTGGGGCAGCGTGATTTTGTATTTTTCCTGCAGTTGTTTGGAATGCCTCGACATTTCCTGAATAATCTGGCGCAGCCGCATCATGATCTGCATACTGGTTTTGTTTTCCATGGTCACACACTGATCTGCCGGGCAAAGTCCAGGGCCTTGTTTTTAATGGCCGGGGTCATCGCCGAAGGTGTGGTGCAGTTACCGATAAACCATTCACCGGCATAATGGGTTTTGTGAGGTTTCTGCATCCGTTTGAAGGCGGTGAAGGCCCCTTCTGCATTATTGTCCCATCCGCCGGCACCCGTCATTAAAACAGCCTGACGGCGTCCTTTCAGCAACGAGGCGTGGTCGGTTTCATGGTACCGGGTATACAGACTGTAGGTCCGGTCTATGACCGCTTTGAGCTGGGCGCTCGCTCCCCAGAAATACAAGGGAGACGCGTAGATGATCAGATCCGCAGCCACCATTTGCGCCAGAATTTCCGGGACATCGTCTTGCTGGACACATCCCGGGGCATCAAGTACCTGTTTGCACTGGTTGCAGCCCATACACCCGTTCAAATGTCTGCCGTGAAGAGACACCCGGGTGATATCATGGCCCATGCCCGTGAGGGCATCTTCTACCCACCCTAAAACGGTGGCGGTATTTCCTTTTTTCCGGGCACTGCCCAGCAAGGTCAATATGTTCATTTGGTTTCTCCTGTTAGCGGTCGGTTAGGTTATTTTACGGAAACAATTGAAATTGTCAATTAAATTTAGCAGGGACCCCCATCGGGAGGAAGAAATTATCAAAGTTGAAATAAAAATGAGGATGAATTCTGTTTTTTTTCATTGACATGAAACAGGATTTGGACTGAAAATCAGGAATGTGATATATATCATTTTCCACGCAGTGAGTCAGACAAAAAGGAACGGTCATTGGGAAAAAACCATCAGAAGAAAAAATGATATGGTAACAGGTTTTCGTGCCGCCCAGACAGGTACGTGATGGATTTAGGTATCCCCGGTCTGACGTCGGCCCATTGCGGCGGCTGTTCAGGATTTGTCGTTCCCGTATGTGAGTCAACCATGAATCTGGCATGGCACCTGCAAGACCTGAACCGGTTTCCTGAATATGCCTGGATTCTGGCCCATGCCCAGACCCGGGCCAGGGGACGGCAGGGCCGGGTCTGGGTGTCTGAACCCGGCAGCCTGGCCGTCACCCTGCGGCTGCCTGATACGGCTGAACGCCTGGGCCCGCTGCTGTCCATGGCCACGGCCCTGCCCCTGATCCGGGCACTGGCAGACATCCATATTCCGGCCTGCATCAAATGGCCCAATGATATCCTGGTCAATGACTGCAAGGCCGGGGGAATATTGATTGAAGAAAAACAGGGTGTTTTCATGGCCGGAATCGGTATGAATATTCAGAACGCCCCTGAAAACAGTGTGTTGGAAAATTTTTTTCATCTGCCGGCTGGATGTTTGAACAGTTCTGGTGTAAAGTTATCCCTTTTTGACTTATGGCGGTGTTTTCTGAAAAACATGTTGGATCGGTTCGCTGGGTTGACAGCAGACCCGGCCACCGTCGTTCGGGAAGTGAATACGGCTCTGGCATGGAAAAATGAACCGGTCGTGCTGGAACATACCAAAATTTACGATGGTCCCGCCATTGTTCTGGGGGTGGATGACCAGGGTCGCCTTGAGGTCCGAACAAATAAAGGCATTGTTCACATCCGTTCGGGAACCGTTACCCCCAGAGTGACATGATTGATATATCAAGGAGCATGATATGGAAGCAAAAACATTTGAACAGGTGGTCCGGGAGATAAAGGGGAAAAAAATTCTGGTGGCCAACCGGGGCATCACGGCCCGGCGGATTATCCGTTCCATCCGCGAAGAACTTATGGCGGTTCCGGTTCTCACTGTGACCGACGTGGACAAAACCGCCCCGTTCACCTCCGGTGCCCAGGAACTGATTCTTTTAGGGGAAAATCCCCGGGCATATCTGGATATCGACCATATTTTGAAACTGGCCAAAGAACAGGATGTGGTGGCCGTGCATCCGGGATGGGGATTTGCTTCCGAAGACGCCGGTTTTCCGAAAAAATGTGCGGAAAAAGGGATCTTGTTCATCGGTCCACCCACGGAACCCATGACCCTTCTGGGCAACAAGGTGAAAGTCAGAGAACTGGCCCGGCAATTGGATGTGCCTGTGGTTCCGGGTTCTCTGGATGCCGTGGAGGTGGCCCAAGCCCGGGAGATCGCCCGGGAGATGGGGCTGCCGGTCATGCTCAAAGCCGAAGGCGGCGGCGGGGGCCGGGGCATCTATGAAATCTATGACATGGACCAGCTGGAAACCGCGTTTTCCAAGGCCGCGGTCCTGGCCCAGGCCTCTTTCGGCAATCCCAGAATCTATGTGGAGAAACTGCTCACCTCGGTGCGGCACATCGAAATTCAGGTTATTGCGGACCAGCACGGCAATGTGTTCGCCTTTGACGAACGGGACTGCACGGTCCAGCGGAATCACCAGAAACTGGTGGAGATCACCCCGTCTCCCTGGCCGAAAATGACCGAAGAACTCCGGCAACGACTCAAGGACTATGCCAAGGCCCTGGTGGCGGCCGTGGGCTATTATTCTCTTGCCACGGTGGAGTTTCTGGTGGACGCGGATCAGAATCCGTATCTCATCGAGGTGAATACAAGGCTTCAGGTGGAGCACGGCATCACGGAGTGCCGGTATGGCATCGACCTGGTGGAAGAACAGATCGCCGTGGCATTCGGATCCACCCTGCGGTTCAGGCAAGAAAAAACCCGACCCGTGGCCCATGCCTTGCAGGTGCGCATCAATTGTGAAGACCCCAGAAACGATTTTGCCCCCAATGCCGGTCATATTGTGCGGTATATCTCGCCGGGAGGCCCCGGGGTCCGGCTGGATTCCTGTATTGCCGGCGGGTATGAATTTCCCTCCAACTATGATTCCGCTGCCTCGTTGCTCATCGCCCATGGGGATTCCTGGGAAAAGACCCTGGCCGTGATGAACCGGGCGTTAAAGGAATATGTCATCGGCGGGTTGAAAACCACCATCCCGTTTCACCTGAAAATTATTGCGGATCCCGTGTTTAGATCCGGTGAGTATGACACCCGGTTTGTGGAGAAAACCCCGGGACTGATGCGGTACCATGACAGTGAATCCGAAGCCTTGCGCCTGTCACGGCTGATGGCGGACATTTCCGCCACGGGATACAATCCCCATGTCCAGCTCTCCGACTACCGGGGTGTGTCTGACAAACGGGTGGGAGCGTTCAACCCGGTGCTGCCGTCCCTGCCCCCGCTTCCGTCGTCCGGGCCGTATCCCCGGGGCGATCGCCGGGCTTTGATCGATTATGTCCGGGATTCCGGGATCGTTCATTTTTCAGACACCACGGCCCGGGATATCACCCAGTCCAACTCCGGAAACCGGTTCCGGCTGGCCGAAGACAAACTCATGGGGCCGTATCTGGACCGGTGCGGATTTTTTTCCCTGGAAAACGGGGGTGGGGCCCATTTTCATGTGGCCATGATGGCCAACATGACCTATCCGTTTAATGAAGCCAGAATGTGGGACCAGTTCGCGCCCCTGACGCCCAAACAGATCCTGGTGCGATCCACCAATCTTCTGGGATACAAACCCCAGCCGGAAAATCTGATGCAGTTCACCAGTGAATTCATCTGTGAGCACCATGACATTGTGCGGTGTTTTGATTTCCTCAACCATATCGATAATATGCGGCCCCTGGCCGAGGTGGTGATGAACTCCCGGACCAATGTGTGGCAGCCGGCCGTGTCTTTGTCCTGGGCCAAAGGGTTTGATGTGAATCATTACATGGGGGTGGTGGAGGAAATCATCCGGCAGGCCGCGGATGTGGCCGGCGTATCCGCCCAAAAAGCCTGTTCCCTGTTCATTCTGGGCCTCAAGGACATGGCCGGGGTGTGCCCGCCCCGGTTCATTGCCGCGTTGGTGACAGCGATCCGCAAACAGTATCCGGATCTGGTGCTTCACTATCACCGCCACTGCACGGACGGATTGTTTGTCCCGGCCGTGGGGGCAGCGGCCAAAGCCGGGGCCCATATCGTGGACACGGCCATCGGTGCGGCCGTGCGATGGTACGGCCAGGGAGAGGTATTGTCCACGGCCGCCTACATGGAAGAAGAGCTGGGGCTGAAAATCCGTCTGAACAAGGACATGATCCGTCACAGCAATTTTGTACTCAAACAGATCATGCCCTGGTATGACCGGTACACGGCACCTTTTTTCCAGGGCATCGACCATGATGTGATTCACCACGGCATGCCCGGCGGGGCCACCTCTTCCTCCCAGGAAGGGGCCATGAAACAGGGATACATCCATCTGCTGCCCCAGATGCTTAAATTTCTGGCCGGCACCCGGCAGATCATCAAATATCACGATGTCACACCCGGCTCCCAGATCACCTGGAACACGGCGTTTCTGGCCGTGACCAGCGCATATCAGCGGGGCGGTGAAGAAGAAGTCGATCATCTGTTGTGGATACTGGATGCCGTGATTTCCACGCCGGAAGATGAGATGGATGATACGTTGAAAGAAGAGCGGCAGATGCTGTATAAAGACAGCAACGATGCCTTCAAAAACCTGCTGCTGGGAAAATTCGGGCGGCTGCCCCTGGGATTTCCGCCGGACTGGGTCTATGACAGCGCGTTTGGAAAAAACAGTGCCAGGGCTTTAGCCGACCGAACGGAATCCTCCCCTCTGGACGGGCTGCCACCCATAGATATTGAATCGGAAAAACAGGCCCTGGAAAAACAGATCAACCGCATCGCCACGCCCGAAGAACTGGTCATGTATCTCAACCACCCCGGCGATGCCCTGAAAACCATTCTGTTTCGTCAGGAATTCGGCAATCCCAACCGGGTGCCCCTGGATGTCTGGTTTGAAGGCCTGGTGCCGGGCCGGGAACTGTTTTTCACCGATACGGAAGGCAAACCCCATGCCATGAAAATTCTGGGCATTGAGTCCCCGGATGACAAAGGCATGGCTGTGGTGCGGTACACCCTGGATGCCGAGGTGTTCATCCACACGGTCAAAGTGGCGGATGCCGCGGGACACGGGGCCGATACCATGCAGATGGCCGACCCGAACAACCCGTACCATGCAGCGGCCCCGTCCAACGGAGATCTGTGGATCATGTATGTCAAACCCGGGGATGTGGTCAAGGCCGGAGAAGAGCTGTTCAACATCACCATCATGAAACAGGAAAAAGCAGTGGTGTCCCCGGTGGAAGGCATTGTTGATAGTGTGCTCAAAACCGCGGATTACAAATTTGATAAAAAAATGGTGCCTGTGAAAAAAGGAGAGCTGTTGGTGAAGCTGGGGCCGGTGCCCCGAAAATGTGCGGCCTGTGATACACCTGTGGCGGACAAAGCGTTCAAATTCTGCCCCCAGTGCGGTAAAAAAATCTGACACGCTAAAATGTCAGCGTGACCGTGGTGGCACCGGAATTCAGACAGTCATCCGGCGTTTTGCAGAAAGCACAGCGCCGGATATCACCGGGGCAGGTATCGGTGTCGGCCGGAATGAACCGGCACCGGGTGGCGTCGATGTCCAGGGTAAAATCAAACCGCTCGGAAAACAGCTTGATGCGCAGCAGATCAAATCCCCGGCCCCCGGCATTGAATTCAAAGGGCTGCTTGGTGGTGTATTCGGATGAATCCGGCGGGGTAAAATAGTTCTCAAAAACCAGGCGCAGTTTTTCCGGGGTAAACCCGATGCCGTAATCCTGGATGATCAGGGAGGGACGGTTGTTTTCGGCGCACACACGAATTTGGATTTTTCCGTTGTCCGGAGTGTATTCCACGGCATTTCGAACCAGGCCGGTGACAATGATATCCAGGATCTCTTCAGGCATGTGCACGGGGGGCGTTTTTTCCAGATTGGTTTCCAGCGTGAGATGGCGAAAAGCAAAATCCGGAGCCAGGCGCGCTATGTGCCGGGCCATGTATTGATCCAGATGAATGGTCTGCCGGGTCAGGCGATGGGGTCCGAAAATTTTTTCCACGGCCTGGTGCACCCCGGTCATCACTTCCGTGCTCCCGGTCCCGGCCTTGTTCCCGTTCCTGATCTGGAACTCGGTGAGCAGGGCCAGTTCATCCACGCAGGCATCAATGAGCCGGGTGAGGATATGAAAGGCCGTGAACTGTTTTTTCTTGAGCAGATCTTCCACTTCAAACTGAATATTCAGGATTCGCTGCAGGTTCCGCCGTGCCCGGCCGATGATGGTCTCGATTTTCTCGTCCTGGATCCCTTTGGCCGCCAGTTTCTTTCCTAAGAGCTTCATGGCGGCATCCACCACGGACACCGGGGTCTTGAGCTCATGGGCCAGATGATTAATCACCTTGTCTTTGGCCTGGTTGAGGATTTTCAGGTCTGCATAGGACTGCTCCAGTTCTTCGTGGATCCGGGTGTTTTCAATGGGCAGGGCCACGGTGCTGGCCACCATCATGAGCTGATCCATGTCCGTTTCGTCAAACTGGCCCTGGAGTTTGTTCACCACCGATACCACACCAATGACCCGGTCCTTGAGCTTGATGGGCACGGACAGCATGTTTTTTGCCACCAGATCGGTTTCCTCGTCCACCCGGCGCAGGTAAAAATCACATTGGGAGATATCCGGGATCAGCAGGGGTTTGCCGGTCTTAAAAACATGTCCGGACACTCCCTGGTCCGCCGGAAACCGGAGTTTCTTGAATTTGTTGCCGGATGCCGCATCCTTGAACCGGGCGGAGAAAAAATACAGTTCATCGGTTTTTCTGTCCGCCAGAAGGATGAACGCCCCTTCCACGTTCACCAGTTTCTGGATTTCCGCGGTGATGATGGTCACCAGATCCCCGAGCTTGTGATAGGTGTGCAGGGCATTGGAGATGTCGAACATGATCCGGTTGGTTTTGGCCATGCGCTTTTCAAAGGTAATGTCCCGCAAAATCAAAACCTGGCCCATGGGGGTGTCATCTTCATCGTAAAGAATGGCCCCGTTGATCAGAATGTCCAGCAGCCGGCCGTCCCGGGTGTACCGCTGGGTTTCAAAATCCATGACCGTGCGGTTTTCATACAGCTGCTTCATTCCCTGTCTGGCCTGTTCCAGCAGGTGATCCGGGACAAAGGGGATGTTTTTTCCCCGGATCTCTGTCAATTTCCATCCAAACACCCGCTCAAAGGCCGGGTTGACATATTCAACGGTATTGTTCAAAGTAAAGGCAAACACCGGATCCGGCAGGAACCGAAGCAGGGTGTCCAGGCGTTTCTGGGCCAGCCGGGTTTCCTTGTACATCTGCCGGACCGATTTTTCCGATGCCGGTGATACCATTTTTTTTACCCCTTTGTCCGGTTATGTTCCAGCCATTGTGTCAGTTGTCAAAAAGGTTGTATTTGAATGGCATTGGGGCCATTTCGTGAGTGACCTGAAACCGGGTTTCATCCGCGTGAATCAGATCCGCAGGCACATGCAGGCGTAACCATCTCTCCTGGTTGGTAACCACGGGGAATCCATAGGGTTCATTGATATATTTCAAAGGCTTGCCCGCTGCCAAGCGTTGTTCCACAAAGGTCTGATGCTGAATCAGGCGCCTGGCTGCGGCCTGATCCGTGGGCAGCATCACACCCCGGACCATTTTGTGAACAGCGGGGATCAGGTTTTTGTCCGTCTCATACCCCACACTGCATCGGCCCGAGGCCATGGCCGCGGCCATGGTGGTCCCCGTGCCCATGAACGGGTCCAGCACCTGGTCGGTCTGGAGTGAAAACATGTTGATCAGGCGGTATGCCAGCTCAAAGGGGAAGGCGGCGCTGCGCTTTCTTTCCCGGGCATCGGCCAGGGTCTGGGTTGTGCCTTTGAGGTCAAACCATACATCGGAAAACCAGTGGTTGCGCTCTTCCCAGAAAATCGCGCTTTCTCTGCGCCGTTGTTTGTCTTCGGCGGTTTTGAATTCCCGCTTGCCGTTTTTTCGTAAAATCAGGATATATTCATGTTCCAGGGTGACATAAGCCCCGGCCGGGAGCATGCCCGATCCCATGAACTTGTTGGGGGCATTGGTCTGCTTGCGCCAGATGATGCAGGGCAGGCTGGTGAATCCAATCTCTGTGGCTGCGGACAGGATCCTTGCATGGTTGGTGTACAGGGCGAAATGGTCGTCAATGGTCCGGGTGGCATCTCCGATATTGATGCAGGCAAATCCACCGGGTTTCAGCACCCGAAAGCATTCCTGCCACACCGGGTCCAGGAGCCGGTGCATGGCTTCGAACGCGGCCGGGCCGTCCTGTCTGGACAGACATTTTTTAACGCTGGAATCCATTTTTAGAAACAGATCATCCCACATCTCGATCATGGGATAAGGTGGGGAGGTTACCACCAGATCGATACTGTTATCTGCCATTTGTGTCATGCGGGCATCTGCGAAATGTATGGAATGGACTGTTTTCATAAGATTTTCTACCATGTTCCTGTGGGAATGTAAATCAATAACCTTGCGGCTCTTTTTTTGCGGTGCCCATGATATGGCTGGATCTGCTTGCAAATGGGTGAGGGGGTGATTATATTGTGTGAATTACATTTGTGAAAATCGACAGAAACAGGAGTAAGGCATGGCAGTCGGGTGGGCAAGAGACGGGGCGGTTCAGGAGCAGATCGATGCCAGTGTGGCGGATGCGGTCAAACAGGCCAGAGATCGGCTGGACTGTGGTGAAAGCAGAACCCATTGCGAAGTGTGTGAAGAGAAGATCCCCGAGGCCCGGCGAAACGCTCTTCCCGGAGTCAGGCTGTGTGTCCATTGCCAATCGGAAATGGAAAAAAACGATTCCGGGGTCCGTTTGTTCAACCGCCGGGGCAGCAAGGACAGTCAGCTGAAATAGGGGTAATCCGGTCATTGATCCGTTTGGTTTGGTACCGGATCAGAACCGCCGTGACTGCCAGCAGCAGCGCCAGCCCGCCCAGGGCCGGCGTGAAATCATGGAACCTGTCAAACATAAACCCGGCCAGGATCGGAGACAATGCCGCCGGGATATTGGCGGTGAACAGCCAGCCGTAAATCCGGGAAACATGCTCAGAACCCCAGCTTCTGGCCGCACTGGACACATAGATCACCAGAACCCCGCCATAATTGAATCCCGTGAACAGGGCAAACGCCCAGAAACCGGGAACCGATGCGGCCAGAAGCGGGGTTGCTGCCAACACGAGTGCCTGACAGATCAGGTTGGCCTGGATGGCGGATGCAGCCGAAATTCGGTCAAAGATCATCCCCCAGATCACCCGGCCGGCCGCATTGGCCAAGGCAAACAATGACACGGCCGTGATACCGATCTGCGTTGTATCGCCGGTATTGTGAAAAATTTCCTTGAGGTTGGCGTTCACGGCAAATCCGGCAGCCAGTCCCATGAACATGGCCAGATACAGTAATTTGAAATTGGCATGCCCCAGCACCTGCCCCGGCCGGAGCAATGACCGGGATCTGGATATCGTTTCAGACGCGGGAAACCGCATCACACTGCCGGCCAGCCCCACCAGGCAGAAAAACAGAATGCCGAACACAAAAAATGTCTGAAACGGGGTATATCCCAGACGTGTGATCAGAAAACCGCCGGCCTGACTCACCAGCGCGGCGCCGCCTCCGAATCCGGCCACGGCAATGCCGGTGACAAGGCCTTTGGATTTTGGAAACCAGCGGATGCACACGGCAATGGGCACGATATATGCCATGCCGGCGCCAATGCCGGCCAGACCGCCGATCCCCAGAAGGGTGAAAAAAAAGTGATGACTGCCCAGTCCGGCCAGGACCCAGCCGCCGCCGAACAGCAATCCTCCGGCCATGGCGCTGATGCGGGGACCGATTCTCGGCAGCCACCCGCCGGCAAGCATCATGGTGACAGGGAAAACAAAATAAAACACGGTAAACGGCCCCTGAATCGGCCCCTGGGCCAGGCCGGTTAAATCTCTGAGGGGCTGGACATAAACACTCCAGGAATAGGTGGCGCCCAGGCACATCTGCATGATCACAGCAGAAACAAGGATCAGATATCGCATAAAAGAGGGGGCCGGATTGTACGGATTACGTTAATTACCGGTGCAGTCTGGCAGAATCGCCGCCAGGGCCTGTATCAGTTTGTCCACATTTTCAGTCCGGGCCGTGTGTCCCATCAGGCCGATGCGCCAGATTTTGCCGGCCAGAGGCCCTAATCCTCCCCCGATCTCGATTTTATATTCGCTGAGAAGCCGGGTTCTGATTTCTGCATCATCCACCCCCTCCGGGATACAGACGGCATTGAGCATGGGCAGGCGGCAGGAGGCATCCACCTGCATATGCAGGCCCAAAAGGTCCAGTTCCCGGACCAGTTGCAGGTGCGCTGCCATGTGCCGTTCAAACACATGGGATTCTCCTTCATCAAGGATCAGACAAAGGGCCTGGTAAAGCCCGTACAGCATGTTGACCGGTGCGGTATGGTGATAGGCCCGGGTGGCCCCTTCCCAGTAGTTCATGATCAGGCTTAAGTCCAGATACCAGTTGGGCACTTTTGTTTTCCGGGCCTGGAGCGCTGCCACAGCAGCCGGAGAAAAAGACACGGGTGACAGCCCCGGGGGACAGGACAGACATTTCTGGGTGCCGCTGTAAAACACATCGATCCCCCAGTCATCCATGAGAATCTCCATACCACCCAGACTGGTCACTGCATCCACCAGAAACAGGGTGTCTTTGTCTTTGAGCAGCGCCCCGATACCGGACACCGGATTCAGAACCCCGGTGGAGGTTTCCGCATGGACCACAGCTACCAGTTTGTAGGGTTTTTTCGACAACTCTTTCTGCACCACATCCACAATCACCGGGGTGCCCCAGTCGAATTCCAGGGTATCCACCTTTGCCCCCAGCCGGGTGGCCACATCCTGCATGCGCCGGCCGAACACCCCGTTGATCAGGATCAGGACGGGATCATTTTTTTCAATAAGGTTCACAAAACAACATTCCATGCCGGCGGAACCGGTTCCGGAAATGGGAAGGGTCAGCTCGTTTCGGGTGTGCAGCAGGGTTTTGAGCTGCTGCTTGATGGTATCCATGATTTTTATGAAATACGGATCCAGGTGCCCCAGGGTGGGTTTTGAAAGGGCTTCCAGCACGGAAACGTCCACACAGGACGGACCGGGACCCATGAGGGTAACCGGCTCAATGTTTTGCAATAGATCGTTCATGATAAAATCCTTTTAATCAGCCCGTGGGCAGCATCATACGTTTATCTCCCCGTTCCATGGCCAGTTCCGTCAGTTTGTCCGCCGGAATATGGCACAGGATTTTGTGCCCGTTGGGCAAACGCTGGAATCGGGGTTTTTCCTGTTCACAGATTTTGCCGTTATCCGGCAGTACCGATTTTCTGGGGCACCGGGTATGGAAACAGCAGCCGGACGGCCGGTTGGTGGGGCTGGGTACATCTCCGGACAAAATAATGGACTGGCGTCTGGCTGCGGGATCGGGAATGGGAACCGAAGACAGCAGTGCTTCGGAATACGGGTGATACGGGGGGGGATAAATGGATGCCACCGGCCCGAACTCCACGATTTCTCCTAAGTACATCACGGCCACAAAATCGGAAATAAACCGCACCACGCTCAAATCATGGGCAATGAAGATCATGGTGGACCCCATGTCTTCCTTGATTTCAT
>JAIPDL010000070.1 GCA_021737695.1 Desulfotignum sp. | reverse complement strand
GGACCGGGGCATCAACAAAGAGATCAGCTTTGTACCGGAAATTGCAGCCAAATACTGCAATGACTGCAAGGAGTGTTTCCCCTTGTGCCCCACCTCTTATCTCCAGGCGGCATTTGTCTATGCCCAGGCCATGACGTTTCCGGGCGCATAAGCATGGACTTTTTGATGGAAACCAGGTAAAGTGAAAAATTGTGTTATGACGATAATCCAGGACAAAAGGATCCGAAAAAGGGTGGATATCAAAAAAAGACATACCCAGCAGTTTACGGTGTTTGAATGCAGCGCCGGCGCCTGTGATCCCATTTCCATGGAACTGATCGGGGAAGAGCCTTTTTTGATCCGCATCGAGGACCACCCCTATTCCGTGGTGATGCGGACCCCGGGCAACGAAATCTGGCATGCGGCCGGGTTCTGTCTGGGAGAAGGCCTGGTGAACCGGCCCGAAGATATTCGAACCATCGGGTATGATGTCAACCTGGATCCCAATGTCATTGATATCTGGCTGACATCTGAGCGCAAAAACAAGATCAATCATCTGCTCAAGCGAAAAAGTTTTGTCAGCCAGACCAGCTGCGGTATCTGCGGCAAGGAAATGCTCAAGGATATTCAGTCTTCCGTGCAGCCGGCCCCGGACGGATTCAAGCTGTCCCTGGACCGGGCCATGACCTGTATCGCGGCCCTGTCCAAAAACCAGAAATTCTACCAGCGGACCCGGGGGTCCCACGCAGCCCTGCTGTTCGGCCTTGATGGAGAGACCCTGGCGTTTGCCGAAGATGTCGGCCGACACAACGGTCTGGACAAGGCCGTGGGCAAAGCGTTTCTGGATCATACCCTGGACCGGGCCCGGATTCTGGTTCTGTCATCCCGGATCAGCTATGAACTGGTTCAGAAAGCGGCCCGGGCACGGATTCCGGTGATTATTTCCAATTCCCGGCCCACAGCCCTGGCAGCGACCATGGGAAAATCATTGAACATGACCCTGGCGTTTCCCGCCGGGGAAGACCAGATCATGGTGGTATGCGGTGAGCACCGTTTTATCTGCAACAGCAATTACATGCGGGGAATCTCCTGAAAACTAAGGAGAACTTACCCCCGAATCTGATTTAAATACTGAGGAGGAACCATTGAAAATCTTGACAACTGTGAAAAAAGTCGTTGACGTGGAGCTGAATATCCATGTGGAGAACGGCGCTATTCTGGACAAAGGGTTGCAGTATGTGATCAATGCCTGGGATGAGAATGCCGTGGAAGCCGCGGTTCAGCTCAAGGAATCCCACAAGGCGGACACCACGCTGGTATCACTGGGCAGTGGGGACAATACGGATATCATTCGAAAATGCTATGCCATGGGCATCGACAATGCGATCCACATCGATGATCCGGCCCTGGCAAAGGCCGATTCTCCCACCTTTGCCAGAGTGCTTCAGAAAGTGTATGAAGCCGGGGACTATGATCTGGTGATCACGGGCAAGCAGGCCCAGGACACGGACGCGGGCCAGGCCGGTATCATGCTGGCGGAGTTCCTGAACATTGCCTGTGTCAGCAATGTGATCAAGATCGAGGTCACGGATGACTCCCATATTCAGGTATCCAGACTGGGGGATGCGGGCACGGAAATTCTCGATGTGACCCTGCCGGCCGTGATCACTGTGAGCGATGGTATCAACGAACCCCGTCTGCCGGCCATGCGGGGCATCATGATGGCCAAGAAGAAAAAGATCAACGTCATGGACCTGGCCGGTCTGGGGACATCTTTTGAAGACGTGGGGGGAACCGCCCCGACATCCGAGATCAAGGAATTCATGCCCACGGAAAAACGCAAAGGCGGACAGAAATTCGAAGGTGAGCCGGCCGAAGTTACTGCCAAAGTAGTGGATCTGCTGGTGAATGAAGCCAAGGTGTTATAACCCCATATCAATCGTGAAGGATACAGACCATGACAAATATACTTGTAGTTGCAGATATTAAACAGGGGGAGCTCAAAGGGAGCACTGCTGAATTGTTGTCCAAGGCCCGGGCTGTGGGGGCGGATACCGCTGTGGTGGCCGTGGGCAGCCAGGTGAAGGAGCTGGCGCCCCAGCTGGCTGCCGCCGGATCCGATACCCAGTATATCCTAGAGGATGCCTCCCTGGAGATTTTTTCCGCCAAACCCTTTGCCGAAGCCGTTGTGAAGGCAGCCAATGAATTCAACGCAGACATGGTGTGGTTCGGATTTTCCGAAACCGGCAAGGCAGCCGCCCCCCGGGTGGCCGTGCAGCTGGAAGCCGCCTGTGCCACGGAAATTATTGATGTGACCCTAGACGGGGATGCGGTTCAGATCATTCGGCCTGCCATTGCCAACAAGGTGCTCCAGAAGGTGACAGTCAATGCCCCGAAACTGGTGGCCGTGGTCCGGGCCGGTGCATTTGAAGCGGACCCGGAAATTGCGGGCAAAGAAAATGTGGTCGCTTTGGATCCTCCGGAAGCCGATACCGCTGCAAAAATAAAGGAGTTGATTTCCGATGCCTCCGGTGAAATCGATCTCACGGATGCGGATATTGTGGTGTCCGTGGGCCGGGGAGCCAAGGATCAGACCGGGGTGGATATGGTCAAGGCCCTGGCGGATGATCTGGCTGCCGGATTCGGCTCGTCCCGGGCCATGGTGGATGCCGGGTTGATGGCGCACAACAAGCAGGTGGGTCAGACCGGAAAAATCGTGGCCCCGTCCCTGTACATTGCCGTGGGTATTTCCGGCGCGATTCAGCATCTGGCAGGCATGAACGGGTCCAAGGTGATCCTGGCCGTGAACAAGGATCCGGAAGCCCCAATTTTTAATGTGGCGGATTTTGGGATTGTCGGAGACCTCTTTGATGTGGTACCCTTGCTCAAGGAAGAAATAAAAAAAATTCGGGCATAACCGCCTGCAACCCGCAACCTTTGAAAATTTGAATTTGAGGTAGATATGAGTCCCCTGTTCATGACCCTTTTGCTAGTGGTGGGCCTGGGTATTTTTGCCAGGACCATGTATCAGAGAATTCTTTTGCTGATGGCCCTGGAGCCGACGGACCGGTTCAACCGGATTAAAGACCGGTTTAAAAATGTGATAACCATTGCCCTGGGGCAGAAGCGCCTGGTGGGACGGAAAAAAGAACGGGCCGCCGGTATCATGCATGCCCTGATCTTCTGGGGATTCTGTGTCCTGCTCATCCGGTCCATCACTCTGTATGGCGAAGGGTATGTTCACGGGTTTCAGCTGCCCCTGCTGGGGGACTCCTCCATTCTGGGGTACCTGTACATCACGTTGAAAGATATCATGGAAGGGGTGGTCCTGATCATGGTGATCTGGGCGTTTTACCGGCGGATGGTGGTCAAGCCGCCCCGGCTCCACAACACCTGGGAGGCGTATCTGGTTCTGGGCATGATCGGGGTATTGATGATCTCAGACCTGCTGTATGACGGGGCCCGGTTCAACCTGATCGCCTCCTACGGCAATCCCGGGGACCTGCACTATTTCAACAACCCGACATTCGGCCAGGAATTTCTCTGGACCCCGGTGACCATTCTGGCGGGCAAGGAGATCTCCGGATTTTCCGCCACGGGCATGGAACGGGTCATGGGCCTGATGTTCTGGATTCATATTATCACCCAGTTGACCTTTTTGAATATTCTGCCGTTAGGCAAGCATTTCCATGTCATCACCTCGTTGCCCAACGTGTTTCTCAAAAGCCTGGATTATCCCCATGACAAGATCAAGCTGCTGGATCTCGAGGATGAATCCGTGTGGGAAGACGAGACTTTGGGCGTCAACCACCTGCACCAGCTCAACTGGAAACAGGGCCTGGATTTGTACACCTGTACGGAGTGCGGCCGGTGCAAGGAGGTGTGTCCCACCTATACCACGGACAAACCGTTGAACCTGCATGATTTCAACGACACCCTCAAAGCAGAACTGTATGCCAATGCCGACAACCTGATCCTTCAG
This sequence comes from Desulfotignum sp., assembly GCA_021737695.1. Classification (GTDB taxonomy): domain Bacteria; phylum Desulfobacterota; class Desulfobacteria; order Desulfobacterales; family Desulfobacteraceae; genus Desulfotignum. The sequence continues at coordinate 16,675 of JAIPDL010000070.1, read as the reverse complement.
GCAAAACTGGCCAAAACCCTGACGGGGGATCCGGAAAAAGATGCCAAGACCAAGGAAAAAATAGCCGTGTTCAAACCGGAAAAAGCCCTGGTGGGAGAAGTGATTGCCCTGGACACCCTGTGGGCCTGCACCACCTGCCGGGCCTGTGAGCAGGTGTGTCCGGTGACCATCGAACATGTGCCCCGGATCATTGCCATGCGCCAGGGACAGACCCTGATGCAGGGGGAATATCCCCAGGAACTCAATACGGCCTTCAAGGGGCTGGAGCGCAACGGCAACCCCTGGGGTATCGGGTATGACAAGCGGGCCGACTGGGCCGAAGGCCTGGATGTCAAGCTCATGGCCGATCATCCGGATGCGGAATACCTGTTGTGGGTGGGATGTGCCGGATCATTTGACGATCGGACCCAGAAGGTGTCCAAAGCCCTGGTGAAGATTCTGAAAGCCGCCAACGTGGATTTTGCGATTCTTGGCACGGAAGAAAAATGCACGGGTGATTTTGCCCGCAGGACCGGTAACGAGATGATGTATCAGATGATGGCCACGGAAAACATTGAGGTGCTCAACGGATACAATGTGAAAAAGATCATTGCGGCCTGTCCCCACTGTCTGAACACGCTCAAACATGACTATCCCCAGATGGGAGGGCACTATGAAGTGGTGCATCACAGTGCGTTCATCAATCAGCTCATTGCGGATGGCAAAATCCGGGTGAAAAAATCTTTGGCAGGCATGCTTACCTACCATGATCCCTGCTATCTGGGTCGGTACAACGAGATTTACGATGCCCCCAGAAATGTGTTGAACACCCTGTCCAGCCAGGGGGTGAACGAACTGCCGCGCCACGGCACGGAAAGTTTCTGCTGCGGGGCCGGCGGCGGCCGCATGTGGATGGAAGAGACCATCGGATCCCGCATCAATGTGGAACGGTCTAAAGAGATTGTGGCTGAAAATGCGGAAACCGTGGCCGTGGGCTGTCCCTTCTGCCTGACCATGATCGAGGACGGCATGAAGGAACTCAACAAGGACGAAGATATCAAGACCCGGGACATTGCTGAACTGGTGGCGGAACACCTCGTTTAGAAAGCCGGGACAGCCAGACAGACAGACAAAAAACAGACCATATAAACGATAAACAATATACAGGAAAAGCACAGGCAAAACAAAGACGGAAAACCCCGTCTTTGTTTTGCCTGTATTTGTATCCAGGGAGGTATCCATGCAGTATCATATGCCGTCACGTTTGTATTTCGGACCCGGACAGATCCAGGAACTTTCAACGCTGATTACGGCGAAAAATCCGGTCCTGGTAACGGACAAGGGCGTGGTACAGGCCGGCCTTGCCGGGCAGGTACTGGATCAGCTGGGAAAAATGCCGGTATTTGACAGCATTGAGGCAAACCCCAAATCCGATACCATCAACCAAATCGCGGCAGACCTGCGGCGGCAAAAGCCGGATCTTGTGATCGGTTTAGGGGGCGGCAGTCCCCTGGATGCGGGAAAAGCCCTGGCCCTGCTGGCCACCAATCCGGGAAATATTCAGGATTATGAAGGCAAAGAAAAATATGCCGTGGATCCCCTGCCGTTTGTGGCCATTCCCACCACCTGCGGGACCGGGTCAGAGGTTACCTGGGTAGCGGTGATCACGGATGTGGACCGCCGATTCAAGATGAGCATCAAGGGGCCGAAGCTGTATCCGGCTGTATCCATTGTGGACCCGGATCTTATCGCCACGCTGCCGGCACCCATGATTGCAGCCACGGGCCTGGATGCGTTGACCCATGCGGTGGAAGCTTATCTGGCAAAGCCGGCCACCCTGATCACGGATACCCATGCCGTCAAGGCAGTGGGGCTGATTCTGGGATCCATTGAAAACGCCTTTGCCGATATCCGGAACAATGCCCGGCAAAGAGAAGATCTTATGTACGGTTCCATGGTGGCCGGCCTGGCATTCGGCAATGCCGATGTCACGGCCGTGCACTGTATCTCCGAGTCCATCGGTGCGTTGTATGATATTCCCCATGGGGTTGCCAATGCCATGTTCCTGCCCCATGTTCTGGATTACAACCTGCCGGCCTGCACCCAAAAAATGGCCGCCCTGGCCCGGACCACGGGCATTGATGCGGTATCTGATGACCAGGCGGCAAACATGTTCATCCAGAAAATCAAAGACCTGTCCAAGGCCCTTCAAATTCCAACGTTCCCGGACCTGAATATCGGATCTGACCAGTTTTCTCTGATTGCCGACATGTCCTTTAAGAACAACTCCAATGCATCCAATCCCAGGGACTTAGGCCAGGCCGACTACCGGAACATCCTTGACGCCGCCCTGGGGGCGTAACTTTTCCGGGAACACACAGCAAAGGAATGGGTATGGATTTTAATCCCGGCATGAAACATCAGCTGATCCGCAAGACCGTGCGGGATTTTGCGGAAAACGAGATCCGGCACCGGGCCGCGGAGATGGACAAAGGGCCGGGGTTTCCTCAAGATCTCATGGAAAAGATGAAACCGCTGCACTATTTTGGTCTTCAGACCCCCACTCATCTGGGCGGGGCCGGTCTGGACACCATCAGCTACACCATTGTGGTGGAGGAGATCTCCCGGGTATCTGCAGCCCTGGGCCTGTGTATTACCGTGCACAACAGTGTGGGAATTTATCCCATTCTCAGATTCGGCACCCGGGAACAGCAGCAGCAGTTTGTCCCACCCATGGCGGCCGGTGATAGTATCGGTGCTTTCTGCCTCACCGAAGCCAATGCCGGTTCTGATGCCGGCGGGGTGGAGACCGTGGCCCGGAAGACTGACAACGGATTTATCCTCAACGGCACCAAAATTTTTGTGACCAACGGCGGTATCTGCGGCACCATTCTGGTCTTTGCCGTTTCCGATACGGCGCCGGCCCAGTCTTCTGTATTTATAGTGGAAAACCACACCCCTGGTTTTTCCGTGGGAGAGATTGAAGATCTGTGCGGCATGCGGGCCAACCCCGTGGCTTCCCTGTTTTTTGAAGACTGCCGGATTCCTGCGGATCATTGTCTGGGAAAACCGGGACAGGGCTTGAAAATCGGGTTGGCAGCCCTGGATACGGGCCGCATCGGGGTGGCGGCCCAGGCACTTGGTATCGCCCAGGCCGCATTTGAAGAATCCCTGGCCTATGCCAAAGCCCGGCAGCAGTTCAATCAGCCCATCTCCCGGTTCCAGACCATTCAGAATTACCTGGCAGATATGGCGCTTCAGATCGATGCGTCCCGGCTCCTGGTTCACCGGGCCGCAGCCCTTAAAGACAAAGGCCAGCCTTTTTCCGCCCAGGCTGCCATGGCCAAACTTCACGGCAGCACCACGGCCCGTAAGGTGACGAATCTGGCCGTGCAGATTCACGGCGGATACGGGTACAGCAAAGAATATGATGTGGAACGGTATTTCAGGGATGCCAAGGTCACAGAAATTTATGAGGGCACCAATGAAATTCAGCGCATGGTCATTGCCAGAGATCTGCTGACCCGGCCGGTCTGATTCAGCCAACCCACAGAAAAAAGGCATTTTCATGTTACATATTATCGTGTGCATTAAACAGGTTCCCATGGTTTCTGAACTGCCCTGGGATCCCAGAACCGGCACCCTGAAGCGGGAAACGGCCCAGGGCATGATGGATCCCGCAGCCCGGAGAGCGTTGGAGGCGGCATTGCAGATAAAGGCGGACCGCACATCCGGACCCGTCAGCATCACGGCCGTTTCCATGGGCCCTCCCATGGCGGAAGAAGTGTTGTTTGAAGCCAGGGCTTTAGGCGCGGACCAGGGCGTGCTGCTCACGGATCCTTGCATGGCCGGGGCCGACACCTGCATGACGGCCGTAATTCTGGGAAAATTCATCAAAAATCACTGCCCGGATGCCGGCCTGATCCTGTGCGGATCCATGTCCAGCGACAGTGAGACGGCCCAGGTGGGGCCGCAACTGGCCGAAGACCTGGACATTCCGGCCATCGGATATGCCCGGCGCCTGGAACTGGTTGACGGCTGCATCCGCGTGGAGCGCCATGTGGATGATTTTCTGGAACTCATGGAGATGGACCTGCCCGGGCTGGTGACCATTGATCATGCCGGAGAATCGGATCGGTACACCCCCCGGTATGTGGCCCTGGGCGGTGTGGAAGCCGCATTCAACAAGGGTGGTATTCAGGTAATGAACAGCCGGGCCCTGGGCCTGGACCACGCGTTCAACGCCCTGAAGCACTCGCCCACAAAAATTATGGATGTGTATTCGCCGGTCACTGAAAAAAAAGGCCGGGTGTTGACCGGGGCCGTGAAAAAAATGGTGGATACCCTGTTTGACGATTATGGTAAGATTGTTTCCAGTGCCATGGGCAAAGACTTGAAAACCCATGATCATGAAGAGGACGTATGAACATGGAAAAACAGATCTGGGTCTGGGCCGATTACAGAAATTATTTTCAGAGCCGGGTGACCCTTCAGATTCTGGCCCGGGCCACGGACCTGGCAAAAAAAACCGATGCCGTGGTGTGTGCCGTGGTGTTCGGGGACCGGGTGGATGAATATGTGGCGGAATATATCGCCCATGGGGCACAAAAAGTGTATGTCACGGATGATCCGTTATTAAACACCTATAATGTGGAATCCTATGCGTTTTTGCTGTCTGCCCTGGTCAGACGGTTCCAGCCTGAAACCCTGCTTGTCGGTGCCACCCGGTTCGGTCAGGAGATCGCCCCCCGGGTGGCCAAGCAGCTGAATACCGGCCTGACCGCCGACTGCATTGATCTGGATATCGACGATAAAGGGCGGCTGGTGCAGATCGCCCCGTCATTCGGCGGGAACCTGATCGCGAAAATCATCACACCGCATACCCGGCCCCAGATGGCCACCATCCGGCCCGGCACATTCCAGGAACTGCCCCATGACGATGATGCCAAAGGCAAAATAATTCCCATTTCTTTGCCGGACCATATGCCTGGGCCCAGAGTCCGGTGCCTGAAATCGGAACTGCACCCGGTCCGGGCCCGGAAAATCGAAACCGCAGACATCGTTATTACCGGGGGCCGGGGCATGGGGTCCAAGGGGAAATTTAAAAAGCTGTTTGATCTGGCAGCCCTGCTGCATGCAGAGGTGGGTGCCACACGGCCAGTGGTCTATGCGGACTGGGTTTCAACAGAGGCCCTGGTGGGCCAGGCCGGCAAGCATATCCGGCCAAAGGTGCTGTTTTCCTTTGGTGTCAGCGGGGCCATCCAGCACACGGCCGCCCTGGCCGATGCAAAGTTCATCGTGGCCGTGAACAAAAACCCCAACGCCACCATGATGAAACTGGCGGATGTGGCCCTGGTGGCAGATGCCAACCAGGCCTGTTCCGGCATCATCCGGGCGTTGAAGCAGCGGATCAGGGACTGACGGCAGCACCGTTGCCATTACCCGGAACAAGTTTCCCAGGGCAGTACGGATGTCCATGGATCTGGAAGATCTGGTTTCGACTGCCATTGGGGGTTCACTGGATCGACACCATCCATGTCTAATCAGCGATAGTATGCCTGCCCCGGGATTTAGCCTCATACAGTTTTTTGTCCGCCTTGTCGATCAGGCGGCCGGGATCCTGGTCCCGTTTTTCAACATCTGGAGTCATGGTGGCTATCCCTATGCTGATGGTGACATGGGGTGCCACCGGAGAGGTTTCGTGGGGAATGGCCAAGGCATCTACGGCATCCAGAATATTATGGGCGGTATCTTTTGCCTGTAATGCCGGGGTATCCGGCAGGACCACGGCAAACTCTTCTCCGCCGTAGCGCGCCACAAAATCCCCTGCCCGGCGGAAGGATCGGGCCATGGTGCCGGCCACACTTCGCAGGCAGTCATCGCCTCGCCCATGGCCGTAATTGTCATTGTAGAGCTTGAAATGATCGATGTCGATAATCATCAGAGAAACGGGATAGCCGGTTCGGGCGGCCCGGTGCCATTCCCGTTCCATCACTTCATCGAACCGCCGCCGGTTGGGGATCTCTGTCAATGCGTCGATAAAGGCAAAATTTTCCAGCAGTTCCTGTTTCCGTCGAAGATTGAGGTGTAGCTGGACCCGTGCTTTGACCATGGGGGGATGAAACGGTTTTGTAATGTAATCCACAGCCCCTAATGCAAACCCCCGACTTTCATCCATGACTTCGGAAACAGCGGTCACGAAAATGATGGGAATCTGTCGGGTCCGGGGATTCTCTTTCAGTTTGGCGCAAAATTCGTACCCGTCGATTTCCGGCATGAGAATATCGGTGAGAATGATGTCCGGCGGTGTGTCTGAAAACGCCACTTTCAGAGCACGCTGGGCATTTCTTGCCGCCACGGTTTTGTACTCTCCACGAAACAGTTCCATCAGCATTTCGATATTCTGCTTGTTGTCATCCACAATGAGCAGCTTGGCCCGTTTGTCCTGGTGGGTAATGTTATTCCCTCTTCGTTTAAAATCGTTCATATTACAGGGTCTCTTTGTCTTGTTCCCGACAGGGTATGGTCTCAACCGGCCACCCAGCCGTCTTGGTGAATGCCATAAGCACCACTGGGTCAGGGTGGTGCCATTTTTTGTGCCAGTGACCGGGACATTTGCCGGATGATATCTGATACGTCATCGATATCAAAATCATCCATTGCATCCATCAGGTTTCGGAAAAGTGCCTTATCTACCAGGTCTTCCAATACTTTTTCAATGCAAGCCAGTTCATCACGGGCCGCCCCGAGATCATCATCCAGCATGGCATCGATACGTTCGAGGGCCTTTATCAATTCACTGACATCCACGGTCGGTTCAGTATGGACCAATCCGCCATCCAATTCAAGCTCCTTTCTATGCTTCTGTTCCGGGGCACGGGTATTGTTGGATATTTCGTCGGCCTTTTCTGCGACAGATAGATAGGTGCGGATTCCGGTGATCACCTGCCGAAGTTCAGTACGGAATTGGGACCAGATCCCGGTGGTGAAAAGATTTTTCAAATCGAATTCATGTGCAGCGATCAGGACCTGTTCCAGGCCGGCGGCGGCCCTAGCAAGGTCTTCCGCGCCAATATTGGCCGACACCCCTTTGATGGAATGGACCGTGATACGGGCGGCATCACGGTCGTCCGGTTCGACTCGATCCTTTGACAGAAGCGCATATATCCCCGTTTCCGCATCTCCGAAATCTCGGACAAAGGTCTTGATCAGTTTGTGATACAAGGTGCGGTTGTGATTGGCCCGAAACAGACCCAATGCGACATCGATGCCAGGAAGCTCGATTTCAGGTAGTACCGTGGCCGAAACATCCGGCCGGGATTGTTTTTTTCCCCTAACGGAGGCATCCAGTTCCTGTTTTTGGTCAGATGGGGGTAAAGGTATTGTTGACAGTGCTGGTTTTGGGGAAGCCGGAAACGGTTTGCCATGCCCCTCAGATGCCGGAGTTGTCCACTGAACAAGGGTCTGAAACATGATATTCGGATCGATCGGTTTAGTGATGTAATCGTTCATGCCCGCGTCGATACACTTTTCCCGGTCTCCTTTCAAAGCGTGGGCGGTCATGGCGATGATGGGCAGTGACTGGAAACGGGCGCACTCTCGAATATGCCGGGTGGCTTCCAGCCCATCCATGTCTGGCATCTGAATATCCATCAGAACAGCGTCCGGAGGCTTGAGCGCCGTATTTTCCCTATTGGTCCCGTCAATACCGAGGCAAACGAGCGCCTCTTTTCCGTTTTTGGCCACCTTCACCAGAATGCCGACATTGTGCAGCCATTCCATGGCCACATCCCGGTTGATCTCGTTGTCTTCAACCAGCAAGATCTGTTTTCCCTGAAGGTGATCAAAGAAATGGGGGTCTGTCTGCGGTGAGTCCATACCCAGTTTCCTGGTCACCAGGGCATCATGTCTGCCGAACAGTTCCATGATGGTGTCAAACAGAAACGATTGGTTCACCGGTTTGTGAAGAAACGCATCCAGAAATTTTCGATCGGCCTGCTGAATCAGGTCCTCCCTGGCATGAGCAGATATCATGCACACCACTGGCATCTTGTCCAGTGACATGTCCAGTTTAATTTTACGGGCCGCTTCCAGCCCGTTGATCCCGGGCATTTTCCAGTCAAGCAGCACCAGATCGAACGGGGAATCCGGCGGGTGTGTCATAAGGATGTCCAGCGCTTTTTTCCCGGATGATGCCGTGACCGCCTCCATTTGAAACGACCGGATGATGCTGGCCAGGATATCCAGGGAGGTCTGGTTGTCATCCACAATTAACACCCTCAGACCTCTCAGATCCCTGGGCGGTTGCAGGACGATCTGATTCTTTTTCGGCTGGTGCTCAAGGGGGATGGTGAACGAGAAGACGCTGCCTTTCTCTAGAGCACTGGTGACTGTGATGTCTCCCCCCATGAGGCGGACCAGGCGGCGGGAGATGGTCAGACCGAGACCGGTACCGCCGTGTTTGCGGGTAATGGAGCCGTCAGCCTGGGTGAATGAGTCGAACAGGACCTCTATCCGATTTTCCGGAATACCGATGCCGGTGTCCAGAACAGAGAAGGTGAATTGATCGGCAGGATGGGTTACAGGAGAGATTTCGACACGGACCACAACCTCTCCCTGTTCCGTAAACTTCACTGCATTGCCAACCAGGTTGATCAACACCTGACCTAATCTGACCGAATCCCCGATCACTGCCGCCGGCAGGTTTTCTTCGATGGAAACCAGAAACTCCAGCCCTTTTTCTTCCGCTTTATAGGCAAACATTTCAGACACATTGGTCATGACATCGTACAAAGAAAATGGCGCTTTTTCCAGTTCCAGGCGGCCGGCTTCGATTTTTGAAAAATCAAGGATATCATTGATGACCGCCAGAAGGCTTTTTGAAGATATGGTGATTTTCTGCAGATACTGCTGCTGTATATCACTCAGAATTGTCCGGCGCATGAGATCGGTCAACCCCATCACGGCATTCAACGGGGTTCGGATTTCATGGCTCATATTGGCGAGAAATTCGCTTTTGGCCCGGGAAGATGCGAGAGCCGCTTCCTTTTCCCGCTCCGCCCTTTCTCGTTCGATCCGCTGGGTGATGTCTCTGATGGTCCCTTCAATGACCGTCTTCTCTTCCTGTTCCCCCCCGTAATCGCATAAATGAACATTTTCCTCTGCTACGAAAACAACGCCGTCCCTCCGAACCATACGCATTTTAACGCCTGTGACCTGTCCACGGTCTGTCAGCTGCTGGATCAGTTTCCGGCGGTCATCATGATTTTCATAAATATTGGCGATGTGGTGGTCGATGGCGTGCTGCAACTCATCCAGGGAGTCATATCCAAGCATCTTGACCAGGGCATCGTTGGCGGTGAGCAGCCGTCCATCCAGCGTGCTCTGAAAAATGCCTTCCGTGGCGTTCTGAAAGATGTTCCGGTACTTGGTCAAAAGTGTTTGCAGGTTGTGTCGTTCCTGTTGAAGGCTTTTCGCCATATGATTCATGCTGTGGGCCAGAACGGCGAGTTCCCGGCCCGGAGGAATGTCGAGGCGGTGGTCCAGCTGGCCTGAGGCAATGGCTTCAGCTCCCCGCTGCATCATCGCCATGGGGGACCCGAACCACCGGCCCAGCAGCAGGGCTGCCGCCATCACAAAGGGCAGGGTCCACAGAAAAAATATCAGGGAATTCATCAGAATCCGATGTTGATATGTGGCAATGGTCTCAGCGGAGATGTCCACCCCCAGAACCCCGGCCCTTTGACCCCGGGAATCGAAAAACGGGGCATACCCGGAGAGCCATGTTCCCCAATGATCCTGATAGACGGCCTCTTCAATCGCCGGGCCCTGAAGATCGAAAAATCGGGCGGACAGCATTGGGCTGGCATCGGAATAGATTTCCCCCAGCTGTGCCATCTGTTGCAGATCGCTTTCAGCGTCCACCATGAACATGATCTGCCGGGCGGCACCGTTCTCTGCCGGTTTTTCCCGCATGGTATAAATGAAGTGGATATCGTTTGACGCATCCTGGATCTGCTGGAGGGACTGTTTCAGTTCGAGATAAGTCGCCGACTCCTGGGCCATGGCTTGGGGAGCCTGCTGGTAAAGTGACAACAGGTCATGGTGCAGATCACCGTTCACGTGCCCGGCTGAGATGGACACGATATCGAACAGGCGGCGTTTCATATCCTGCATCACCTGGTTGGATGCGGTGTGATAGAAAATGACAGTGATCACGCCATTGATGGTAAATGAGAGGATTAAAAAAATGATCATCAGATAGTGGGAAATTTTCAGTTTTCGCATGTGGGGCAATCGGCTAAATCCGCTCCTTATCATTTATGAGGTCATGGTTCAGATACTGGGATAAGCCAGTATGCTGCTTTTTAAATTGGTATTTGGCGGATTTGGCAATACTGCCATTTCCGCCAAATGGTCACAAAGGACCTCTCCGGTATGTCCCGGTCTTTCATGTATGAATCTATGCATTAGCCATATGATCTGAGATGTGTCATGGCCTGTCTGTTTTACATTTTTCATAAATAAATTCAGGATCGAGATCAATACCAGTCTCCCACTCAATGGTATCGAAGGATACCCGAACAGTATTAAATACCTTATGGTCTTTGAGGCGTTTAAAAATGCCAAAATTCAAAAACTGTTTCATGTCCAAAATGCCGCTTTCACCGTTATCGAATTGGATTTTTAGACGGTAATCCTTTTGGGGTGAGACCTTGATTATAGATGGATACATATGAATCCTCCTTACTGTAGAGGCTTGATCTTAAATGGTTCTTCTCCGTTCATAACCAACTTCCAATTGGCCATGAGCTCTTCTTGATGCAATTCAGCCCATGCAAGCACAAGTTTTGTTTGTTTTTTGGGAAGATATCCTTGAGTCAGCTCGCAAGTTCGAATATCAACCGTTGCTTTGTGCTCGGCATAATATACGTGAAAATGGGGCGGCTGCTGCTCACTTGGGGCAAAATACATTCGTATAATAATCCTAAAAAACATTGAGATAGTGGGCATAGTGTCTGTCTCCTCATGGCTGCAGGTAGGATGATGTCCTGCCCGATTCAGTTTCACTGATTGTGCATAAAATCGGTATCTGAAAAATTCAAACCCTCCATATTATTAAGATAATCATACTTGAGCAGGAAAAATTGGTAACAGTTGAGCTCAGGGGTTCTGAAGGGATTTACCCGAGGAAAATAAGTCTGATAACCCTAAGCGGACCCACTGCAGCGAAAATTTTCCTTTTAACGTTGATTAAGCTACTTCCAATTTCAGGCTTTTTCCGAGAGCTTGTGCGTAGTTTACAAGGGTTGAAAGTCGGATATCTTCAGCATGATTTTCAATTCTTGATATTGCAGATTTACCAGTTTTGAGCTTATTAGCTACCGCTTCCTGAGTAAGACCAGCATCAAGCCGGGCTTGCTTTAACAACACCCCAATTTTAAACTGCTCATATCCTTCTTCATAGTTTTGAGCAAATTTGGGGCTCTGCTTTTTTCTTTTTTCAATGTATTTATCAAGATCATCCATAAATTACCTCCGGCTTAAATAATCTTTCATTCTCTGTTCGGCCAACTTTATTTCCTTACTGGGAGTTTCTCGTATCAGCTTTAAAACCCAGGTGATTTTTGTGACTTGTTGATCAGAGAGAGAATTTAAATGGTCTTCAACAGGACAGTTACCTGAAACAGTTTTGTAAAATGATATCGATTTCATAAATACAAAGTATACAAATATGTAAACTTTGTCAAGATAATAAACCTTAACTTTTATCTGAGGCCATATCCAGCAATCCCCGCACCTTTTCTGTCATATCCGCCATCCAATCGGGAACCATGGGATTTTCCTCACCACAACAAGGAACAGCCCCTTGGTTTATGGCTTGATCCTTTCAGATCACTGGGACGGCATTGCTTTGCCTGCCGTCCCAGTAGAACGATTTACCCATTTCGGTTATGTCACCATTCATATTTGATTTCACCCATTGTAAACATGCCGGGTGATTGTTCATCCTCGCTTCGCAGATAGGTTTTATCGAACAGGTTCTGGACCGCAAGGCTTGCGGAAAGGCCTGGAAGCAGAAAATCCAGGTTGCGCCACAGTTTGACATCTACGGTTTCATACTCGTCGATCTCTTCGGTGTTCATGTCATTGCTGTACTGATTTCCGATGTGATTCACCACAACCCGGGCGTTGACGATGGAAGTAAACACATCGACCCCGGCGCTGAAGCTTTGCTCCGGCACATATTCCAATCGCTTTCCTTCCAGTTCCGGTCGCTCATCGAATTTGTCAATGAGTGATTCATTAAAGGTATAGGAAGCAAAGAAATTGACATGCGTGTTGGGCCGGAAGGTCAAATCCGCCTCAAATCCCTTGATCTCCACCTCGGAGACGTTGTCCATCAGGTACACGGCCCGGTCCTGGCCCCATAGAAAACGGGTCATTCCTGTGTCCAAACTATAGATAAAATCCTTTCCTCTGGAATAATAGCCGGAAAAGGACAGGTCCAGCATGTCCGACAGATTCAGATCACTGCCGAGTTCAAAAGAATCAAGTGTTTCATTTTCCAGATCCGGATTGGCATCATAGAACCGGCCGTGGAATATGCCGTACCGGCACAGGGCATCCAGGATCGGTGCCCGGAACCCCCGGGAGTATGACCCGTACACACTGATATTGTCTGAAAAATGATACCGGGAGGATATTTTGGGGGAAAAGGCATCCCAGCTGGAATTATTCAGGCTGCCGGATAACAGATTAAAAGGTTCCACATTGGAATCATAGAGCCCGTCTTTGAATTTTGCCGTGTCAAAACGGATGCCTCCCACCACGATAAGGCGGTCATCCAGAAACCGGAGCTCATCCTGTACGTAAAAGGCATACTGTTCCAGCCGCCCTTTGTTCATGGCGTAATCACTGCTGAAATCATAATCATCGATGGCATCCACTTCGCTGATCCGCAGGTCCGCTCCCAGAATCAGGGTAGAATGATCTCCGATATCCGTGGATACGCTCAACGCGGAGCCATAGTCATCCCGGTCCGAAAGAACCTTATAAATACTGGCTGCATCGGTAAAATCCCGGTGCCAGTAATACTCTTCCCGCTGATAGAAGCCACTGAGCTGCCACTGCCAGTCATTCACCCCCCCTTTGTAGAGAAGGTTCACCCGGTTGGTGTCGAAATCCCTGTGGCTGCCTTCCGGAATATTATATTTATAACCTTCGCCTCTGCGGTCGTCATAATAGGCATACCCCAGCTCCAGAGAATTGACGTCATCAAAATCATACCCCAGCTTGCCCGAGACGTTGAACTCCTCCACAAACCGGTCGATGCGGTTGTCATAGTCTTTGCTGGTTTCCGTTAAAGAGGTATACCCGTCACTTTTCAGGCCGGTTGCCGCAATCTGGCCGTAAAAACCAGTGTCTTCGGCTTGCCTGCCGCCTAACCGGATCGCCCCTTTTTTTGTGTTAAACGTTCCGTATGCGGCGGAGACATCTCCTGAAAAATTTTTGTCAGGCCGCTTGGTGATGATATTGATCACCCCGCCCATGGCGTTAGATCCGTAAATGGAAGATCCGGGTCCCTTGAACACCTCGATCCGTTCAATATCCGCCAGGTTCAACCGGTTCCATCTCATGTTACCGGTATCTCCGGTGGACGAGGGGGTGCCGTCTATGAGCACCAACGTCCTTCCCGGCACATTTCCGCCCAGGCCCCGCATGGTCACCTGGGGGGACAGGGAAAAGATGCCATCGGTCCGGGTGGATTGCAGCCCGGAAACCTGTTGAAGCAACTCGTCCACCCGTTCAAAGGGAGTATTTTCAATGTCATTGGCTGTGATAACGGTGATCCGGCCCGGCACCAGTTCTTTTTCCGTGAGAAACCGGGTGGCCGTGACCACCACTTCCTCCAAAAGGATGGCGGTATCACTGATATCCCGAGTGTTTTCCGTATTCTGCCCAGATGCCTGGCAGACCATCAGACCGGCGGCCCAGACACTGAAAACCAGTGTTATTGACACGATTTTCATCAAGTGTTTCATTTTTTTCTCCTTATCATTTCATTCACCTGAAGCGGATCATTTTCGGATGAGTCCCATCATTTTCAGTGGATCGGTTCCGGGTCCGGCCCAGTCCATGGGGGACACCCCGTCAGGCAGGGAAACGGTTTTCAATACCTTGACAAATGTTTCAGGAGAATCGATCCGTTCCAGGTACCACAGGTCCATGCACAGTTTGTCGATGATAACATTCCCGGTTTTGGGGCAGGAGGTGTCCCCCCAGTCAAATCCCAGGATAATCCCTTCCCATTGTTGGGTCTGGTCATTCTGACGGTAGATGATGGTGGCGGCGGTTTCAACCTCCGGGAGGCGCTTGGCCCGGTCTTCCTTGGAAGGATAGGTCACGGCATATTTTTTCTTGCCGGGGGTGGCGTTTAAAAGGGTCATCAGGGCATCTTCCTTGCACCAGGGGTCTATCCCGTGGACAATGTATCCGGATTTGCCCGGGGGAAAATGGGTCTGCACATAATCGGCCATCAAAATTCCGGAAACCACCCCGGGGCAGTAATGGTCGTGAAATTCAAACGCCCGGATCACATGGGCAGGTGCCCCGGATGCCACGGCATTGGCAATGGTGATGACCCGGAAGGCATTGTCCCCGAATATCCGGCCGGCCATCCGGTTTTCAAAGGCTTTTGAATGCTGATAAAGATAGGGGGCATCGATCCGTTCCACGGACCTGATGCCGAATATGTCAGGGGACATGGCATCAGGAAATTTTTGAGAACTTGATCCCCCGGATTGGTTCATCTCCAGATAAACGCACCACCCGGATACCTGATCATGGACTGCAATCCACAAAGGGTCCCAGGCAGCGGCATGGATCTCCACCAGGGTGTTTTTTCCCCGGCTGGCACCGGTCACCTTTGCCAGACCGTCCAGCGTCCCTTGGGTGGGCATGCCGAACATTTCAGAATATCCTGCATTGCTCAGAACAATGAGATGGTTATTGTCCGGGGCTGCACCAGCGGTCTGGATCATTTCCAGGGACAGGTCCGCTGCAAACTGTCCCAGCGCTTTCCAGAGGGAGTAATCCGATCCGGAAGACGGTCCATCAGCGGTAGACTGTCCAAAACACACCCCGGATCCGACTGTGAGGGCAATGATCACCAAAAAAGCCATGATGATGCCATGCTGGTTTTTTGTATTTGTCATGTTTTCTCTCCTTTTTGTTTTTAAAAACCTTTTTTCAATTTGAAAGCCTCGTCAGGGGCCTGCCCGAAGCTTCTCTCCGGGCAGGCATGAAACCATTTCTTTGGTTTTTTACAGAAAAGACAGGCTGCCTTTGCGGGTGTCAGCTGTTCCTGATTGACCTCGCAGAGACACGCTGGTATAAGGAAAGAGAAAGCCTTTCTGACGATCAGCCATCGGCAGAAACCGGTTTTCATCCCGGAAGGCGGCACGGCTCTTTGACCGGACCTTGTGCCGCCTTCTTTTTTTCCGTTATGTCATTTTCTGTGTCCTGTTCAACAAAAAAGGCCAAGAATATCTGGACAGTCAAGTTCTCCTGTCCGACCTTCTTGGCCTTGGGTTCAACAACTTAAAAATTTTTTAATTCAGCTGTTTTCCGGTTCAGCTGCCTGCAATTTCAATTGCAGAATTGGGGTCAATCTATGTAAAAAAAAATTCCCTGTCAAGGACTAATTGAACATCAAGCTAGCCTGGCCATGTCCGGGTTGTCTTTTCCAGCCAGCACCCCCCAGTACCATACCACCCTCGCCTTTGATGGCCCGCACCCCAGCGTGCCGTCGCTGCCGGTGCTCGAGAGCATTACGCCAATGACCCGCTCGTGTTGGTCCTGGGCAAGGGATCGGAAAAAGAAGTCGATGGAGAGACGTCGGTCTCACAGTCGGGCAGCGGTTGCGCGTCAATTGCGATTGACAGTTTCATGATTTTGTTGATTGATAAAAAATTCGATTTGACGATTGAAAGGATGGGAAAAAAATCGATATGCTGATGATGAAAATTGAAAAAAGTGCAGGTGAATAAAGGCGCTCAAAGGTAACTTGGAATGAGCTGATTTTGTTGTCAAAGCCATGCGGTGGATTGACAATCTGCATGGATGATTATGTTTATGAACTACCGAAGTTTTTCTTTGGCTCGGTTTTTTCAAAGAGATGTTTCAAAATCAAGCATTGAATCTGTATCCATTATTTTTCACGGCCGTGGATACTCTCCTTTCGGATAATTTATGTTGACTGTTTGATATCAGAAATTATGCGAGCATTTTTCTAATTGTTTCCCTCAGTTTTGGAAGATGGTTTTTACAGATATCAAAAATGATTTCGTGATCGACTTTTTCATAATGATGAGAGACAATATCACGCAATCGCATAATATTCTCCCAAGAGATTCGGATATCAGGAGCAGGTTTTCATAAATGATGCCATCATGCATAAATGACTTCCTGCTCTATTCGTTCAAAAAACTTGCTTGTTTTCAGAGCCCGCTTTCTGATAATTTCAATTTTTCTGTCAAATTTTTTTTCCAGATTAATATTCAGACCGGCTATCCAATCGAAACGAGGCTCTTCGAATTCAACAAGAAAATCAATGTCACTATCAATCGTTTGCCGATCTTTGGCATAAGAACCAAAAATCCCGATATGAATGACACCAAAATTTTCCTTTAAA
>JAIPDL010000069.1 GCA_021737695.1 Desulfotignum sp. | reverse complement strand
TTCGGATAATATCCCTGGTCGCTCCCAAGCGCAATGCTATTCTTTCCTGAGGGATTCCCAGCCGGTTCATGCGCCAGATTTTCTGATCCAGTTTAATTTGCCGGACCGCTTTCAGGGAAGAGGCTTTCTTTGTCCGGCAAGCCTATTTCCTCGGGGCCAGCGATCCCTACAAATCCCCGTTTCATCCATCATTCTGGATGAGACCATCTATCCCAGAAAAGCAGTCGATCACAGGCGGGTGGGCATGTTTGCCGAAAACATCGGGGATAAATCAGGCATCCATCCACAACCATTTATTAAAAATGGCAACATTGCCAAATCTAATAAATGCCGATTTGGTTCGTGGGTTCACCGTGGCCCAGGTGGCTGAAAAGCACGGCTGGCTTTCACCAATGCGGACTGGCGGGATTTTCAGAACACGCCGGCAATGGCTGAAACACACAAGGGCGGCATCCTCATCGACGACTACCTGGAGATCCTGAACAAAACTGGATGGTATCATACCCACATCATTCAGGCACCCCTTTCGTCCCAGCGATTCAGTCCGGTTGTGGTTTCCGCCATGCAGAAAAAAGGCATCCTGGGTGTGATCAGCCGGTATGTGATTGTCCTGGGCCAAAACAATTGACATGCGGGCATTTCATTGATATGGCATTCATGATATTGAAATTAGGGTTGAGTATTCAGGGAGTTAAGACTTGCAAGATACTTGAGTTTTGGAAAAGGTATTTTTCAGCAGGTAAGCTTGGGTGAACTCAAAAGCAGTGTTTTCAGCCAGAAATATCGAGCACATCGCAAAAACACACGCTTTGGACAGTCAAAAAGGGCTTAATATGACAGCAAAACCTTCCTATGAAGAATTGGAAAGACGGATTGAGGAATTAGAAAAAGCCGACAATGTCCGAAATAAGATTGAAAAAGAACTTCAGGAAAGTGAAGAAAAATTTCGTCTGGCATTTCATACAAGCCCGGATTCCATCAATCTCAACCGGCTTGAAGACGGAGTATACATTGATATCAATGATGGATTCACCAAACTTATGGGATATACCCGCCAGGATGTGGTGGGAAAATCCTCTCTTGCACTCAATATCTGGGCCAACCCAGAAGACAGGCAACGGCTGGTTGCCGGGCTTAAAGAACACGGGATTGTTGAAAACCTGGAAGCAGAATTCACCGACAAAAACGGGCAGAATAAAACAGCGCTTATGTCGGCCCGAATATTGCGCATCAACGATGAAGATCTCATTCTTTCCATCACCCGGGATATCACTGAGCGCAAGCAGGCCGAAGCGGAACGTGAAAAACTTCATGCCCAGCTTAACCAGGCCCAGAAAATGGAATCTGTGGGCCGTCTGGCCGGAGGCGTGGCCCATGATTTTAACAATATGCTGGGGGTGATTCTCGGCCATGCGGAGCTGGCATTGCTACAGGCAGATGAACATCACGAGCTGCATGATGACCTCAAAGAAATTCAGAAGGCGGCAAAACGGTCAGCGGACATCACCAAGCAGTTGCTGGCTTTTGCCAGAAAACAAATCATTTCTCCCAGACAATTGGATTTGAACGATATTGTAGAAAGTATGCTCAATATGATGCGCCGGCTCATAGGTGAAGACATCGATCTGGTGTGGCAACCCTCTGCCCATCTGTGGCCGGTCAAAATGGATCCGACCCAGATCGACCAGATTCTTGTCAATCTGTGTGTCAATGCCCGGGATGCTATTACTGGAGTTGGCAAACTCACCATAGAAACCGGAAAAAAATCATTTGATGAGGAATATTGTTGTAATCACCCGGGTTTCATCCCTGGTGACTTTGTCCTGATGGCGGTCAGTGACAATGGATGCGGCATGGACAAAGAGGTACTGGATAACCTGTTCGAGCCGTTTTTCACCACCAAAGATGTCGGCAAAGGCACGGGTTTAGGGCTTGCAACAATCTTTGGCATTGTCAAACAAAACAACGGTTTCATCAATGTTTACAGTGAACCCGGCCAGGGTTCCACTTTCAAAATTTATCTGCCCCGGCTCATTGACGATAAAGAAATTGACAAGGCAGTTCCTCAGAAAAAAGCAGCTGCCGGGGGCACTGAAACAATTCTGCTGGTGGAAGATGAACTCACCATTCTCAGGATGACCCGGAGGATGCTGGAAAGGAAAGGGTATTCGGTGCTGTCTGCAGCCACACCGATTGAGGCTGTGGAAAAAGCCAAAAACCATTCCGGTCCCATTGATATGCTTATGACCGACGTGGTCATGCCGGAGATGAATGGGCGTGACCTGGCCGGAAAAATCACAGATCTTTATCCGGATATCCGGCTTCTGTTCATGTCCGGATATACTGCCAACGTCATTGCCCACCAAGGTGTGTTGGATAAAGGGGTGGCTTTTATCCAGAAGCCTTTTTCCATGGCGGAGATGACAGAAAAAGTGCGGGAAGTTTTGGATACTGCATTAAATGAAACTCAACGATAGTGCCCAGTGAAAAAACAGGAGCAAACGACAATGACCGATCACCCCGCTGATGCTGTAGCGGCTTTGCGGAAAAGCGAAGAACGATTCAGAAGCATCTTTCAACATCATGCTGCGGTAAAACTGCTCATCGATCCGGAAACCGGAGATATCGTCCAGGCCAATGATGCCGCCGCACAATTTTACGGCTGGTCGTGTACAGAACTGATGACCATGCGCATTCAGGATATCAATACCCTGACTCCGGAACAGGTGAAAAAGGCAATGGCCGAAGCCAGATCTCTTCACCGGACATATTTTGAATTCCGGCACCGCCTGGCAAATGAATCTGTCAGGGATGTAGAAGTTTACAGCAGCAGGGTGGAAGTGGACGGCAAAGAACTGCTGCATTCCATTGTCCATGATGTCACCTCTCGCAAGCAGGCGGAAGAACGTATCCAACATGCCCAGAAAATGGAGGCCATCGGCACCCTGGCAGGCGGGATCGCCCATGATTTCAACAATATTCTTTTCTCTATCATCGGGCATGCAGATTTGCTTTTAGAAGATACTCCCACAGACAGCCCTGACAGAAAAAGCCTGGAGCAGATCCATATCGGTGCAACCCGGGCCAAAAAACTGGTACGCCAGATTCTGGCCTTTTCCAGACAGGAGAAAAATGAACTGGCCCAGATAAAAATACAGCCCATTGTCAAAGAAGCGTTAAAGCTCATCCGGTCCACCATTCCCGCCACCATTGCCATCCAACAGGAGCTTTTATCCGACTGCGGGCCTGTGGAAGCGGACCCCGTACAGATCCATCAGATCATCATGAATCTGGCCACCAATGCCTATCATGCCATGGCGGAAACCGGGGGCACTCTGACCGTCAGTCTCAAGGAGATCCAGGTGGAAGCAACGGATCCGGTCTCCCCTGATTTACAGCCCGGGCCATATCTCTGCCTGTCAGTAACAGATACAGGCACGGGCATGGATAAAGCCACTGTCGAGAAAATTTTTGACCCTTTTTTTACCACAAAAAAGAAGGGCAAAGGCACAGGCATGGGACTGTCTGTGGTGCACGGCATTGTAACCGCCATGAACGGTGCCATTCAGGTCCAGACCGAACCCGGCAGGGGCACCACATTTCACCTGTTTCTGCCCGTGGTGGAAACAGGTACTGCAGACGATGCCCCCCTGATAAAAGAATCTCTGGTGGGCGGAACGGAACACATACTTCTGGTGGATGATGAAAAACCGGTGATTGCCATAGAAAAACGGCTGTTGTCACGGCTGGGATATCAGGTTACCAGCTGCAATGACAGTATGGACGCCCTGGAAATGTTCAGAGCAGACCCGGACCGGTTTGACATGGTGATTTCCGACATTGCCATGCCGAAAATGTCCGGGGACAAACTGGCGGATGAACTGCTCAAGATACGACCGGAGATCCCCATATTGCTCTGCACGGGTTTCAGTGAAACAATAACCGTTGAAAAAATGGCTGCCGCAGGGGTGAAGGGTCTGTTAATCAAGCCTTTTGTGATAACGGATCTGGACAAGAAACTGCGGGACATATTTGGACAAAGAAACGGTTTATAATACGGAATACATGATGCAGACCTTTCACACAGATACAATCCAGAGGCCCGGTGTACTGATTATTGATGATGATGTCCAGGTCTGCGATATCCTGGCCAAAGCGATCCGGCGGATGGGATATGCCGCATGCTGTGCCGTGACACTGCAGCAGGGCCTGGAAAAAATGGGGACCGAAACCATCGATGTGGTGTTTCTGGATGTGAACCTGCCGGATGGTAACGGTCTTTCAGCCATCGATCCTATCCAGCAGATGCCAAATGCACCTGAAATCATCATCATCACGGGCAATGAAGATGTGGACGGAGCGGAACTCGCCATGAGATCCAACGCATGGGACTATATTTCCAAAAGCGAATCCTATAAAAAATTTACCTTTGCCCTGGACCGGGCACTGAAATACCGAAGACAAAAACGCCATCAGAAATCAGCCGTCTCCTTTAAAAGATCGGGCATTGTCGGAGAAAGCCCTGCTGTCCTGGACTGCCTGGACAAAGTGGCAAAAGCGGCAAAACATCATTTCCCCGTGGTGATCACCGGTGAAACCGGGACGGGCAAGGAGTTGTTCTCCCGTGCCATTCACGCCAACAGCAGCCGATCCCATGCCCCTTTTCTGGTGGTGGATTGCGCTGCTCTGCCCGAGCATCTGGTGGAAAGTACATTGTTCGGTCATGTGAAAGGGGCGTTTACCGGTGCAGATACCAGCCGTACCGGACTCATGAAAATGGCGGACAAAGGCACCCTGTTTCTGGATGAAGTGGGAGAGCTGCCCATGGCCGTGCAAAAAAAATTTCTGCGGGCCATCCAGGAAAAACAATTCCGGCCCATCGGGGCGTCCCATGAAGTGAAAAGTGATTTTCGGCTGATCTGTGCCACCCACCGCAATCTAGAGGATATGGTGAAAGACGGCCGTTTCAGAGAAGATCTGTATTTCAGGCTCTTTTCCATGCATATCCATCTGCCGCCCTTAAAATCCCGCAGCAATGATGTGGCAGCCCTGGTACATAACCATCTGTCCCGGAAATATGACGGATCAAAGGGGAAAGGGGTGACCATATCCGAGGGGTTTCTGGAGGAACTGAAGAGCTATGACTGGCCGGGAAATATCAGGGAACTGATCAACACCCTGGATCTGGTCTGCAGTGATGCCGGAGCCGGGGACACCCTTTTTGCCCGGCACCTTCCCGCACCTATCCGGGCATTTCATGTCCGCAACAAATTCACGGCATCGTCCCCTGCTGCCGCAGACCCGACACCTTCGGGCAATCCATTACCATTCAAAGCATATATAGAAAAAATGAAACATGCCTATCTGCAGGACCTGGTATCCGCCGCCCGGGGAGATATTGCGGACTGCTGCCGCCGGTCAGGGCTTTCCCGCAGCCAGATATATCGGCTGATGCACCAGTATCATCTCAAATTCTGAAAATCAGTGGGGCTCTGTCCCATCTTTGCGACTGTCCCATATTTAAGACAAATCACCGAATATTTTAATTTCTTGATTAAATTCAGATAATTATGCGGTAATGCCGGCAAAAATCGTGGGAATCATTCCCGGGAATGCGGCACTGTCCATGCCATTCGTATATTCATAACTATCTGAAATAATTTAATAGTATTACATATGCACTGGGGCATGCCGTTTGCAGTAACTCTATCATGTGCACTGGCAAATCAATGACAAGATGACGGCATTCAAAGGAATATAATGGACCTGATCCTTTTTATACACCAGGACGGTGCCCACCAGGGGGAAGCATTGTATACTAAGATGACCCAGTATTTTGGTGTAAATTCCATTCAGGCGGTCCATACGATGACTGCATTGACGCATATATTGAAACAGCCGGGTGGCAGGGATCATAAGGTGTATGTTCTGCTGGCCGAGTCACGCCACCGGTTACAGGAACTGTACTGCCTGTTCACTCTGCTGGATGGCCGGCGGATTGTTCTGGTTCTTCCGGATGACACAAAAGAAACCATATCCCTGACCCATCAGTTTTATCCGCGGTTTTTTACCTACAGCGACACGGCCTATGATGATCTTTGCGCTGTCCTTTATAAAATGATGAATCACACACAAACACATTCCAGTAAGGAGGGGAAAAAATGACAACGGAGATGTCCGAAATGAATCTGGCCATCACGGCCGCAACCATGAAAACAGGCAAATACCTGACCTTCACCCTGGCGGATGAAGAATACGGCATCGGTATTCTCAAGGTCAAGGAGATCATCGGCATGATGTCCATCACATCCGTGCCCCGGACCCCGGATTTTGTCAAAGGGGTGATCAACCTGCGGGGCAAGGTGATCCCGGTGATCGACCTGCGGCTCAAATTCGGGATGGATGCCATCGCGTACACGGACCGGACCTGCATTATTGTCGTGGAAATAGATACGGATGACTTGACCATCCAGATCGGTATTGTCGTGGATTCGGTTTCTGAAGTCCTCAACATCAAAGAAGAAGAAATCGAGGATGCCCCGTCCTTTGGCACCAGCCTGAACACAGAGTACATCCTTGGCATGGCCAAGATCGATTCCGGGGTAAAAATTCTTCTGGATATTGACCAGGTCCTGAGTGCCAAAGAAATTAAGGTGTTGGAAAAAAACATATAGTGCACAAACAAAAATACATATTTAGAGGAGCTGAAGATGAAAAATTTGAGTCTTGGGTTAAAAATGTCACTGGGGTTTGCCATACTGATCATCATTGCCAGTGCGCTGGGCATCATGGCCATATGGAACATGGGGCGGGTGGAGACCCAGAGCACCATGCTGGCCAATGAATATGTACCTGAGGTGGATGTGGCCAATCAACTGCGGGGGGCAATCAACCGGACCATGTATGAAATGCGGGAATATGAATTTACTGAAGATAACACATTTTATGAAATCGGCATGAAAGAAATGGCAGCGGTGGATGCGGCCCTTAAAAAAGCCGGAGAGCTTGAAGAAAAATCATCCAACTTAAAGCAGCTCAAAGGCCAGCTTGAAATAATAACAAAGGCAGTGGATAATTACAAATCACTGGTGCAGCAGACAAAGGGTACCAGTGCCGGTCTTGAAAAAAACAGAAATAACATGGATGCTGCTGCAGAAGCCTACATGACCAACAGCAATGCATTTCTGGCCGGCCAGAACGAACAGTTCAGACAAGACCTGACCGCCCGCCAGGAAAAGATACGCCTGGTGAGTGAGCTCGTTGATATCGGCGCATCCACCCGGGTCTTGAATTTCAAATCCCAGGCCCTGGCGGACCCCGCCCTTTTGCGGTCCGCCATTGGAACCATATCACAGACCGAAAAAATCCTGGCACAACTGCGCACACTTTCCAGTGCCAAGGAGGATATTGCCCGGATGGATCTAATTGATGAGGCCGTCGAAAACTACCGGGACGCCATGGACCGGTTCCTGACAGAGAATGACAAGGGAAGCATGACCAGTGTCACCCGGCTCAATGAAATCCGCAGTGAGATGGACAGAAATGCCGATAAATATGTGGAAAACTGTGATGCCTATTTAAAAGGTCAGCAGGAAAAACTGACACAGGATATGCTGGAAAGACAGACCAAGATCACCCTGGTCAATGATATCATCGATCTGGGCAATGCCACCCGGATTGGTGCCTTCCGATCCCAGGCCCTGCGCAGTCCGGCAGTCATGGAAGAGGCGGTACAGAATTTTTCAAAAATTGATGCCCTGTTTGAAGAGCTGAAAAAAATCACCCGTCTGCCTGAAGATCTGCGGCGCATTGAAGAGGTAAAAGCCGCCGGAAATGGCTACAAGGATGCCATGGGCAATTTTCTCAAAAACTGGCAGTTAATGGAAGAGCTGGGTGGAAAAAGGATGATTGCCGGCAGAACAGTTACCAATGCCTGCAATGAAACTGCTGATACAGGCATGGCTGAAACAGTCCAGATTGCCCAGGCAGCAGTATTATCTCTTTCCACGGCCTCGACCGTGATGATCATCGGGCTGGTGGCGGCCCTGGTGGTCGGAGTGCTGGCCGCATTTTTCATTACCCGTAGTATTACCAAGCCCGTGAACCGCATCATTGACGGACTCAATGAAGGATCAGCCCAGGTGGCATCGGCTTCAGGCCAGGTATCTTCCGCCAGCCAGTCCATGGCTGAAGGGGCATCCGAACAGGCAGCATCCATCGAGGAAACCTCTTCTTCCATGGAAGAGATGGCCTCCATGACCAAAAACAACGCGGAAAATGCCGGCACGGCCGATGGATTGATGAAAGAAGCCAACCATGTGGTGACCACGGCCAATGAATCCATGGATCGGTTGACCGTGTCCATGAAAGATATTTCCAAAGCCAGTGATGAAACATCCAAAATCATCAAGACCATTGACGAAATCGCATTCCAGACCAACCTGCTGGCATTGAACGCCGCTGTGGAAGCGGCCCGGGCCGGTGAAGCCGGTGCCGGATTCGCCGTGGTGGCCGATGAAGTGAGAAATTTGGCCATGCGGGCGGCCGAAGCCGCCAAAAACACGGCCCAGCTCATCGAAGGCACGGTGAAAAAAGTCAATGACGGGTCCCAGCTGGTCACCGCCACCAATGAGGCGTTCACCAAAGTGGCCCAGAGTTCAGCCAAAGTAGGGGATCTGATTGCAGAGATTTCCGCGGCATCCAGGGAACAGTCCGGCGGCATCGACCAGGTCAATATCGCGATCACGGAAATGGACAAAGTGGTACAGCAGAACGCAGCCAATGCCGAAGAATCCGCGTCCGCATCCGAAGAGATGAACGCCCAGGCGGAACAGCTCAGGGATTATGTGAATGATCTGGTTGTGCTGGTCACCGGCAAGAGAAACCAGGCCGCGTCTTTCTCCACCCGGCCCCGGCAATCAGCAAAATACAGCGGATCCGGCCATGCAAAACTGGCGGCCCCCCGCAAACCTCAGATGAACCCGAAAGCCTCTGAAGTCCGGCCGGATCAGATGATTCCATTTGATGACGATGACGAGGATTTTAAAAACTTCTAAACGCTTTTGAACTGACCGTTCCGACGTCCGGGAACAAAAATTGTTTGACTTTCCTGGACGTCGGGGTCCCACATACAGGATTATATTTCGCGGTCAGTACTTAGCCGATGGGAGTAAATATGGATGCGCACTAAAATGAAACCATTTATTTCAGCAGTTTTTATCACGTTTCTATTGTTCGAAACATCTGCCTGGGCCGTCCAGAAGAATACCTTTGACTGGACGTTTGTTCAACTTGATTATGCCCGGAAAGAAAAAGTTAATCACTTGAAACGATATACAGAGCGGCTGCACAGTTTTGCCAAACAGGCGGCAAAAGATAAACGCATCTCCGCTTTTTTTGAGATGAACAGACAATATTTCAATGCAATGAAAGACCAGGAAATACCTGAGTCACTCTCAACCGACGTCAGTAAATTAAGGAAACAATTTGATCAATATTATCTGTCTTCATATTTTGTTTTTTATGACATTATATTCATAAATAATGACGGGCTTGCATTTCATACTATTCGAAAAGAGCTGGATACGCATGTCAACCTGATCAATGAAAAAGCATCTATCGGGAAATTAGGAGAAGTGATTTCCCGGAAGCCGGATCATGAAGTATTTATAGATTTTTATCATTACCCCCCCTCATCAGAACCAGCGGCTTTTTTTGTTGAACCCATCTTAAATGAAGGCGTTCAGGTCGGCTGGATAGCTTTGCAATGCGCTATCAATAAATTAAACACCATTTTTGTTTCTACAGATGAGCTGGGAAAAACCGGTGAAACATTTTTAATCAATCAAAATGGATTGATGCTGACAGAATCTTATTTCAAGGGGTATTCAACGATACTTAAACTGCATCTGGATGAAAGGAATATTCAACCAAAATTCAAAAATGAATTTGGCCACAGAATTGTTACCGACTACAGAGGCGCGACGGCATTGAGTTCATTTGAGGTGTTTGAATTTTTGGGTTCAAAATGGCTGGTAATTGCCCAAATTGATAAAAATGAAATACTGACCGAACACTACAAGTGTTATCATAAATATTACAGGGATCAAATCCTGGAATATATCCATCAGAATCCTCTGGCTTTGACGACTTTTCTGCAGGAAAAACAATACGACAAAACAGTTCGGGTTGATATCGATGAGTTCCTGAAAGCTGAGCAGGGAGAAGTTTTGGAAACCTGGGGTGTTTCAACCTGTACCGCATTGATTGCAACGATCCCTGAACGGTTCAGTTACCTGGCCCATATCAGTCCGAAAGATAAAATGTACAATGGTGATGAAACCGATTTATTAGAACAAATCACTAAAAAAATTAAGGGGTTTGACGTTTATCCATGCGAGAGACAGGACGTTTTGTTTATTGTGGCAGCCCCTCATCTTGAGAGTATTCCCAATATTATTGATCAGTTAATTGAAGAGGGTTTTTTCCTTTCACAGATTCGAATCGCTTATAATCCGGCAGCAAAATCAGCTACTATCCTCAGCGATTACAAAACCGATAATATTATTATCAAATGGATGACACCAGAGGATAAAAACGAAATAATCGTGACCGGTATTGATGAAACGTATAATATCAATGCGATAATTGAAAAAATGATGTTTGGTATGTAACTTTCCCTGAACGACTGCATGAGTCCACTCTGACCAAAAAAATTTAATAACTTAGGGAAGTATAAATCAAATAAACAAACTTCTCGACCTATAACTATGGTAATGTTCATCCAAATGAACAGTTTAATTTGAACAGGAAATGATCCCCCATGGAGATGCGCCGAAATGACGGCAGTTCGGCCTGGATCCAACTGACGGTTCGTCCCGTCAAGGATGAAGAAGGCAAAGTTGTACAAAGCCATTCGATAGCAGTGGATGCAACCGATCTTAAAAGAACCGAACGTGAGATGAGACAGAGCGAAGAAAAATTCCGGACACTATTCGAGTCGGCCAATGATGCGATTTTCCTTATGAAAGGGGATCTTTTCGTCGATTGCAACCCCCCCACAGAAAAACTGTTCGGCTGTACCAGAAATCAGATTATCGGGCAGGCACCCCATTGCTTTTCTCCGGAGATTCAGCCGGACGGCCGGAATTCCCGGGAAGCTGCGCTGGAAAAAATCACCGCAGTCTTGGAAGGGACGTCACAGGTTTTCGAATGGCAGCACTGCCGTCTTGATCGTTCTCTGGTTGACACTGAAGTCAGCCTGAACCGGCTGAAACTTCCTGGAGAAACACTGCTAATGGCAATTGTTCGCGACATCACGGAGCACAGGCGGTCGAAAAAAGAAATTCAAAACCAACTGGCTGAAATTTCCTCCTACTACGACAATGCCCCCATCGGACTGGCAGTTCTGGACCTGGACCTGCGCTTTGTCAGGATAAACAGCATGCTTGCTGACATAAACGGCTTTCCTGCAGCGGATCATGTGGGAAAGTCGGTCAAGGAAATAGTGCCCGGGCTTGAAGACACCGTGCAAAAGATTACCGCGGAAATCCTTAAAACGGGTAAGCCGGTAACAGATATGGAACTGGTCGGAAAAACCGCATCCCAGCCAGGCATCAACCGCTTCTGGCTTGAAAGCTGGTATCCCATTGTGGATGATGCTCACAAGATCACCGGGTTCTCCGTAATTATCAAGGAGATCACTGAACGCAAGAGAGCCAGGGAAGAAATTGAAAAGGTCAATCAGCAACTGCGCAGCCTGTCATCTCACCTGCTGGATACCCTTGAAAAAGAGCGGTTATCAATAGCCCGGGAGATTCACGATGATTTCGGGCAGACCCTGTCCGCCCTGAAAATGGACATCAACTGGGTCAGAAAACGCCTATCCCCTGACCAGCGCCCTGTGATGGACAAACTGGGTACAATGACATCCATAATCAACCAGAGCGTGCAATCGGTAAAGCGAATATGCACGAAACTACGGCCGGCAGTTCTGGATGACCTGGGGCTTTCCGATGCCCTTGAATGGTATACGGCTCAATTTCAGGAACAGACTGGTATTCGATGCAGCCTGGATACAGAAACGGCTGCCATGAAGGTCAACAGCCATATTAAAACGGCTGTTTTCCGAATCTGTCAGGAAGCGCTGACCAATGTGAGACGTCATTCAAAAGCAACCAGTGTAGACATCTCATTGAAATTTACAGGAAACTGGATTACACTTGAAATCAAGGACAATGGAAAAGGGATCAGCAATTTTGCGCTGATCCGGTCAAAAGCATTTGGCGTGGTCGGCATGCGTGAGAGGGTTCACGCTTTTGGCGGCGATTTCGATATCAGCGGACAACCGGGCGTTGGAACATGTATCAGAGTCGTTATTCCTTTGCCGAATTGACGGGAATGTTTTAGATAACGCGAGGGAATCGAATGATAAAAATTCTGATAGCAGATGACCACCGGATTTTTCGAAGGGGCCTCAAGCAGACCATTGAGGACACCCCCGGTATGGCTGTGATCAGTGAGGCGGGGACCAGCCAGGAGGTTCTCGCCCGAGTGGCTGAAAAAAAACATGATGTGCTGATTATTGACATTTCCATGCCCGGCCCCACTGTTTTTGAACTAATGAAACGGCTGAAATCAGACTACCCCGGGCAGAAGGTTCTGGTGTTGTCCGTGCATTCAGAAGACCAATATGCCGTCAGAGCCATGAAGGCCGGGGCTTCCGGCTATTTGACCAAAGATACGGATGAAGACGAGCTCATCGAAGCCATCAAAAAAGTGGCGGCGGGCGGTAAATATGTCAGTCCCTGCCTGGCTGAAAAACTGGCGGCCGCCCTTGACCCCGATTATGAAAAACCGCCCCATGAACTGCTGTCGGAACGAGAGTACCAGGTCATGCTGATGATCACGGCAGGAAAAAGCGTCAGTGAAATTGCCCGTGACATCAACCTGAGTGTTTCCACAATCAGTACTTACCGGTTCCGCATCCTGGAAAAGACCGGCCTGAAAAACAATGCCGAAATCGTTCACTATGCCCTGACCCATCAGCTTATCGATTGAACCTTTCCGGACGTCATTAGCGCTTTTCTCGAAAACATTTATATCCCCTTTTCAGCCCGCCCATATCATAAAACAAACGACACTCTGTCACCGTATCAACGACATGACGTCGGCAATAATTACGACATCGATTTCATGGTTTCGACGATACAAAACAACCATTCAGAATAGTATGGTATGATAAATGGGGCGGCTATACACAAAGACCATTTTCGAGGCTGCGGCGAAACACCAGGGCTCAGGGGCTGGTTACGGGTAACAATCATCTGATTCGAATGATGAGGAAGCAGAACAGATATGGGGATAAAGGTTTTCATAGCGGATGATTCCAGGCAACTCAGAGCGAGTCTTTCCGATATGCTTCTGGATATCCCCGGTGTGCAGATCGCCGGTCAGGCCGGGGATGTGACGCACGCCATAAAAGGCATCCGGGAGACCGAACCGGATGCCGTGGTTCTTGACCTGAAGATGCCCGGCGGTTCCGGACTGGATGTTGTGAGAGATATCCGGGAAAACCAGGTGCCGACGACGGTCCTTGTCTTCACCAGCTACCCGTTCCCGGAATATCGAAGAGCGGCCATGAAGGCCGGAGCCGGGTATTTCTTTGAAAAAGGCGCTGATGAAGAAAGACTGATGGAAACGGTCAAAGGGTTGATGGAAAAATCAATCAGAAGCTGAATCTTACAAAAGATACGCGGCACGGACAAACCAGGTATCTTCTGATTGCCAAGGAACGTAAATAAAGGAAACCCGGGGCTGTCATGTAAAAATGTGTGATAAGAGGAATAAAGGATCATGCAGAAGGGGTCAACACAAATAAAGGATCGCAGCCTTGGGCTCAGCCATTTGACGGCCATGATGAATGCCGTGGTGATCATTGTTCTGGGTCTTGGGCTTATCGGGTTTGTAAATGTTCAAATGCGGCGGTACGCCCTGGAAAATGCCAGGCAAAAGGCACGGATTTTACTGGATCACAATTTTTCCTTACACACCTATTTTACCCAGCGGTTGAAACCGGAAATTTTCAAACTGACGGCGCCGATAATGACGGATGAATACTTTAATCCGGTATGGATGTCATCCACCTTTGCCGTTCGTGAGATTGACAGCTATTTCCGCACCATGAATCCAGAAAAAGGTTATTTTCCTGAGGATTATTACTATAAGGAGTGTGCTGTCAACGCCCGCAGTACTCAAAATGAAGCCGATGCGTATGAAGCGGCCTTTCTTGCAAAAATCAACACAGCAGGTTCGGGAATTGAAGCCGTATCGGCGGTCCGGCGAATTGACGGAAACCCTTTCTATACCGTTCTGCGCCGTGCAGAAATCATGGAAGATTCCTGCCTGCGTTGTCACGGGGACCCCGAAGATGCACCCAGGGAGATGGTGGCCCTTTATGGACCTGAGCGAAGCTTCCACAGAAAAACCGGTGATGTGTCCTCGGCTGTGTCCATAAGGATTCCACTGGGGTCTGCTTATGCTTCAGCCAACCAGATTTCATACCTGTTAACCGCCACCCTGGTGATGGTTTTATTGCTGATTTATGCGACTCAGTACCTGATCAACCGGCACTTTATTTTTCGGCCGATGGCAGTGATTCGAAAACAGGCGGAAAAAATGATTGCCAGCGAAGCCGCCATTGGTGTCAGCATTGCCCTGCCCCGGGGAAAAGATCTCAGGACCCTGACCACGGCTTTCAATGCCATGTCACGCCGGCTGCGGTATTATATGGATCAATTGGAATCCCTGGTTTATGACCGCACAAAAAAACTGGCTGCTGAAAAGGAAATAATGGCGACAACCTTGGAATCCATTGGTGATGCCGTGATTGTAACGGATGTTTCAGGAAAGATTACCCTGATTAATGCTGAAGCAGCGGCCTTGACCGGCTGGGAACAGGCAGAAGGAATGAACCAGCCCCTGGACCGAGTCTTTACGATTGTCAATGAAGACACCCGGGAAAAGGTCGACAGCCCTGTCAGGCGTGTTATCGAGACAGGCAAAATTGCCGGACTTGCCAATCACACGCTTTTGATCAACCGACACGGCCGGGAAATACCGATTAAAGACAGCGCGGCCCCCATTGTGATGAAAAACAAAAAATGCATCGGTGCCGTGCTGGTGTTTAGGGACGATTCAGCCGACAGGCAAATGGAACAGGTGCTTCGACAAAACGAACAGAAATATCGATCTGTGTTTGACAATGCGATTGAAGGGATTCTGGTGGCAAAACATGACAGAATCGCTTTTGCAAACACGGCTCTGGAAAACATGCTGGGATACCCCCAGGAAGTGCTCAGGTCAATGGCCTTCACTGAATTCATCCATCCGGATGACCGTGACATGGTGTATGAGAACTACCGAAAAAGGCTGTCAGGAGAAACAGTGGAGACCGGATATGAATTCAGGGCTGTCACCGCATCCGGGGAAGAAAAATGGGTGTCCATCTCCTCAAACGCACTGGAATGGGAAGGCGATCGTGCAACGCTCAATTTTGTCAGCGACATTTCGGAGCGGATATCGGCTGAAGCGGAAAAGGAAACGTTTCGATCCCAGCTGCACCATGCCCAGAAAATGGAAACCATCGGCACACTGGCCGGTGGGATCGCCCATGATTTCAACAATATCCTGGCCTCCATTCTCGGATATTCCCAGCTGGCCCTTGGCCGTGTGGATACCGGATCTAAAGTGGCAGACGACCTGAACGAGATTTTTGCCGCCGGAAACCGGGCCAAAGATCTGGTGAAGCAGATTCTGACCATCAGCCGGCATGATGAAAAAGAGATCCGGCCGGTTCAGATCACCACACTGATTAAAGAAGCGCTGAAAATGCTCCGGTCCACCATCCCCTCTTCCATTGAGATGAAAGACAATATCAGCAGCACCCCGCTGGTTGTGCTGGCCGATCCCACCCAGATCCACCAGGTTATCGTCAATCTCGTCACCAATGCCAAACACGCCATGGCCGACGGAACCGGCATCCTGGAAATCGGCGTTGATACCGTGACGTTTGAAACGGACATCAAGCCCCGGCATCCGGAGATGCCGCCTGGAAATTATGTGCGGATCACGGTCAGCGACAACGGCAGCGGTATCCCGAAAAACAACCTGGAAAAAATCTTTGAACCTTATTTCACCACCAAGGCAAAAGGGGAAGGCACGGGTCTGGGACTGTCCGTGGTCCATGGCATCGTGACGTCCCATAACGGGCATATTGCGGTTTCCAGCGAACCGGGGATGGGGACCACCTTTCACGTGTACCTGCCACTGGCAGAAAGGGCGGAAGACAATGGCGCGGACCCCGTGACCGGGCCGCTGCCGACCGGCGCGGAACGGATTCTTGTGGTGGATGACGAGCCGCAGATCGTGAATATGATGCAGCAGATGCTCGAGCACCTGGGCTACACGGTTACGCCAAAGACAAGCAGTCTGGAGGCGCTGGAGGCCTTGCAAGCCTACCCGGACAAGATTGATCTGGTCATTACGGATATGACCATGCCGAATCTCACAGGCAACAAACTTTCTGAGAAGATCAAAGCCATCCGAACCGATTTGCCGATCATCCTGTGTACCGGGTACAGCGAACAAATCAATGACAATGCCGAATGCCCGTATGTTGATACATTTTTAACGAAGCCGATCGATATGGTAAAAGTGGCAACCACCATCCGGCAATTGCTGGATGACCCCCGTGAAAAGAATACACAGGAATGAATTGAGTTTTTGAGAACCGTTTATGATAATCGATATTGTGCATATATCCTGTTCGCTCTTTTCCCTCTATGACAATAGAAATAAGACGTTTACCCATTGAATAATTAACTTACAGAAAGGAAATTGTGTTGACAGATCTTCAAAACATCATTGACATCCAGGCCATCACGACCCATTTCATCAACTATTTACCCAAAATCATCAGTGCCCTGATTCTCCTGGTTTTTTTCTGGCTTGCCAACAAAATTGTTCAGAAAGTGCTGCAAAGAACGCTGAACAAAATGATAATCGAAAAACAGGCAACCAATTTATTGCTGAGGACCGTCAGGGTCGGCATTTACGTATTTGCCTGCCTCACGGTGGCGGATCAGCTTCAGATAAACATAAAATCCCTCCTGGCTGGTGTTGGTGTCGTGGGCCTGGCCGTTTCTTTTGGTGCTAAGGATACCATCGCAAACATCATTTCCGGTGTGGTGATCATTATAGACAAACCGTTCAGGGAAGATGACTGGATCTCCATGGGTTCGATGCATGCCACCGTCTCTGAAATCAGGCTCCGAACCACGGTCCTGACCACCTTTGACAATGAAACCGTGGTGATACCGAACCAGCAGATGTCCCAGGAGCGCATTGTCAATTACACAATATCACCGAAAATTCGAGTGAAAGTCCCCGTCGGCATCGCCTATAAAGAGGATATCAGCCATGCGAAAAATATTATTTTAGACACTGTCGAAGGAGATAAACGGATCCTGCCTTCCCCCGCCCCAGCGGTTGTTGTGACAGGGCTCGCAGACAGCAGTGTCAATCTGCAGCTTCGATTCTGGATTGAAAACCCCACGGAACGATACTCTTTTATGTGGGAATACACGGAAAAATGCAAAAAGGCCCTTGATGACGCCGGTGTTGAAATCCCTTTCCCGCACTTACAGCTTTTTGTCGAAAAAACAGAAGGGATAGAAGCGCTGGCAGGCAGTTGACGCTTCAATCCGGCCGCATTGCCGTCCAACGCATTTCCAGACATTTAACAGGACTTAACATGAACGTGAAACCCACATATGAAGAATTGGAAAAACGAATCCAGAAACTGGAAAAAAAGAATACCCGGCTTGAAAAACAGGACGGCCGGTATATCGGCTCCATGGGTATCGTCTCTGACATTACTGAACGCAGGCGGACGGAGGAGGAGAACAGGCGGTTCAGGATGATTGCAGACATTGCGGTTTACGGCAAAGCGATTGCCGATCTCCAGGGCAATCTGCTGTATGTCAACCCATTCTTTGCCAATATCCATGGATACGAGCCGGAACAGTTGATGGGCAAACACTTTCACCTGTTTCACAACCAAGAACAATTGAAAGAGGTGAACCGCCTCATGGCCTACATGATGCGGGATGGGCATTTTGCGCCCACGACCGTCTGGCACTGTCATCAGGATGGTACAAAATTCCCCATGCTGATGAGCGGGGTTCTTCTCAGGGACCGGAGCGACAAACCTCAGGGCATTGCCGTTTCAGCCATAGACATAACCGCATCCCACCAGGCAGAACAAAATTTTCAGATGCTGTTTCACAAGATGCTGGATGGATTCGCCCTGCACGAGATCATCTGCGATGATTCAGGAACCCCTGTGGACTATCGCTTTCTGGATATCAACCCGGCATTCGAGCGAATGACCGGCCTTAAAGCAGCGTCGGTTAAGGGCAGGACCGTCAAGGATGTTCTGCCCAACACAGAGATTTCCTGGATTAAAACCTATGGGGAAGTGGCGCTTTCCGGTGCCCCGGTGACCTTTGAAAATCATTCTGCCGAAATTGGAAAACATTTCCAGGTGACCGCCTTCTGTCCTGCTCCGGGTCAGTTTGCATGTATCTTTCAGGATATCACCGAACGCAAGCAGGCGGAAGAATTGAACAGAAAAAATGCGGAACGGGTGAAAATGCAGCGGAACCTGATTGCCCAACTGACGTTCAACGATTCCATTATCAACAGCAGTATCGATGATGCGTTGAAAATATTAACCTGCAAACTTGCTGCAACTTTGCAGGTAGACAGGGTCAGTGTCTGGCTGCTTTCGGAGAATGAAACCCGGTTAAAACGCCTGGTACTGCACGATGCCCAAACAGGCCCTCATTCCCAGTTAGATGATCTGAATACCGGTGACATTCCCTCATATTTTGAAGCACTGCGCAAAAACAGTCTGATCGATGCAGACGATGCCCAAAATGACACCCGCACACAGGAATTGACCGATCATTATTTAATACCCCTGAAAATAAGCTCTTTGCTTGATTCAGCCATTCAACAGGATGGGCGATTAATTGGTGTCTTATCTGCCGAGCATCGCGGTCCGATTCGCCAATGGCATACAGATGAAGAATCTTTTTTAAGCGCTGTTGCAAATCTGACAGCACAGTTATTTGCCAATACCGAGCGCAAGCAGGCTGAAGCGGAACGGGAGAAACTCCAGGCCCAACTCAGCCAGGCACAGAAACTGGAATCCGTAGGCCGGCTGGCCGGAGGCGTGGCCCATGATTTCAACAACATGCTGGGGGTGATCCTGGGACACACGGAACTGGCATTGTTGAAGGCGGAAGAAGATAACGATCTGATTTCCGACTTGAAAGAAATCCAGAAAGCGGCAAAACGGTCGGCGGACATCACAAAGCAGTTGCTGGCTTTTGCCAGAAAACAGACTATTTCTCCCAAACAGCTGGATTTGAATACTACCGTGGAAAGCATGCTCAATATGCTGCGCCGGCTTATCGGAGAAGACATCGATCTGGTATGGCAGCCGACGGCCCATCTGTGGTCCGTGAAAATGGACCCCTCCCAGATCGACCAAATTCTTGCCAACCTTTGTGTCAATGCCCGGGATGCCATTGCAGGTGTGGGGAAACTCACCATAGAAACCGGAAAAAAAACATTTGACAAAGAATACTGCAAAGAACACGCCGGCTTTATTCCTGGTGATTTTGTCCTGCTGGCAGTCAGTGACAACGGCTGCGGTATGAGCAAAGACACTCAGGACAATCTGTTTGAGCCGTTTTTCACCACCAAGGAGGTGAGCAAAGGCACGGGTCTGGGGCTTGCAACAATCTACGGCATTGTCAAACAGAACGATGGATTCATCAATGTCTACAGCGAACCAGATCAAGGTTCCACCTTTAAAATTTATCTGCCCCGGGTGGTTACCGATGAAGATAATGACAAGGCTATTCCTGAGAAAAAAGCTGCTGCCGGGGGAACAGAAACCATCCTGCTGGTGGAAGATGAACCTTCCATTCTCAGGATGACCCGGATGATGCTGGAAAGGAAAGGGTATACCGTGTTGACCGCAACCACACCAGCAGAGGCTGTGGAAAAGGCTAAAAACCATACAGATAAAATTCATCTTCTCATGACGGATGTGGTCATGCCGGAGATGAATGGGCGTGACCTGTCCGGAAAAATCACTGATCTTTATCCGGACATCCGGCTTTTGTTCATGTCCGGATATACTGCCAACGTCATTGCCCACCAAGGTGTGTTGGATGATGGGGTAGCTTTTATCCAGAAGCCTTTTTCAATGGCGGACATGGCAGAAAAGGTGCGGGAAGTTTTGGACAAATCATGCTGAGCGTTGCCGATTGGAGAGAGAAAATGAAAGAGATGTTCAGCGAGATTGACATAATGGATGAAAGTGAAAAAACAATCGAAATGTCCCGGTTGATGTCGTTAAACAGCGTTATCAACCGGGCTGGAAAAATTTTTTGGATACCAGTGTTATGTTGCGAGTTGCCCCTGAGCCTTGATAAACGGGCGTTTCTTATCATTGGGCATGCAAATCAATATCTCCTTTAAATACAGCAAGTTGCTGAGGATACAACAACTTTGTAAAAAAATATGCAACATAACAATTG
>JAIPDL010000068.1 GCA_021737695.1 Desulfotignum sp. | reverse complement strand
ACATTACCATGAAAGCGGACCGGGATGTGTGGTGGCATGAGGCCGCCGCTGCCCAGGCACCCGACTGTCCCGTGGAATGGATGGATGCGGAAGACCCGCTGTTCATTCTTTATACCTCGGGCTCCACGGGCAAACCCAAAGGGGTCCAGCATAATGTCGGCGGATACATGGTATATGTCGGCACCACGTTCAAGTATATCTTTGACTACCATGACGGGGACATCTACTGGTGCACGGCCGACATCGGCTGGGTCACGGGCCATTCATACATCGTGTACGGCCCCTTGTCCCAGGGTGCCACCTCTTTGATGTTCGAAGGCGTGCCCACCTATCCGGACCCGGGCCGGTTCTGGGCCACGGTGGACAAATGGCAGGTGAACCAGTTCTACACCGCACCCACGGCCATCCGGGCCCTGATGGCCCAGGGAGAGGAATGGGTGGAAAAATATGATTTATCATCATTGCGCCTGCTGGGATCCGTGGGAGAACCCATCAACCCGGAAGCCTGGCGCTGGTACCACACCCATGTGGGCAAGGGGCGCTGCCCCATTGTGGACACCTGGTGGCAGACCGAAACCGGCGGCATCATGATCTCGCCTTTGCCCTATGCCATCGACCAGAAACCCGGGTCCGCCACCCTGCCGTTTTTCGGGATCCAACCCGTGCTGCTCAACGAACAGGGAGAGGAACTGGCAGGTGCCTGTGACGGGATTCTGGCCGTCAAAGAACCCTGGCCCGGCCAGATGCGCACGGTGTATAACGATCACGACCGGTTCGGCAAAGTCTATTTCCAGATGTTTGACGGCTATTATTTTGCCGGAGACGGGTGCCGCAGGGATGAGGACGGATATTTCTGGATCACCGGACGGGTGGATGACGTAATTAACGTATCCGGCCACCGCATGGGCACGGCCGAGGTGGAATCCGCCCTGGTGAGCCATCCCCAGGTGGCGGAAGCCGCCGTGATCGGGTTTCCACACGATATCAAGGGCCAGGGCATCTATGCCTTTGTCACCCTCAATGTCAGTGCCACGCCTTCGCCGGAGCTGCTCAAGGAATTGAAAGTCCATGTCAGAGAAGAGATCGGCCCCATTGCCACCCCGGACATCATTAATTTTGCGGCAGGGCTTCCCAAAACCCGGTCCGGCAAAATCATGCGCCGGATCCTGCGCAAAATCGCCACCAATGAATATGACCAGCTCGGAGACATCTCCACCCTGGCGGATTCCGATGTGGTGGGCACCCTGATCGACAGCCACAAGGCTTTGGTGAAATAACCGGACATAATTTCCGGTTATTTATTGCCACAAATTGATTTTTTCCTTGTCGGGCAGTCTTAGTTATTCTCACAGACTCAAACAACCAAGAACGCCCGACAAGGATCTTTGGAGCTGGATTTACCGGTCCGGTCCTGTCACTGAACTCACCCGATCCCAAAACGATCCTTATCAAATAAAAAACATCCAGTGTGTTTGACTTTGCGGGATATTTAGGCAATTATTAGGGTAACAATTTAACTGACAGATCCATTGGCTTTTTCTCATCTGAAGGAAATATGGAAAGATAATTTTTCTAAGAGGGTATTATGAAATGTGCAATTTGTCGAAATGGCATCACAACAGACAGCTTTACAACCGTATTGTTAGAACGTGAGCAAACGACACTTGTTTTTAAACAGGTGCCCGCTAAAATCTGTGAAAACTGTGGTGAAGAATATATTTCATCTGAAGTCAGCCAGTCGTTATTATCTCTTGCTGAGCAAGAATATAAACGCGGTGTAAAGATTGAAATGCTTGACTTTGCCGCATAGATGAAACCTATGGTTTGACTGCTCTTTCCAAGAGCTTTTACAGGATCTGATCCATTTCATGGCGTTTTCCGCATCGTTGCCTAAGACAAATCAATATGACATATCCGGACCAAATAAAAATTGACAAAAAAATCTTTTCCATAGGCCCAGGCATTATTGTCCAGACCATGAAAATACCGGATATCCGGGATGCGGTGTTTCATTCTAGCAGGCATCCCGATAGGGCATCCATGAAGCACCGAGAATTTAACCACTCATTGTTCAGGAAAGCATTTCTGTCAGACGATGAACTGATCCGGGTCAACCGGTTCAAGGCGTTGAAAAAACAGATGGAGTGGATCTGTGGGCGCTTTGCATTGCAAATTCTTGCCAGAGATATTCTGGATCTATCCATGCCCCTGGATCAGATCCGGATTGACTATCGGGAAAAAGGGGCGCCTTATCTGACACAGTTTCCTGAAATCCCCATCTCTTTGTCCCACAGCGGGGATTACACGGCCGCTGCCATCACCCGGGACTCGGAAACGACCCTGGGGATCGATATTGAAAAGATCGGGAATATGCCGGATGACGGATTCATGAGAACTGCATTCACAACCGATGAAATAGCGCACATGGCACCGGATGCATCCACCGTTTTTACCCACTGGACCCTGAAAGAAGCATATTTAAAATTTCTGGGACTCGGATTCAATGAGAGCCTTCACCATGTGGCGGTCATCAAAGATCAGATCTATCATTGCGGCCAAAAACAGGCCGTTCATACCTGGTCATGCTTTCCGGATGACCGGTATGTAATGAGCCTGGTTTATGGCAGAAAAAAATGAACCGGGAAGCCGCCCGGAGAAAGCGTCCCGGTTCAGGTCAACGGGCATGTCAAAGGAGGATCAACATCTCCGGGCGTTGACCTGCCTAACCCGTTATGCCGTTTTGATCTCGATCTGACGCGGTTTGGCTGCCTCCGACTTGGGCATGTGAAGGGTCAGCACGCCGCTTTTCAGCTCCGCTTTGACGTTTTCCACATCAATGGTCTGGGGAACTGAAAAATTGCGGACGAATTCCACATTGCCGAACTCTTCCCATGAAGCCACCCCGCCGGCTTCCAGTTTTCTGATCCCCGACAGGGCCAGGCGGCCGTTGTCGATATTCACGGAAACCTCCTCCTTTACCACACCCGGCATATCCGCAACCAAAAGGATTTCGTCTTCATTTTCATAAATATCCACCGCCGGTGCGACTTCGTACAATTCTCTGGTTTTTTCTATATTCCGATCGTCTCTTTTTGCGATTTCAGTATTTTTATCCATGATACGCCTCCATTGTTATGATGGTTCAACTTAACCGAAGACATTGAAACAAACAAATTAACTGATGGTGATCTGCCTGGGTTTGGCTGCCTCGGATTTGGGCAGGGTCAGATAAAGCACCCCGTTTTTCAAGGTCGCCTCCACCCGGGTGCTGTCCACATCATCCGGCAGTGTAAAGCTGCGGGAAAAAGTACCGTTCAGTCTCTCGGTCTTGTGCAC
Source organism: Desulfotignum sp. (assembly GCA_021737695.1). GTDB lineage: Bacteria > Desulfobacterota > Desulfobacteria > Desulfobacterales > Desulfobacteraceae > Desulfotignum. The sequence continues at coordinate 17,477 of JAIPDL010000068.1, read as the reverse complement.
CTTGTACCCTTCAGGCACATCCTGTTCTCTTTTACCGGCGATTTCCAGATAATTGCCCTGGATCTTAATGTCCAGTGCATCCTTGTCCATGCCGGGCACTTCCAGTCTCATTTCAAAGGCATCGCCGCTCTGGTAGAGGTTGGCCCGAAGAAACCCGTCTTCCATCAGCCATGTGCTCCTGTAAGGCCGGTTGTAATCCGTAGACATATTGTCCAGCCGCTGCCGGAGCAGGTCCATGGTACCGAATAATTTGTCGATATCGCTGAATCTTGTAAACATAATGCATCCTCCTGTTTTCATGGGGTTTACTTGTCGCTTGGTTCGATTATGCTACCCGGTTTTTCGAACACAAATTTAGGTATTAAAAAGTCTATGTCAATATCTGCTATATTATTTTATTCGAGATTATTCATTTAGTAATATAACAATGGGTTTCAAATTAACATCAAACTCTGATCTGGATTAAAAAGAAGTCTTATCAGGAGGTGATTTAAGGAAACAGCCGTCCGTTTCAAGACATTCAAGAAGCCTACGACGTGCTGTCGGACACAAAATTAATAACGCTCAGGCGGGATCAAAGAGATAGCCTACGGATCGGCGGCTTTTGAAAAACCGGGGGTTTTTCGGGTCTTTTTCAAAATATTTCCTGAACCGGACCATGAAATTATCCACCGTGCGGGTAGACGTGTCCCGGGAATACCCCCATCCGGCATTCAGCAATTCTTCCCTGGATAAAGGCTTTCCTCTGTTTTCAATAAAAATTTTGAGCAGGGTGATCTCCTGTTCCGTCAATGTGATCTCGCCGGCCACACACCGGGCCTTGAAAGTGACAAAATCCACATGGTTGTCCCCGAACCGGAAATGATTCCCGTTAAACAGGCCCACATCCGGTTTTTTTTCCGGCACTGCCGGTTCATACCACGCGCTTTTTTGAATCAGACGCTCCACCCGGAGCAGGAATTCCTCCAGATCAAAGGGCTTGGCCAGATAATCATCCACGCCATACCGAAGGCCTTTGACCTTGTCCGTGGTATCTCCCCTGGCCGACAGAATCAGCACAGGAATTTTTTCATCCTCCTGGCGAATGGTTTTTAAAATTGAAAACCCGTCGATCATGGGCAGCATGATATCCAGAACAATGAGATCCGGATGCCAGGCCCGCCATTTTTCAAGCCCGTCAATCCCGTCCGGCGCCACTGCCACGGCATATCCGGCAAGGGACAGGTTGAGTCGAAGCCCCTCAGCGATTCGGGCTTCATCTTCTATGACCAGAACACGTTTTTTTTCAGCCGCTTCCATATATTTTTCTCCCTGACATTGGCAATGGCGTTTCTGGGAATGGTAATGGTGAATTTAGCCCCGCACCCTTTGCCTTCACTGGACACGGACACCCGCCATCCATGAATTTTAGCAATGCTGGAAACCAGATACAACCCCAGCCCGGATCCGGATACACGCTGCCTGTTTTCCCGGTCGGACTGATAGAACTTGCGGAAAATCTTTTTGGTCTCATGCCGGTCCACGCCGATGCCGTTGTCGATAAAATCAATGGTCACTTTCTGAAGATGGGGCTTGAACACAATGGTCAATTGCGGCCGATCCGATAAATTGTATTTAATGGCATTGGACACGATATTCATGAGCAGCATTTCAAACAAGAACAGATTCACGGGATATTCGAACTGCCCCCCTGTTGGATTCAATATCCGTATATCACACTCCCTGAACAAAGAATCATTTTTCTGACAAAAGGTATCCACCACTTCCACCAGGCTTTTCCGTGTCACTTCGGAATCAAAATTCTGACTTTCAATGCGGGCCATGTTCAATATCCGGTTGATGTTGTCCGTCAGCCGGTTGATGTCTTCCAGCATATTTTTGCTGTACCGCTTGATATCTTCGGATTTCAACGGATGGCGGACAAATGTTTCCAGGTAAAGCCGTAAAGAGGTGACCGGGGTTTTGAGTTCATGGGTGAAATTATAAATAAAATTGTGCTGGAGCCGGAACAGGTTCAATGTCTTTTGATAATAGATGAACGCCAGCAGAATCCCGGCCAAAACCACAGTGATCAACAGACTGAGCACCAGGATGGTCATCCCGGTTTTGGAGGGGAAAATCAGTTCCGGATCGATGTGAAACCGGACGATCACCGTTTCCAGGGCTGACCGGATCTCCATATACAGGCTGACGGTCAGTACCAGAAATGTGGCCAGAGCGATAATGGAACAAGCAAAGATAAATACCGGATGAAGATACCATCGGGACGGGTTTAAAATCTGCATGGGTCACACCTGTTTTCACGTATCATGGCCGTCCGCCTGTGCGGTGTAATTTTTTTAAACCTGGTTGACATTTTTCCTTGGAACGTTACATTATAAGTTTAATTGACAGAAAAACAACACAAACACAAGAGCTGACAGACAAAGGAGATGTATAATGGCCGAAGACAAACAAAAAAAAGATTATTGTGACGCAGAAGACCAGAAAAAAGTGGTGGAAAAAATGAGTGACTGCGACAACACGTCCGATAATGACAAAGACCGTGATGAATGTTACACCAAAGTAATCAAAGATGATGATGGGTGCATGTCTTAATACGGATCCATCTTTTTTTGAAATCAGATCTTTTTATGGGCCCGACGGACTCTCCCCTCCCCGGCGGGCCTTATTTTTTAAAACACCAGATCATCAAACACCACGGGCAGCTGCTCTTTCAGCGCCGACAGCAGCGGCCCCATCAACGCCCGGATCTGGGGATGGGCTTTTCTGGCACACCGCAGCGTAAAAATATGCCGCCATTCCCGGATGTTGCCTTTGACCACGATTTCGGTTTTCAATGAATTGGGCAGCACCTCTCTGGCCTGTTCCGGCCGCCATCCGCTCTCCAGAAGCGACAGGTACCTGTTTTCCGCATCTGCCATGGCCTGCTGCCAGAGGGTCTGCTGGGCCGGGGTACAGTCATCCCACCAGCAGGGCCGGATGAACTCCATTTTTCCGTCATACCGCACATACCGGGTGGATTCCTGGGCAAAGGAACACAACCGGTGCCGGACCAGTTCATGGGTCACGCCCCGGTTGGTGACAAACCGGACAATAATATCGCCGAACTCGATCATGGCATGGTGGCCCCGGTCCCGCATGCGGGCCACAAATCCGGTTGCGGAATCAGATGTGATTTTGTCCTCGGATTTATAACAGGTGCGGCCGGCCGTCTCGATGACCTGAAGCAGATTGTCCGGCAGGCTGATAATTTCATGGCTCTGGTCGATGATTTTCATGCGTTCCCCTCCTTATCTGATCATCCCGAAAACATATCATATCCGGGCAAAAAAACCCATGGGGGAAATGCATTATCCCTGGGGGATCCATCAAGCCCTTCTGTCCTTATGCAAAAAAACTTTATTTTGACCGGAAAGCACAATTTCACTATAGTAAAAAATCGGGGTTGCTGATCGGTAATTTTTTTGCCGCAATAACGGCATGCCCTGCCGGGCACAACAACGCATGAAAGGTTCTGACCCTTAACCTGAAACTGGAAGGACGGCCATTTAATGACCCCCCTGGATCATATCCCTGAAGATATCCGCCGCACGGCTGCCCAATGCCGGCATTATGCCATGTGTAAAATCGACTACCTGGAAACCGGGCTTTGCCCGCCGGCAAAAAAAACACCCTACGTCGGCTATTTTCCCCAGGGCCGGATGGATCTGTGTGATGCCCTTGCCAAAGACTTGATTCCCGTCACTGAAGCGGCAGTGGATATCATTTCATCGTGCACCTTGTGCGGATCATGCGACAGGCAGTGCCATTTTGTGACCGGGATGCGGCCCATGAAGGTCATGCAGGCCTTGAAAGCGTTCCTTGACGCATTCCAGGAAAAAGGAGAAAAACCTGCTGTAATCTTGGAAGATGAACCGCTGAAGGCCTTGAAAAACATTGTGGGTGAAAAATGGGCCACCAATGACCCGGCCCATTTGATTGCCTATGCCAACGACCCCTTTCCCCTGGCCGACAGGCAGATGCCCGGATATGTGGTACTGCCCGGCAGTGCGGATGAACTGGTGGAAATCGTCAAATATGCGGACCGATCTGAAATTCCGATAGTGGTCCGGGGCAACGGGGGCAGTGTTTTTGGATTTGTCTTTACCCGGGGTATCATCATCGATGTGAACCGGATGAAAAAAATCCAGCTGGATCCGGACAACTGGAGTGCTGTTATCGAACCCGGAGTGACCTCCTTTGAATTGCAAAAAGCGGCCGCCGAACATGGCTATCGGGTAAATACGGCGGAACCGGCGGCAACGGTATGCGGCAACATCGTATGTACGGGATTGTTTTCCACCTGGGCCAATGTCTACGGCGTGGGTGCCGACCATATCGTTGATATGACATTTGTAGACAAGCACGGCACGGTTTTCAGCATCAATGACAAAAATGCGCCCAATGTGTTTGGTTTTAAAGAAGCAGTCCTTCCGTCTCCGGGCATCTGTACCGGGGCCCGGGTGCGGATGCATCCGGTAACCGATGACGAACAAGGCATTCTGGTGCCGTTTACCACCCTTGCCGATGCGGTTTGCTTTGCAAAGGATATCAGCCGCCGCCGCATAGGACTTGCCGTGGGCATACTGGGCGGGCATTACCTGTCCACTTTCATCTCCCCAACCCTCGCCCTTGCCGAGCAGACTCGGGATGTTTTCAGCGGCATTCTCGAAATGACCTGTGTGGTTTCCGTCATTGGCGACAAATATACCCGCCGCAGCATCCGGCAGATGGTTCCCTGCGTCATAGACAGCAGCACTCTCAAGATGTTCATGCTCGGGCTGCCGCAGCTGGTCAGATCTGATCTGGCGGACATCGTCCAGGGACTGGAAAGTGACGGGCCGGCCTATGAAACTGTTCTCAGCGAAGAAATGCTGCCGGTGCTGGAAAAAATTCTTTCCCCGTCTCCTGAAACCATTGCCGCTGCTGTGGATGAAGATCTCCGGGATTTCTACGAAGCGCTTTACAGCCGTCCCCACATGACCGATATGGTCTGGCTGGCCATGTTTCGAATTGTCAGCGCACGCATGTCCCGACACAAGCACATGTTTGCCTTCCTCATTTATGTCCCCCTGGAACCGGTAGATGTTATCCAGGAACTGATCACCTCTTTTGGGCAAATTGCCGAAAAACACGGCATCGAACATGATCTGGGGTTTATTACCCCTCTGGATCTGGGCAAACGCGGCATTCTGGAATATGACTATTATATCGACCACACCGACAGCAAGGAATCAGAAAAAATCCGGCTGGCCGTGGCGGACATCGAACCCATGGTGGACAAACTGAGCAGCACCTGCAAAGGGGTGAAATTTCTCAAATATATTTTTTCCCAGGGATGCGCCAGAAAAGAAAATTTTTTGTATACCTGAAAAACAACCCAAAATGGATTTGCGCTTTTTTGCATGACCCGTTTATAGTCACAATGGAGGAGATATCAGAGCAGCAGCTGATGAAATAACCGGCAGAAGGCAGTCGAGAAACACCTGTTTCCTGTTGACAGGGGCCACAGGATTTCTGGGTATTTACCTTGCTGAAATGCTTGCGCAGCAAGGATATACAGTCATGTTGCTGGCCCGGTCCCGGGACAATACAGCCCCGGAAGAACGTATAAAAGCATTGTTTGACTGGCTGGGTCCAGATGGGATTCCTTCCTGTGTGCAAATAGTACCAGGAGATCTGAACTGTTCCGGCTTCGGCCTGTCATCGACTGACTATCATAAACTGGCTTCCCGGGTCGACGAAATCATTCACTGCGCCTCTGACACCTCCTTTTCAGAACGCAAACGCGCACAGATTGAAAAAGCCAATGTAGCAAACCTTCATCACCTGCTGGATTTTGCGGCCAAAAGCCGGTGCTGTTTTTTTCACTTTATCAGTACCGCCTACGCTGCCGGAAAAAGACGCGGGATATGCCCGGAAGCACTGGTGGACACCCGGTCATTTTTCAATGTGTATGAAGAAACCAAGCACCGTGCTGAAATGACAGCGGCAAAACGCTGCGGCCGGGAAGGCATCCGCCTGAACATATACCGGCCGTCCATCGTGTACGGCAACTCCCGAACCGGCAAAACACTCAGATTCAATGCCATGTACTACCCGGTGAAAATTCTGGTATTTTTAAAAAACCTCTACCATCAAAAACACCGGGAACACACCCGGGAAAGTGATGAGCAAATGGGCATTTCATTTAGTGCCGACGGGACCGCCCATATGCCCATAAGGATTGAAGCCGCCCCATCCGGGGGAATCAATCTGATCCCGGTGGATTTTTTTACCGCAGCCTTTTCGGCCATCATGGAAACCGCATTGGACGGGGGTGTATTCCACATCACCAATGACACCATCAAATCTGTTTCCGATATCATACACTATACCCAAAAGTATTTTCATATCACGGGCATACAGGCCGTACAGACACAAAATTTTCCACCCGGCCCGCAAAGCAGGCTGGAAATTCTGTTCAGCCGCTACACGGAAGTCTACAGGCAGTACATGCAGGATGAACGTATTTTTGACAACACCAGCGCCGCCGCTATTCTGAACCCAAAAGGCATATCATGCCCGGATTTTGATTACCGCATTTTTTCCCGGTGCATGCAGTATGCCGAGGCCGTAAACTGGGGGAACCCTTCATAAATGGGAAAGCCGCACCATATCCTCCCACAAAAGACACCGGCTGCCGACAAAAAAAAAGTGGTGGTAAAATACTTTGATGCCATCGGCGAAAGGTATGACCTGGCAGACACCCTCATGAGTTTCGGTCTTCATTTCTTTTGGCGGAGGGCTGCCCTGAAGCATCTTGCCATCAAGACAGGATACCGGATCCTGGATCTTTGCGGCGGGGCCGGGGAGTTCGCCCGCAGGATTGCCGGCACCAAAACCAGGGGGATGCCCGTGGTCTGTGACCTGAGCCGGTCCATGCTGGCGGCCGGGAAACGCAAAAGCATTGAGAACCTTCCTGAAAATCCCATCCAATGGGTGCGGTCAGACGCGGAACAACTGGGGTTTGCAGAAAAAGCTTTCGATGCCGTTATCGTGGGCTACGGCATCCGAAACCTGGAAGATCTCCGGCAAGGGTTGCAGGAGATGCACCGGGTGTTGATTCCCGGTGGGTCACTTGTCATCATGGAGTTCTCCCTCCCGCAAAACCGTTGGCTCAGAACCCTCTACCACTGGTATTCTTTCAAAATCATGCCGACCTTCGGCAAGGTGATCACTGGTGAAGACGACCCGTTTATCTATCTTGCCGAATCCATCCGGGGTTTTCCACCCCCGGAAAGGGTGCAGGGGTTACTTGCATCCGCAGGATTTATCCAGATAACCTATCAGCGGCTGTCAAACGGTCTGGTCACGGTCTATTCCGCAACAAAACAAAATAATATTTTTGTGTCAAAATCACCTGCCTGAAATTTATTTCTTTACCGGCAGGTGTTCCTGATGTGCCAGCACACAGGCGTTAAGACACCTTTGCCGTCGGATTTAGGGATGCGGCCCATCAGGACCCCACAAGAAAATAAAATATTTGTCCTTGACAGGACAGTTTGCAGCCGATACGTCCATTGAAATGATCCAGGCGGCCCTTAATTGGTTGTCATGGTCTGGTACAATACATAATATTTATTGATATTGCTCACATACCGGACTGTTTCCTGACCGATCATCCGTAAGGCGGCCAGTTCAACATGACGAAACCAGCGGTTGTTGTCAAGCCCCATTTCCCGGGCCATCCTGCGGACGCTGCTGATCTTGGCCGGTCCGGCATTATAAGCGGCCAGGGCGAAACGAATCTGATCCCGCTGGCGGATATCCTCAGAGGAATAATAGCGGTCGATCAGAAAACGAAGATACTTGACCCCGGCATGGACGTTGTTTTCGAGCTTTCTCACATCGGGGATGTCGACATTTGGATCTTTGGCCGTGGAGGGTAACATCTGCATAATGCCCACGGCCCCGGCGTTACTCGTTTTGCTGTTGTCAAGCCCGGATTCCTGAAACGCCATCGCCAGAATCAAAAGCCAGTCAAAATCATATTGATCGGCATACGTCTGGATCACGTCCTTGTATTGTTTGACCTTGTTCCACTCCTCAAGTTCGACAGGATTTTTCAGTTTGGCCGTATCTTTATAATACCGGTTGAAATAGATATTGCCCAGCAGGGTCCCTTTTTTATGATGTTGCAAATACCTGTTCAGGCTGTGTTTCAATTTCGGATTGTCTTTGCGCACCATCCAGGCGATCTTCGCTCCCTGGTGCAGGACCAGATTCTTTCGGATACGAATTTCGGGCAGCACACCGGCCCAGGCCCGGGCGATATGGCTGTCGGCCACGGTTATTTTGAGTGCCCCGCTGTTGACCATTTCCAGTATACTCTCGGTTTCCATGCTTTCACTTAAGGTCTTGATTTTTACCGGCGGTCTTTTGTTTTTTTTCAACCGGGCATTGAGTTTTCCCAGACTTTGATAATAGCTGCTGCTCCGGCGGACGTAGACCTTTTTTCCGCTCAGGTCTTTGACATCCTTCAACTCCGGCGTTGACAAGTGGGTGACAACCACCTCATCGATGCCGGTCAGATAGGGCATGGTGAAGTCCACTTTTTTTTTGCGTTCAGGGGTGACGCTCAATCCCGCCGCAGCAATGTCACCATATCCGTTTCTGAGCCCGGGAATCAATTCATCCCGGGCCACGGGAAAAAATTCAAAGACAATCTTCAGGCCCCTGTCGCTGATTTTATTGTTCAAAAATTTTTGATACCCTTTGAGCAGTTCGTATTCATAGCCGACCAGATGCCCATCAGCCATGAAAAAATTGGTTCGATTTATCGTGGTTAACACCCGGATATACCGTCGTTCGACCAGTCCTGGCAGATCATCCGTATACGTGGTTGTGGCATGGCTATTCAGAGGGATAACCTGGGCGGGGTTGTCTCCAGTGATATCCCGGGCGCAGGCCTTTTCAGTAGTGTTCATGGGGCTGTAAAACCAGGCCATACACAACACAAGCCACACCAGCCGTTTGGCTGTCACCGTTTTTTGAATTCTCATTTTTTGTAAAATCATATCAATTTTGTAACGAAATGCCCCACAACTGTCAATCCCATAGGGATGCCTGACACAGGCTTGACATGGAAACCGGATAAAAATATCAGACGATACATAACCCTTTAGGCAAAATAATTTTTAAAATGATTGACTTTAATTTCAAATCCTGTATTATGTTTAATTGTTTCTATCTTTCCGGTGTTGATCAAGATGCATTCTGTGATTTATTCCTTAAAGTTCGAAGCGCTTTATTTTTATTTTATTTTTTTAGGAGAAAGCCAACATGGCCAACGGTACAGTAAAATGGTTTAACGACGCAAAAGGGTTTGGATTTATTGAGCAGGAAGACGGTGGGAAAGATGTGTTCGTGCATCACTCAGGCATCAATGCCATGGGTTTCAAATCCCTCAGCGAGGGTGACCGGGTTTCCTTTGACATCTCTGAAGGCCAGCGTGGACCCGCTGCGACGAATGTAACTGTGGTGTAATCACCCCGTTTATATAGTCTGACCCAAAGCCCCTGGATGGTTCCCCGTCCAGGGGCTTTTTTTATGCCCGGCACGTTTCCGGCAGTCAGTTGGCAAAATGGGCCAGCCATACTGCCGGGGATATGACTGAACTGCCGGGTCTGGGTTTTTCAATGAGCAGATGATCTCCCATGATCAGAACCGCTGCCGGCTCTGATGCCAGAAGCGCCCACAGATGGGAATCCTGAAGGTCCGGCGGGATATGTTCATTGTCGGCAGGAGGATCCCGCCAGATGGCATTGGCAGTAATTTCCGTCAGAATCAGCCCTATCTCCGGTTCTGTCAGTCCATGAAACCGAATCAGTTTGGGTCTCAGCAATATTTGCCGGTATTCATGAAGCAGCGCCGGCGACAAAAGAAAAACCAGACTTCCTTTGATCATGCCGTCCAGAATCTGTGCCGTGGGGCTTTCTTTCCTGGAAGTGATCAGCCCTGCTGCAACCACATTGGTATCAATGATAAAGACCGGTGGCTTCATCGGTTGCGGTGGGCGCGGGTTTCCTCAACCGCAAGGCGGATTGCTTCTTCATCAGTGCAGCCAGCCCTGATCCGGGCCTTCTCCACCAGTTGTCTTGCGTGAGTCATCGATTTAATCCCCCGGAGAACAAGGCTTTCCTCGATAATTTTCCCGATGCTGCGTCCCTGCCGGGCAGCCGTTTCTTTAAGTGCTTGATGCAGATCATCGTCAAGGGTGATGGTGAGACGGCTCATGGGTACCTCCAATCAAAGTGATTTTTTCATTGTTCAATAGCACAATAACACCAATACACCATCCAGTCAATACCACCCAAAAATGCTATCTTTCTTGACAGAAACCTGAATCCGGGTTCAAGATATGAAAGCCAATCTATCCCTTGATGGTACTGCAGGACCCTCGCATCAGACAATTTCTAAAAAAAATTTACCCCTGATCCCAAAGATGGTATAACCCCGGCAGCTGGATCGGAAAAAAGAGACGATCAAATCCAGACAACCACTCTGAACGGATACACCGCTGTTTACAATTAAATCCCCAGGGGAGCTCAAGCGACACAACCATGCCGGATACCGACAGACTGGAACAGATACAGCAGTTTCTTTCAGACACCGGCTGGGTGTCCCGGCCCTTTCGCGTCTCTTTTCTGGCGGCCGGGGAATACAATGCCAATTACCGGGTGGACTGTGAAGACGGCCCGCGGGTTCTGCGCATCAACCACGGCAGCCAGCTGGGCCTGGGAGATGATCAGATCGCCTATGAATACCAGGTGCTGACCGCCCTGGCGGATTCCGGGGTCACCCCAAAACCCCTGGCCTGCCATCCCCGGCCCGATCCCCTGGGAGGCGGGGCCCTGCTCATGGAATTCATCCCTGGCGAACCCCTGGATTACTGCCGGGACCTGGAAAAAGCAGCCCACGTCTTTGCCCGGATTCACACGGTGTCTGTACCGGACAGGCTGATTGTCCAGGCCGACCCCGTGAGCGACATTGCCCGGGAAAGCCATGGCCTGCTCCACCGGTTTAGCGACCACCCGCTTACAAAGGAAAAGGAACAGATCCTGGCCTATTACGACACTGTGCTAGCTCTGGCTGAAACCACCCGGCCCCTGTTTGACGCAGAACCCTTGTGCCTGGTGAATACTGAAGTGAACTCCGGCAATTTTCTCATCAGCCCGGACCGGGCCTGTCTGGTGGACTGGGAAAAGGCCGTGGCCTCCTGCCGGTACCAGGATCTGGGCCATTTCATGGTGCCCACCACCACGCTGTGGAAAACCGACACCGTGCTGAGCCGGAAAGACCGGCACCGATTTCTGTTTGTCTACCACCAGCAGGCATGCCCGGACATGCAGTTTGACGATCTTGTGGAAAAATCCCATGTCATGGAAAAAACCATTCTGCTGCGGGCCCTGTCCTGGTGTTTCATGGCCTGGTATGAATATACACACACAAACCGGCCCATCCAGAACCCGGACACCTTTGCCAAAATTCAGCAGTATCTGTCGGATATCCCATGGATATTACACTCCGTCACATAGGCAAATCCTATAAACACCAGCCCGTTCTGGAATCCATCGGCTTTGCCGTGAACGCCAGGGAACTGGTTTCCATTGTGGGGCCGTCCGGGGCAGGCAAAACCACCCTGCTCAAGATCATCGCCGGACTGGAGACTCCGGACACAGGACAGGTGATATTTTCCCACCCCGTGACCCAACACCACCCCGTGATCATTGTGTTCCAGGATTATGTGCTGTTTCCCGCCATGACGGTGAGAGACAATGTCGGATTCGGGCTCAAGGCCCGGCACATGGGAAAAATCCAGATCAGGAACCAGGTGGACCGGATGCTGGACTATTTTAAACTGACCCCCCAGGCAGACCAGTATCCGGCCCAGCTGTCCGCCGGGCAGAAACAGCGGGTGGCCATTGCCAGGGCCATGATCGTGAACCCGGCCGTGCTCTTGCTGGATGAGCCTTTTGCCAACCTGGACCGGAACCTGAAAATGGAGACGGCCCGGTTCATCCGCGCCACCCAGCAGGCATTCGGCATTCCCACCATCAGTGTCACCCATGACCTGGAAGAAGCCTTTGCCATGTCCGACCGCATCGGGGTTTTGCTGGACGGGCGGGTTCAGCAGTTCGATACCCCTCGGCAGGTATATTTCCATTCGGCCACCCCGGCTGTGGCCCGGTTTTTGGGCCCCGTGAATGAAATTCCGCCGGCGCTGTTCCCATTGTTCCGGGTGGATGAGGCCGTGGCCGGCCCTCTGAACGGGACACCTCTTCCGGCCCGGCCCGAAAACCTGGCCATCATTGCAGACCCGGAGGGATTCGGCCGCATCACGGAAAAAACCTTTGCCGGCCACTACACCGTGTATGTGGTGGCCGCAGACAGCCAGGCATACACCATATACAGCCAGAATGACCGGTTTGACAGGGATCAGCCCGTGTCCCTGCGGTACCGGCCGTTTTAACGTATCCGTTTTGACCGGATTGTTCGACAGATTCGAATATAACCTTGAATTCAAAGGAGAGCCTGTAATGAATAAATTCAGATTCATGTCCCTGTTGTTGATTTTAATGTTGCCGGCCTTTTTCACGATGTTCCTGCCGGCCCGGGTCACTGGCGGCACCCTGATAGACACCCCGTTTGACCGGATTGAAGCCCAGGCCCGGGGGTCCCGGGTCAATTGGTACATGTACGGGGGATGGACCCATGTCAACACCTGGGTAGACACGTTTGTGGCCAAAGAGATGAAACAGCGCTATGATATCCATGTGAAGCGGGTCCCCATGGATGCCGGGGTGTTTATCAACAAACTGCTCAACGAAAAAGCCGCCGGCAAAACCACGGGGACCATCGACCTGGTGTGGATCAACGGGGAAAACTTTAAAAATGCGAAAGAAACCGGCCTGCTGTTCGGCCCCTTTGCCGGACATTTACCCAGTGTGCGGCAGTATGTGGACCCGGACAGTATCACCCATGATTTCGGGTTTCCTGTGGACGGATTTGAAGCCCCATTCGGCCGGGCCCAGTTCGTGTTCGAGTATGACACGGACCGGACGGACACTGTCCCGGACACGGTGGCGGCACTCAAACAGTGGATCATGGACAACCCGGGACAGTTCACCTATCCCCAGCCCCCGGATTTCACGGGGTCTGCCTTTATCCGCCACATTTTCTACGCAGTCACGGGCGGGCACGGCCAATACATGGCCGGGTGGAATCCGGACCTGTATGAAAAAAATGCGCCGTTGCTGTGGGACTGGCTCAACCAGGTCAAGCCGTTTTTATGGCAGAAAGGCCGCACCCACCCCAAAGACAGCGCATTTCTGGATACGCTGTTTGCCAGGGGAGAGGTGGCGTTTAGCATGTCCTATCATCCGCCCCACGCCCAGAACATGATTATGGAAGGCAGTTATCCGGACACGGTCAGAACCTTTGCCTTAAAGGACGGATCCATTTTCAACACCCATTTCACGGCCATTGCCTTTAACGCTCCTAACAAGGCCGGGGCCATGGTGCTGGCGGATTTCCTGGTGTCCGTGGATGCCCAGGTATCCAAATTTCAACCGGAGAACTGGGGAGATTTTCCGGTTCTGGACATGAACCGGCTGACTTCAAAGGACCGGCAGCGGTTTGAGACCGTGGACCTGGGACCCGCCACCCTGACACCGGATCAGCTGGCTGCCGTTGCCGTACCCGAGATACCGGCCCAATATCTGGAAGCCCTGGAACAGGACTGGAAAACCCATGTCCTGGACAGGTAACCCAGGCAGCAGCAAAATCACTCTGGGGCTGATCCTTCGACTCAGCCCCCTGATGCTGCCATTTGTGGTGCTATTCTGCGGCGGGGTGTTTCTGACGGTATGCCAGTCCTTAGGGATCTTCACCCCGCTGCGCCATACAGGCGGCCTGGTGGATGCATATGCCGTGATCCTGTCCGACCCCTCGTTTTTCGCTTCAGCCGGGTTTTCTTTCGGCGTAGCCCTGGCATCGGCGGCCGGGTCCGTGACCGCCGCCACGTTTCTGGCCTACCGGGTCTGGCAGCTGCCCAACGCCCTGGCCGGGGCGGCCCTGGTATACAAAATCCCCCTGATCCTGCCCCATATTGCCGTGGCATTTGTGGTGCTGATCTTCTGGAGCCAGTCCGGAATCCTTTCGTCTCTGGCCTGGCACCTGGGCCTTATCCAGTCCATGCCGGATTTTCCCAATGTATTGTATTCCGGCTGGGGCCTGGGCATGATCCTGGCTTATACCCTGAAAGGCACACCCTTTGCCATGCTTTTGATTTTGGCCCTGCTGGTGCGGTTCGATGTCCGCCAGATCCAGACGGCGGCCATGCTGGGGGCATCAAAACGGCGCATCTTTTTTTCCATTGTGCTGCCCCGGCTGGCCCCGGCGATGCACACCAGTTTCATCATCCTGTTTCTCTACAGCTTCGGGGCATTTGACATTCCTTACATCTTGAGCGAAAGCCGGCCCGGCATGCTCAGTCTCCATGTTTTTGACCTGTATTTCAAGCATGACCTGGCCCGGCGGCCCGAAGCCATGGCCATTCTGACGCTGATGTTCTGCTTTGCCGTGCTGTTCATCATTGCCTATTCCAGAACCGTCACCCATCTGGAAACCGGGGTCCGGAAACTGTGAAACATGCCTCCCACACTTTCGTTTTGGTGCTGCTTTTCAGTCTGTTCGCCCTGCCCGCGGCAATCCTTTTGCTGGTGGGCCTGGCCCCGGGGTGGCGGTTCCCGGACCTGTGGCCGGCGCAATTTTCTTTTACGGGCATCCAATTTCTGATCATCCACGGAGATCAGATTGTTTCGTCTCTGGCTTCCTCTTTTTTGTATTCCCTGGCCACGGTGTTCGTCACCCTGGGCATGTGCCTGACCCCGGCCGCCGTATTCGCCAGAAACCGCTTTGCCGGCAAACGGCTGCTGGAAGCACTGCTGCTCACCCCGGCGCTGGTACCGCCCATGACCTTTGCCATGGGCCTGCACATGGTGTTCATCCGACTTTCTTTAGCCGACACCGTGGTCGGGGTGGTCCTGATCCTGGCTATGTTCAGCTACCCCTATATGTTCCGGGCACTGGTGGCGGGATTCCAGACCCTGGGACAAGACTATCGCACCTGTGCCCGGAACCTGGGGGCCGGGCCAGTGGCGGTTTTCTGGCAGGTGGAGTTGCCGCTTCTGGTGCCGGCCATGATCGCCGGCGGCAGTGTGGTGTTTCTGGTGGCGTTTTCCGAATATTTTCTGGTATTTCTCATGGGCGGGGGAACCGTGCCTTCTTTTACCGGGTTTCTAATGCCGCTGCTCGCTTCTTCCAACCGGTCCCTGGCCGCGATTCTGACCCTGATTTTCCTGCTGCTGCCCATTTTTTTGTTTTTTGTTATCGACGGGTCATTGATGCGCAGCTACCGCAAAAAAGGCATGGTCTGACACGGGAATTTGCTTGACCTTTCGGGTGAATCCATCCCACTGGCACCGGCTGAACGGCAATTTATATGAATCGGATTCATATCCTTTCATGAAAACAATGCGTTATACATTTTTGCCCCAGACATGCTATGGTGCAACAGGGTCAAAAAAGATCAACCATTCAAGCCAAGGAGAGACAGGGATGACACTATCATTCAACCATGAAACCTGTTCCGGGTGCCGGGCCTGCGAACTGGTGTGTTCATTGCAGAATCTGAAAATAATCAATCCGTCCAAGGCCATGCTCCGGGTCATGCCGCGGTTTCCCGAGCCCGGCATTTTCGAGGTGGCCATCTGCAACCAGTGCGGGGCATGTGCGGATGCCTGCCCCACGGGGGCCATCCATCTGGTCAAAGACACCTGGCGCATTGACATGAAAAAATGCGACGGGTGCCTGGCATGTGTTTCCGCCTGCCCGGAAAACGTGATGATGGTGGATGATGACGGCATGCCCTACAAATGCATCAACTGCCGGCAGTGTGTGGACGTGTGTCCCCGGGATGCACTGAGTTTCAAATAGAGTGAAAAGGAGGATTATCATGTTATACGGATATGCAGGACACACGCTGAGAATCGATCTGAGCACCGGGAGCATTGAAAAACAACCCTTAAAACAGGAATGGGTGGACGATTTTATCGGGGGCCGGGGATTCACGGCCAAAATTCTGTACGATGAAATTCCGGCCGGCGCAGACCCCTTAGGCCCGGACAACCGGTTTGTCATTGCCATGGGGCCGCTGAGCGGCCTGTTTCTGCCGGCGGCCGGCAAAACCCATTTTGCCGCCAAATCCCCGGCCACGGGCGGATATGGTGACAGCAACATGGGCGGCCATTTCGGGGTGACCATGAAATATGCCGGATACGATGTCACCATTTTGACGGGCCGGGCCAAAGAACCGTCCTATCTTTTCATTGACAACGACACCGTGGAAATCCGGCCGGCCGGGCATTTGTGGGGCAAAGGCTCCACGGCCGTGGAAGAGATTTTGAAAAACGATCTGGGTCAGGAATTCCAGATTCTCACCATCGGCGAGGCCGGGGAGCGAATGGTCAATTTTGCCTGCATCTCCCATGATTTTGGGCGCCAGGCCGGCCGCACAGGCATCGGCGCGGTTTTGGGATCCAAACACATCAAGGCCATTGCCGTGCGGGGCACCCAAGACATCCCCGTGTTCGACCCCAAAGGGCTTTTGAAAAAAGGCAAGGCCACCTATGCCGCGTGCCGGGAAAAACCCGGGTTCACGGGCTGGACCCCGGAAGGCACGGCCGGTATCACCAACTGGTGCAATGATGTGGGGGCCCTGCCCACCCGCAACTTTGCCACCTCCCATTGCGATTATGCCGACAAGATCAATGGCAAAGCCATCCTGGATGAGTTGAAAATCACGGACAAAGGGTGTTTTTCCTGCCCCATTCCCTGCGGCAAATACGGGCTGGCAAAAACCAGACTGGGCAACAAATATGTGGAAGGGCCGGAATATGAGACCCTGGCCCTGGTGGGCAGCAACTGCGAACTGGCCGACATCCACGCCGTGGCCCATGTCAACTGGGTATGCGATGAACTTGGTCTGGACACCTGCTCGGGCGGGGCCGTGGTCTCCTTTGCCCTGGAATGCTATGAAAAAGGCCTGATCTCCCAAGAACAGATGGGCATGGACGTCAAATGGGGAGACCTGGATTCCATCGTCCATATTTTAGAAAAAATCGCCAAACGAGAGGGCATCGGCGATGTGCTGGCCAACGGGGTAAAAAAGGCTGCTGAAAAGATCGGGGGTGACAGCGACAAATTTGCCATCCATGTCAAAGGCCTGGAGTGGACCGGATATGAATCTCGAAACGCGCCGGGCATGATGCTGGGTTATATGACTGCGGATATTGGGGCCCACCACAACCGGTGCTGGGTGCTGGGATCGG
>JAIPDL010000067.1 GCA_021737695.1 Desulfotignum sp. | reverse complement strand
TGAATCCTGCCAGTAAGACAGCCAGGATGACGATGGGGGTATTGCTTTTCATGGATGGTGGCCTCCTTATAACCTGAACGGGTTATTTGTATTATATACCAGAACCCGCTGCGAATATCAAATTAGAGATTTGTGAGCCCTGTGCTGCCTGGATTTAGGTATAATCCACCTTTTCTTCCAGGCTGATGGATATTATACACCGGCCCACTACTTATTTTTGTTTTCGACAGAAATGTTCTGAAGTATTTTATCCAGTAAGGCGCCCAGGGCCTGGTTTCCCGAATGGACCGCCGCACTGACCGACAAGGGTTCCCTTGAGTTTGCCCGATACTTTCATTATATTTTTCAAAACAGATCGGGTCACCAATAATAGACAAAGTGCTCCCTGTTTTAGGGAAGCAAATATAACCCCCAAAAAAGGTCTTATGAGATTTCTAAAGGAAACAATTCGGTGGTGTTTTTATCCACCGGGAAAAGAGACTCAATACGAAGTTCCTGGGTGGTTAGGTCAATCGGACTGCCCAGTGTTGTAATTGTGGTGAAAAAACTTGCCTGCATGGCATCTTTTTCAAAGGTCAAACTCAGTATCGGCAGGTTGTCGTCAACTTGAAAATCCATTAACGAACTGTCTTTGTCCAGTTCTTTTATCTCTTCATATAATGTGGATAGTTCAGCGTTTTGAGTCGAAACAGCTTCATCTAACAGGCGGTTTAGCATAAACTGTTTTATTCCAGGCCAATCTTTTATATACGGTCTCAAACCGTCTTCTGCGAATGTCAGATGATATATATTGTCGTATTTTGTTAGAACTTGTTTCCCCGCAAGGAATTCGATCATCTTCACATAGCCGGAATTCGCCATGAGAATCTTATAGGCGGAGTTGATCACAAATGCTGGATAAGGCTCATGCTTTTCCAGCATACGTTTTAAGGCATACCTGACAATTTCAAGTTTTTGTCCATTGAATGGCTCCTCGCTGAACATAGCGGCATATCCGGCGGCTTTTAAAAATGAATTACGATGCCTGAGTGGTAGTTTTAGTGCTTGGGCGATTTTTAAAACAAGGTTGTGGCTGGGCTTTGATCTTCCCGTTTCTACAAAGCTTAAATGTTTGGTGGACACTCCGACGTCGAGAGCCAGATCCATCTGACTGATCCTTTTCAACTTTCGCCAGAAACGTAACACTTCACCAATAGATGGATTTTTTTCATTACTTATTTTCAAAAATTGCATTTTTTTACCTCAGAGGTAATAGACTTATTTACCTGTTCAAGGTTAATTTATTCTAAACTAAAATTCAAATAATTTTAAAAGGGGAGCTTAAAATGAATGCATTTAGATTGTTGATGGTTGTTTTTATTGTGGGAGTCCTTGCCTACACAGGTATTGTTATCTCGAATCATGGTTGGAATCTGCTACCAATTTTCTTTGGAGATATTGCTGCAATGACATGGCCAGGGCAGTTCAATTTTGATTTTATGTGCTTTTTGATTCTATCCGGTTTATGGCTCACATGGCGGCATAACTTTTCTGCCGTTGGGTTTTCTTTGGGAATTTTAGGCCTTTTCGGCGGAATAATGTTTCTTGCTCCTTATCTCCTAATTATGAGTTTCAGGGTAAAGGGTGATATAAAGACACTCTTTATGGGAAAAGGTAGATGGATTGACTAATAGGCCAAAGTTTATAAACGAATAATCATAAAACAATCCCACATCCGAAAATTAATAAACCGAAACCCAACAATCATGGTATAAATCTGGGGTTTGAAGATAAAATTTTGGACCCATGATTTGATTTACCAGTGCTCATTATTTGGCCTGGCTAACTGTTTCGGATGTTGCAACAAATCTTTTCCGGACATAGGCAAACACCAGGATGGTGTATCCCCGGGCAGTGTAATGCACCAGGTTTTGTCCTGTGGGCGAGTTCAGGGCTGTGTAGGACTTAGATTCCCGGTGCACCTGGCCCACAAAATCCAGCACGGTCAGGCATTCTTTTTCCGGGGCATGCCACAAGCCCCCGGCCCAGCTGCTGTAGGAACACTGTGAGGCTCTGGGTGCGCCGCAGAGCAGTGTAATATGAATAAAATACAATTCATGGATGAACTGGGCCGTATGGAAATAGCCGTGATAAATCTTGATGATGACCAGAGCAGAGATTCAGGCCAGTCGGGCTTTGCGCCACCTGCGGGACGTTAAAACCCTTCGATAAATCCGTATTTACCCATTTGGTAAATTCTAACATTTTGGGTAAATACCGTGATATGGTCTGCTGGGGCACCCGTTTTTTTATACGCGCCCCACCCGTGGCGCCCATCCAGGATCAGGTACCTGACCTTTGCCGGAGGATGCCCCGCAGTTGATAACAGATCTGCTTTCCGGAAACCAGGATTTCTTCTAACAGAGGCCCCCGTTGATGCCAATTATCTGGCCCGTGATATATCCGGCTTCAGGGGAGCAGAGAAAGGTGACGGCTGCGGCCACTTCCTCGGGTTTTCCCAGGCGGCCTGCCGGGACGGACTGGACGATCTGTTCCAAAGGAAGACCATCCATCATGTCTGTTTCAATGAAACCCGGGGCCACGGCATTCACCGTGATGTTGCGTTTGGCAATCTCTTTGGCCAGGGCCATGGTGGCGCCGATAAGCCCGGCTTTGGACGCCGAGTAATTCACCTGGCCGGCCTGACCCATTTGGCCGGAAGCGGAGGTGATATTAATCACCCTTCCCCTGCGTTTGGAGATCATTTTTTTGACCACGGGTTTGGTCAGGTTGAAAAAACCGGTGAGGTTGGTATCCATGACCTGCTGCCAGCTTGCCGATGTCATCCGGACCAGGAGCATGTCGTCCCGGATCCCGGCATTGTTGACCAGGATGTCGATGAATCCTTTTTCTTGGTAGATGGTTTTCAGGGCGGCGTGGGCAGCAGCTTCGTTTGTGACGTCAAAGCACAGCAACACCCCGTCGGAACCGGCGGCTCTGACCTGTTCAAGGGTTTTTTTTGCAGCCTTGGTGTTGGATTTGTAGTTGATATATACGAACCGGCCGGACCGGGCCAGGCCCACGGCAATGGCCCGGCCGATACCGCGGCCGGCACCTGTCACCAGGGCGACTTCTCCGGGTGTGTGAATATCTGAAGTCATGGTCGCTCCTTCAGGGCTCATTTGTCTGTTCTGGCTGCATAGACGGCGTTTTCAGCCGTGCCGCCGGTGAACGGGTTTTTGAAACTAACGGTGTGGGTATGAACGTTTGGGAACACGCGTTCCAGCAAATCGGTGAACGCTTTTTCCGGGGGATCGTCCGACCACAGGGCAAACACCCCGCCGGGATTCAGGTGTCCGGCCAGTTCATTCAAGCCTTCGGGCGTATAAAACCGGGTGTTGGTCCGGTGCAGGACCCGGTTGGGCGTGTGGTCGATGTCCAGAAGAATGACGTCCATTTTTTTTCCGGGAAAATCCGGATCAAATCCCTGGAGCACATCCCGGCTTCGGGCAAAAAAATCGTCATGGATCAGCCGGCACCGGAGATCGGTGCACAGCTGGTTTCCCAGGGGTACCAGATTGTTTTGGTGCCAAAGGATCACCGGAGCCAGATACTCCACCACCACCAGGGAATTTACCCGCGGGTCTGCCAAGGCCGCAGCCGCCGTATATCCTAAGCCCAGTCCCCCCACCACCACAGTCAGATCGGATTTTTTCATCATGGCCAGGCTGATTTCCGCCAATTTTGTTTCCGCCTCATGGAACAGGCTGGACATCAGAAAATCATCCCCCAGCTTGACTTCGTAAATCTCTTTCCCGTCCAGCTGCATCAGGCGGCGCCGTCTCAGGCTCAATTCTCCCAGAAGGGTCTGCTGACAATCCAGTTCTTCAAACAAAGGGGCCATAGGTCTCCAAAATTTTTGGCACTGTTATGCCGTGCCTGTTGCGGATCAAATCGCTTTTCCGGGCTGGAACCGGTTTCCGGCAAACAGAATCAGTCTGCCCTGGACCATAGCACAGGCGGCCCGGGATGTGAATTTCAAATTTTGCGGTCCGGGTCTTTTCCCGTGATCAAAAGAGCGCTTGATATGCCGGCGCATGTGTTTTATTAATAGGACTGGAACATAAACCCCTAAAAAAGATACAGGAACGCATATGACCGATTTATTTGACACCACACAGATTAACAGCATGACACTGGGCAACCGGTTTGTCCGGTCCGCGACCTGGGAAGGCATGGCTGCGGATGACGGGGCTGTGACCCCCCGGTTGACAGACATTGTAACAAACCTTGCCGCAGGCGGGGTCGGCCTGATCATTTCCGGGCATTCCTATGTGGTGCCCGAAGGCCAGGCCGGGCCAAAGCAGATGGGCATATACAAAGATGACCTGATCAACGGCCTGACATCCATGACCGATGCCGTGCACAAAGCCGGCGGAAAAATGGTGGCCCAGCTGGCCCATGCCGGCACGTTTGCCGCCGAAACCCTGACCCAAACCCCGCCCCAGGTGGTGTCCGGGTATGACGAACTGGCAAAAACCCCCCGCCATGAACTGACCCTCTCAGATATCGAAAATCTTGTGTCTGCCTATGTGCGGGCGGCTGAGCGTGCCAAACAAGCCGGGTTTGACGGGGTCCAGATCCATGCGGCCCACGGATACCTGTTCAGCCAGTTTCTGTCTCCGGTCTACAACCGGCGCCAGGATGCATACGGCGGGTCCATTGAAAACCGAAGCCGGGCGTTGTGCGACACCGTGGCTGCCGTGCGAAAGGCCGTGGGGCCTGACTTTCCCGTGCTGGTGAAAATCAATGCCCAGGATGATGTGGAAGGGGGCCTGACCCTGGAAGATTCCGTTGCCGCCGCCCGTTTGCTGGTCCAGGCAGGCATTGATGCCATTGAGGTGTCCGGCGGGTTTCTCACCAGCAAAACATTGTCCCCCAGCCGGATGGGCATTAACAAGCCGGAAAAGGAAGCGTACTTTGAGCAGGGGGCTGCGGCATATAAACAGGCCCTGGACATTCCCGTCATCCTTGTGGGAGGGATCCGTTCCCTGGAAAAGGCAAAGGAACTGGTTGCCGGCAATGTTACGGATTATATTTCCATGTGCCGGCCTTTGATCCGGGAGCCCGGCCTGATCAACCGGTGGCGCAGCGGGGACACCCGTCCGGCCCTGTGCAATTCGGACAACCTGTGCTTCCGTCCGGCCTTCAAGGGGGAGGGCATCTATTGTGTGACCGAACGGCGGGAACATTCGGAATAACCAACTGATATGCAGGTGGATCTGAACAAACTGAAAACCTTCCATACCCTGGCAAAGGCTGAAAGCTACACGGGGTGTGCCCAGCGCCTGTGCCTGACCCAGTCCGCCGTGAGCCATGCCATCAGAAAACTGGAGGCGGATCTGGGGTTTGACCTGGTGGACCGGGCCGGCAGAAAGTTCCGCCTTACCCGGGAAGGCGAATTTCTGTTTCAGCAGTGTGCCGGGATTTTTGACCGGATCGATGATACCCTGGACCGTCTGGCCGCCGGCAAAGGGCATCGGATATCCCTTACCCTGGGGGCCCCGTCGGAGTTCGGGTCCTCCGTGCTCATCAAGGGGATGGCGCCTTTTCTGAAACAAAATCCCCACATCCATGTGGATTTTTTCCTGGACCCGTATCTGCTGGCGCCGCTGCTGTCAGATGATCTGGATATCATTGTGGACTGCATTCCCCATGTGCATGAAACCCTGGTGTGTGTGCCGTTGATGAGAGAAGAATATGTGGTGATCGCCACCCGGTCGTACGCGGCAGACCGCCGGATTCAAACCATTGCTGATTTGTCCCGGTGCCGCCTGCTGTCTTTTGATAAAGACCTGCGCTGGTGGAAGAATTTCATCAATGCCCTGGCCGGCCACGCGGATTTCGGATGTGACACCGTGATCCGGATTTCCAGTGTCCGGGGAATCATTAATGCGGCCCTGGCATCTTTGGGGGTGGGATTTGTTCCCCGGTACACAGTGTTAAAGGAACTTAAAAGCGGTCAGCTTGTTGAATTGTTTTCTGAAACCGAGGTGCTCAACGACCAGATCAACATCTACCTGAAAAAGCGCAATTTTGAAAAACCGCCTTTTCCGGACCTGATCCGGCACATCCAGTCACTGCGCCTGCACTAACTCAGGTTCAGCGTGTCTGAAATTATTGTATCCGGTATTACAGGTTAAAAGCGGTCATTATCGCTGTGGCAAAGACAGAAAGATCCTGGATGTCATTGCGACAGGCTTCATGTATCTGTTTCATATCCAGCCGGCCGTATTCATGGACGATCAGATTTCTCAATCCCACGGCCCGGGCCATTTTTTCACAAAAGGTGGCATCGATCACATCATGTTCTTCCAGAAAATAAAACAGCTCATTGGTGGAGCCGGCTACGCCCATGCCCTGTTCGCTGACAATATGGGCTGCCATGTCAATGCAGCCCTGAACCGCCAAATGCAGATTGAACAAAACAATATCCTGGGCATCCGGGCTGGCCAGGAACCGGTCCAGGGGTACTGCCGATTGTTTTTTCACCCGGTCCAGGTGTTTGTTCATGGAACTGATTTTTGCAAACAGCACATCTTTGTCAACCATGAACCGTCTCCTGCATCTTTTTTTTCAGGCCGGCCTGCATGCGGTCCAGATAAAAACCAAAATCCGCGATCCGGGACACAGCAAACATATTGAATTCACGGACATAGCCCGGGTTTTTCATCACAAGCCGTCTGCCTTTGAGGAAAATCTGTTTGAGCAATACCTCCCCGGCCCGGTTCATCACAATGGGATGAATATCTTTTCTCAGAATTCTGCCAAGGTCGGTCAGGTATTTGCGGCAGAACCGGTCTGCTGAAGGTAAGTATTCCGGTAAAAATAGAATGGCCAGATCCACGTCACTTTCGGGCCGGTTTTTTTCAGATGCAAAGGATCCGAACAAGTACACTGCGGCCACTTCATGTCTAGTTTCAAAGTAGTGTGTGATTTTTTCATTGATCATGGTCGACATCCTTTCTGACTGGATAGTGCCGGTTTTTGTGCGGGATGTCAAGAAAGGTTCGGGGCCCGAATTCATGATTGAAAAACAAAAACCTCGTTGCACTCGATGGAACGAACCGATACAATATGCTTGCCTGAATCTGCCGGAAAGGTAAATCGTAACAGAAGTGGAAGGAGACGATACCATGGATCGACGAGATTTTCTGAAAAAAACCATCACCAGCGGGATCGCAGCCGGGTCCACGCTGGTGTTCCCGGAAATGGGCCGGCTCTGGGCTGCCTCACAGAAAGACGGCACCTCTGCCTGGGACCTGGTGGCCGTCCGGGGCGGAGAACCGGACCAGATGTTTGACAGCGCCATCGCCGCCATGGGCGGAATCCAGACCTTTGTGCCCAGAGGCAGCAAAGTCCTGGTCAAACCGAACATCGGCTGGGACGTGCCCCCGGAAAGGGCCGGCAACACCCATCCGACACTGGTGAAGCGGATTGTGGAACACTGTCTGTCCGCCGGGGCAAAGGAGGTGACCGTGTTCGATCACACCTGCGACAACTGGACCCGGACCTATCGCAACAGCGGCATTGAAAAAGCGGTGAAAGATGCCGGCGGCAGAATCATCTCCGGCGACAGCAAAGGGTATTATCAGCAGGTGGACGTGCCCATGGGCCGACGGCTTAACGACGCCAGGGTCCACCAGGCCCTTCTGGAGGCGGATGTGTTCATCAATGTGCCCGTGTTGAAGCACCACAGCTCCGCCATGGTGACCATCGGCATGAAAAACCTCATGGGCGTGGTGTGGGACCGGTGGTACTGGCATAGAAACGATCTTCATCAGTGTATTGCGGATTTTGCCTCTTTCCGGCCCCCGGACCTCACGGTGGTGGACGCATATAATGTCATGATGCGCAATGGTCCCCGGGGGGTGTCCGTCAATGATGTGGTACCCATGAAAGCCCAGGTGATCTCCACCGATTTTGTGGCGGCGGATGCAGCGGCCGCCAAACTGTTCGGCAGGGAACCGGCCGACATCCGCCATATTCAGATCGCCTCGGACATGCATCTGGGTCAGATGAACCTGGCGGACCTGGCCATCCACCGGATACGGCTTTGATTGGCCCGGACTTTCACCGATCAGATTGTCACAGAATCAGGTTTTGAATAGATGAGGATGCGACATCTCAGACGGCTCCGGATATGGATCGCCCTGGTGTTTTTTGTGCTGATACTTTTTCTGTTTCTGGATTTCAGGGATTCAGGGTTCCGGGCCATGGCCGGCGAGGTGCTGTATCTGCAGTTTGTCCCGTCCCTGCTCCAATTTCTGGACAATGCCGCCCTGGGAGCGTCTGGGTTTATTCTGGTTTTGATACTCACCCTGATGTTCGGCCGGGTCTACTGCTCGTTTGTGTGTCCTCTGGGGATATTCCAGGACCTGATCAGCCGCCTGGCCCGCAAGAAAATCGCAAATCCGGGGAAAAAAAAGCGCATATCCCGTTTCTCCGGGTCCCGGCCCCATTATTTTCTCTGGTACGCAGTTCTGATTTTGACCGTGGTGCTTTTTCTGGCGGGCACGGGGCTTGTGCTCAACCTGCTGGATCCCTTCAGCAGTTTCGGCCGGATGGTGTCCCATCTTTTTCGCCCTCTGGTGCTTGGTGCAAACAACCTGGGGGTTGCTTTGCTGGAACAATTGGGAAGCCATGCCCTTTACCGGGTCCAGTGGCCGGTGTTCGTTCCCGCAGCCACAGGGATTGCCCTGGTCACATTGATGGCGGTGGGCTGGCTGAGTGCCCGCCATGGCCGCCTTTACTGCAACACGCTGTGTCCCGTGGGGGCGCTGCTGGGGCTGTTTTCAAAAATATCGATGTTCCGGATCCGCATGGCCCCGGATGCCTGTGACGGCTGCCGGCGGTGCCAGCAGGTCTGCAAGGCCGGATGTATTGATCTCAAGGAAAAAACTGTGGATGTCCGCCGCTGTGTGGCCTGCTTCAACTGCCTGGCCGCCTGTCCGGGGCAGGGGCTTGCCATCCAGAATCACTGGCGGGGGCAGACCCGCCAAAACCTGGCGCAACCCGGTCGCAGGGGGTTTTTGATCGGCCTGGCCGCCGCCGGCATGGGACTGGGGTCAAGCCGGGTGAATGCCGTCCAGGATAATCCGGAAAATTCAGTCAATCCGCTCAATTCAGCTGATCTGGTTGACCCGGCGATCCAGACCCGGCTCACCACCATTCCGGAAACAAGAACCGGTCCGATTTCGCCCCCGGGATCGGTCAGTGTGGCCCGGTTTTCATCCCTGTGCACGTCCTGCCACTTGTGCGTTTCCGTGTGTCCGTCCCGGATTTTGGTGCCCGCGTTTCTCGATTACGGTCCCTCGGGCATACTGCAGCCGAAAATGGACTTTCGATCCGGGCACTGCAACTATGACTGTACGGCCTGTCTGGCGGTCTGCCCCACGGGCGCCATTCTGCCTCTTTCCCGGGAAAACAAACAGCAGGCCCAGGTGGGGGTGGCCCGATTCATCAAGGAAAACTGTGTGGTGTATACGGACAACACCAATTGCGGGGCCTGTTCCGAGCACTGCCCCACCAAGGCCGTGGACATGGTTCATTACCTGACGCTGCCGGACCGGGACCTGTTGATCCCAAAGGTGAATCCGGATATCTGCGTCGGGTGCGGGGGGTGTGAATACGCCTGCCCCACCAAACCCTATAAAGCCATCTATGTGGGCGGCAATCCCGTGCATAAAACCACTGAAAAACCCGTGGAAAAGGCCGTGGCGCCGCAGATCGATACCGGCAAAGAATTTCCTTTCTAACACCTGGGCCATGGCATGCAGCGCTTTTTCCCTGGCAGTATTCCGGGAATACCCCGGACGGGCAGTCAGATCGTCTAATCGAGAACGTCTGTTCCAACAAAAATGGCCATAAACACCGGTCCTGACTGTCAGGACTTGGGCCGTCATGGCCTTCAGGCGATGAAAAGACAGACCATCAAATTCAGAATTTCAAAATTTTATCAGAAATTTCAAATCATTTCCTTCCTGTTTTTTGATCTTGATTTTTGTCTTGACATAATCTTAGCGCCCCTGATACAAGCACAACATGTTGTGCTTGTATCAGGGGCGCAGTAATATTATTAACTCAAGGGATTTTTGATACTTTATGATACTTTCTTTGGCAAAAAGCAAGTTCCTATCCCTTCTTCAACTCAAGTCAACGCCGCTGCTGGCAACGATCACGGTGGTGGATCTTTATGCCGTGGTGTCCAAAATCCCCCAGGAAAACTACATCGTCTATGAACCCATGCTTTTGCTGGCACTGATCTATCTCTGTCTGACCGGTATCCTGGTGGTAACATTCCGATATTTCGAGAATAAGATTCCCACCCGGGACGGCTAGGCATTTGCCGGCGCTGAAAAGGTCTTTGACCCATTGTGGGGCCGGCAACAAAAACCCATGACACATACAACGACGGGAGCACCTATGACGCAGACACCCCGTGATGCCATGCCCCCTTTACTGAATCTGGGGCATCTTTCAACGGGCACCCCTTTGTTTTCAGACCATGACAGGGATGGATACCCGGACGGCATCCATTTGTCTCTGGGCACTGCCCCGAAGATGAACAGCGGTCCGGTCTGGTCCGGCCTGATCAACCTGGCTGCCCGCCTGAACATGGAATCCTGCGGTCCGGGTATCACGCCGCCGGTTTCCTGTACCCGGCCGGAACACGGGATGCTGTATGTGAACACCCCCACTGCAACAGAGTCAAGGGCTGCCTGCCTGGAAAAAAAACGCCAGGGCGGATGGCAGCTTTCAGGCCACAGCCCCTGGGCGATGAAACAGATGCTGGATGCCCTTGCCACAGGAGCCATATCAGCCGATGCACCCCGGGCTGTGCGGTTTGAACTGGCAGCAGAAGGGGAGGTCTGCGGCCGGATGTCTGATCAGAACGGCAGGGATGCAGGGTTCCAGGTACCGGAAGTCTGCCGGAACACAACGGGATCAAAGCCGGGGATGCCTGTTATGTTTGATCCCACGGCGTTTGATATCACCTCCCTGGCTGACTGCCTGCTGCCGGCAGCAGACCCGGATCCCCGCAGTTCCCGGCTGGCCCTTACCCTGGATCTGCCCCTGCGCCTGTCTGCTGCCTGCGGCCGGGCGCTGTTCTCCCTGATCAGCGCAGCATCGGCCCGTGCTACTGAACTTTGTCTTCCGTTGGCCCATGTGGGATATTGTCCAAAAGACGGGGTGTGTCTGGCCATTGAAGAAAACACCGTGCCTGAAGCCTGGATCGGATGCTGCGACGGCAACCTGAAAGCTGCCGGCAGAGGCCGGGAATTGGCAGCCCTGATCCAGGAAATAACCCGTCTGTGGTTTGAAACGGATGCCCCCGGCGGTGAGGCTTTGGAATCCTGGAAAGAAAAGCTTTACAATGCTGCCCATTTGGCAGCGGCCACCCGTTCCAACCCCTTGGAAAAAGAAAAACCCCGGGGGCAAAATACCATTGTCCGCCGCATGACCCTGACAGGGGAAAAAATCCGCATCCTGAATCAGGCAGCCGCTATCCCCAATGGCAGCGGCCCGATCCAGTGCCGGGCATTTACAGGCGGGCCCTATCCTGACCGTCGGTCATTTAAACACCAGCTGGACAATGTGTTGAAGCAAAAAGGATATATACCGGCAACGGTTGTGCTGCGAACCCACAAACCAGCTGTCAGCTGGCTTTTGGAAGAAGTGGAACCCGCCCTGCCCGGGGAGGCCTGTGCCCTGAGGATCAGCTGTCGCCCCTTTTGCCGCCCCGGACAGATGGAACCGGAAACCCGGTGGATCCACGAGATGTATCCGGCACCAGATGTTATCTGCCACCGGCGGGGCTGGCAGACAAATCACGTGACGATGGTACTGGAGGATACCCAGACACCTGATTACACGGTGACGGCCTGGAATGCCGCAGGCAAAGTGGTTGCCACATACGCCTTGACAGTCCCGGTGGCTGAACTTTCCTATACATTGGAACACCGGGAGGATCAGCGGGTCTACCCCACCCAGGCCGGGTTCGAGATGCTCAAAAACGGCCAGATGGTGTATCAATGCGCTGTTCCCACAGACCGGGAACTTTTCTGGCACCGGTTCCAGGAAAAATGGCTGCCAGCGATGTCGGCAGCCATGGTCGGCATGCTGCCCGGATTAAAACAGAACAACAGTCTGGCCTTCTGGGAGGAAATACAGATCGACGTGGCCATGGATGATATGCAGGAATCTGTGGGACTGGCCCAGGAACGCATCGCCCCCATGGAGGCCCTGCACGAAGATCTGTATTTCGGCCTGCTGGCCTTTATGGAAACCTTTTGCCAGCAGCACTGTCCGGACAACGTGATACACCTGGGGCGGATTGTTCCCCTGATGCACATCACCAGCGGCACAAAGCCCTGGGCCCGCCTCAGACTTAAACCGATGCGCGCGCCTGTTTCCCCTCCCCGATGCCAACGGGTGATACCCCATATCGGGTACGGCAGAGGCGCACTTTTCGTAGACTTTTCCCAGGACAGCCCTCTGATGTCTCCGGCTGAAAAACAACGGGTGTGTGCGACGGCCAGGTCCAGGGGGTACAGGCTCAGCCCCCATGGAAAGGGAATTCGTTACACTGCCCGGCCGGCCCGGAAAACAGCGGTCCTGCCATCCATTACCCCTGTGGCCGCCCCGGATCTCCAGTCAATTCCCACAGGCGACACAGTCCGGGCATGGGTTGCGGACCTGTCCGGCCGTCCTGGCATCCGGGTATGGCATGCCGGGACCAGCCTTATGGGACAAGACATCCCGGCTGTGGAAGTCTCAACGGGCAGCATGCCGGCCAGACGGGCCCGGCTGCTAAAGCCCACTCTGATGATCAATGCCCGGCATCATGCCAATGAGGTGTCCGGCACCAACGCTGCCATGGCCCTGCTCCATGAACTTTCTAGGTGTGGCAGGAACCCCGGTGTGTCGGCCCGGGTAACCCTGGTGGTGGTGCCCCTTGAAAACGCAGACGGGGTGGACACCCTTGAAAAGATGCTGCCCGAATCCCCGGATCATAAACTGCATGCAGCCCGGTACAATGCCCTGGGCATGGAATATTATGAGCAATACTTTAACAAACACACCCGGTTCAATGAAGCACGGGTCAAGACCAGGCTTTTCGACCGGTGGCTGCCCGAATACATGATCGACCTGCACGGTGTTCCCAGTCATGAATGGGAGCAGCCATTTTCCGGGTATATCAATCCGCGTTTCAAGGAACACTGGATTCCCCGTTCGTTTGTGTATGCCATCCTTCCCTTTTATGGCCAGACCGGCCATCCCGGAAGTGGCATCGCCGCTGCACTTGCGCAAGAGATATCCACGGCCCTTGAAACCCAGGCGGATATGGTCGCGCTGAACCGGCAGATTTTTGACCGGTATCTCCGGTATGCCAAGGCGTTCAACCCCGGGGTGTATCACTCGGACATGGCAGGGTCCCTTGTGGTGACGTCCACTGGTGACCGCATTGGTAAAATCAATTTTGCCAATCGTAAATGGCCCCTGGTAAAAAGTGAAATCATCACAGAGGTTCTGGATGAAGTCGCCACGGGTCCCTGGCTCGAATGCTGTGCCAGGGCACATCTGCAGATCATCAACACCGTGGTGAAAAGACTGCACAAAGAAAAAACAGCAGTGCTTGGGCGAAAGGAAGAGCCCGGCACGGTGACCTTTGCCTGGCATCGCCAGGCATAAGCCCATCAGGAGGTGATCAGGCCTTCGAGAAATGTTTCCACGGCCTGCCGGGACTCATATTCCGGCAGGACCCATCCCTTGATGGACTCCAGCTCATCTTCGAATGTTTTGAGCATGACCGGATTGCTGGTGGAAAATCCGGCCAGTCGTCCCGGGCGTTCCCCGGGAATATAATGGCCGGGTTTCGCACAAAAATTGAATTGGGTACCGGAACCGTTTGTGGGATGTTTGATGGAAAACAGCATATATGAACACACATCCGTAATGTGCACCTTCAGACTGTCATACCGCCGGTGAAACGCCAGCAGATTGGCCACATGTTTTTTCCGCCACCGGGCTTCCTGTACATCCTTATTGTCCAGGACATATCCTTCAATACATTCCCTGCACAGGTAGTGGGTGATGGTGTCGGTTTTAAGATTGGATTCAAACTGGCGGCGGCGGACATCTCCGATGGTTTCCAGCAGTTTGGCATACAGGGGGTGGGCTTTCACCAGGCAGCTGTCACTGAAGGTACGATGGCCCGGTTCCCGCAGGCAGACGGTGGGGCGGTCATTCACCAGGGTCTGTTTACCAGGAACCGATTCCATGGCATACACTGCCAGCTCATAGGCATAAAAATCCCGCAGCGGAAACAGGGCTGTCGTGACTTTACGTTTGCGGGCCGACTCAATAAAAAGATCGATATCCGCCGGAGACAGGCTGGCCCGGTCAAATATCCGCAGCATCTCGTCGATATGGTTCAGGTTCATATTCAGGGCCACAGCCAGGCGCAGCAATTTCCCGCGATCCACATTGGCAATGTTGCCCAGCTCCAGATCCCGGATATAGGTGTTGGTCAGTCCGGCGGCGGCCGCCAGCTGGTTCCGGGGAATCCGACTGGATGTGATCACGTCACAGATAAATGATGCCCTGGTATGGCGGTGTGTCCCAGACATAAGTTTCTTTGTTTAATTTTTTTAAATATTGGCTGCAAGCGGGGTTACGTGCACCTGATTCAAATCATATGGGATTAAACCATTTTTTGTAAAAAAATAAAAGCCTATTTATATTTTAAATATACCCGGCTTAATATTTTTCTTGACTTTTGGGGTGAACCCCCTATAGGTAGTGGTGGTGTCAAATAAAAATAAGCGTGCCGCATCCGATCCATTGATCCGGCTTCCGGCACATCTGTACCATAATAATCAAAATTTGTAAGGAGAACGCGTATGAAACGTTTATTGGTAGTGCTTCTGGCATTATGGTTCATGCTGCCGGCAGGTGCCATGGCTTCCCAGGCCGATACCCTGATCTGGGGCCGGGGAGGGGATTCCGTGAATCTGGACCTGGCCCAGGCCACGGACGGGGAATCCATCAAGGCAGGCATCCAGGTATTGGAAAACCTGGTGATCTTCGGCAAAGACAGCATGGACGTGGAACCGCAGCTGGCAGAATCCTGGTCCATCTCAGAAGATGGGCTTACCTGGACGTTCAAGCTGCGTCACGGGGTGACCTTTCACGACGGTGAACCGTTCAACGCCCAGGCGGTGTATGATTCATTCGCCCGGATTATTGATGAAACCCACCCCCTGCACGGATATGGCAAGTGGCGGTATCTAAGCCTGTCTTTGAAACCCGTTACGGCCATTAACGTGGTGGATGACTACACCATTCAGCTGGTGACGAAAAAGCCCTTTGCTCCGCTTCTCAACAACCTGGCTCTATGGCTTTGTCCCATCCTTTCTCCCAAAGCCATGCATGAGTATAAGGATCAGATCGGTCAGCATCCCGTGGGGACGGGCCCCTTTAAATTCGTCAAATGGGTGAAGGATGACCAGATCGTGTTTGAACGCAATGATGACTACTGGGGAGACAAAGCCAAGGTCAAACAGATTGTCCTTAAATCCATCCCTGAGCCCTCTGCCCGCCTGATGGCCCTTCAGTCCGGGGCTGTGGACATTGCCGATGATCTGGATCCGGACAGCATCAAGCTGGTGGAAAAAAATTCCGACCTGACCATGATCAAACGGCCCAGCGTCAATGTGGGCTACCTGGCGCTGAACACGGAAAAGCCCTATCTGAAAGATCCCAAGGTACGCATCGGACTGAGTCATGCCATTGATAAAAATACCATTATCCAGGCCATTTTCCAGGGCATGGCCATTCCGGCCAAAAACCCGTTTGCCCCGTCTATCTGGAGCTACAACGATGCCATCAAACCCTATGACTACGACCCGGTCAAAGCGAAAAAAATGCTCCAGGACGCCGGCTTTGATTTCACCCGGGAACTTGAACTGTGGGCCATGCCCGTGAGCCGGGCCTATATGCCGGACCCGGTGAAGACGGCTGAACTGATCCAGGCCTACCTGTCTGCCGTGGGCGTGAAAGCCAAAATCGTGCGGATGGACTGGGGGACCTACCTTAAGAAGACCTCCAACGGCGAGCATGACATGTGCATGCTGGGATGGCTGGGGGGGAATGCCGATCCGGATAATTTCCTTTACGGCCTGCTGTCTGCGGATACGGCCCAGACTCCGGGTGCCTCCAATGTGGCCCTGTGGAAAAATGCCGAGTTCACTAAACTGTGCAAAGAAGCCCAGGTGATCTTTGACAAAAAGGAACGGACACAAAGATACCTGACAGCTCAGGAGATTGCCCACAACGAGGCGCCCTGGATTCCGCTTGCCCACACCACCATCGTCCGCTGCTACAACAAGCGGCTGAGCAATGTGCCGTTGCGGCCCAACGGGCTCAACAGCTTTCAGATGGTCAGCAAAAACTAAATTTTTTTAATTAATGACACTGGGATACATATCAAAGCGGCTGTTTCACCTGGCCCTGATCATGTTCGGGGTCTCCGTGGTGGTCTTCCTGATGCTCAGGATGATTCCCGGAGACCCTGCCCAGCTGCTTTTAGGTGAATTTGCCAGCCCGGAAGAGCTGGAGCGGCTGCGGGAACAGCTGGGACTCAACCAGTCGCTGTTTACCCAGTTCTGGATTTATATCAGCAACATTGTCCAGGGGGACCTGGGCCACTCCGTCCGCACCAATGCACCCGTGACCGGGGAGATCTGGGTCCGGCTTATCGCCACCCTGGAACTTTCTCTGGCGGCCATGTGCATCGCCACGGTCTTTGGTATTGCCGCAGGGGTGCTGTCTGCGGTAAAACAGTATTCCCTCTGGGATTACGGCGCCATGTTCATGGCCCTGGTGGGGGTGTCCATGCCCATCTTCTGGCTGGGGCTGATGCTGATCTACCTGTTTGCCGTCAAATATCCGGTGCTGCCCATGATGGGCCGCATCTCTTTAGGGCTGGAAGTCCCGGACGTTACCGGGCTGATGGTGGTGGATGCCGTGGTGGCCGGCAACTGGCAGTCCCTTGTATCTGCGCTCAAGCACCTGATTCTGCCGGCGTTTACCCTGGCCACCATCCCCATGGCCATTGTGGCGCGCATCACCCGCAGTGCCATGCTGGAGGTTTTGAACATGGACTATGTAAGGACTGCCCGGGCAAAGGGAATGACCGAACTGGTGGTTATTTTGCGCCATGCCCTGCGCAACGCCTTTCTGCCCGTGGTGACGGTGCTCGGGCTGAACCTGGGGCTGCTGCTGGGCGGGGCCGTGCTCACGGAAACCATCTTCAGCTGGCCCGGGCTGGGGCGCTACGTTGTGGATTCACTTTCCGGCAGGGATTATGCGGCCGTCCAGGGATGCATCCTGGTGTTTGCCCTGCTCATGGCAGCCATCAACCTGGCCGTTGATCTGATTTACGTGTTACTGGACCCAAGGATACGCGTCAATGAGTAAACTGGACATGTTCACGGACCTGCGGAAAAGCACCAGTGCCTTGACCGGACTGGTCCTGATCTGCCTGATTGTGCTGCTGGCCCTTTTCGGACCATGGATTGCCCCGGCGGACCCGCTGCTTCCCTCGCCTTTGATCCGGCTGCAGGGCCCCAGTGCCCAGCACCTTTTCGGCACGGACAGCCTGGGCAGGGACATGTTGAGCCGTGTCATCTTCGGTGCCCGCATCTCGCTGATGATCGGGATCATATCCGTGACCATTTCCCTGATACCGGGCACTATCCTGGGGCTGTTGTCAGGCTACTTCGGTAAACGGATCGACAGCATAATCATGCGCTGTATGGACATGCTGCTGGCCTTTCCGGCGATCCTTCTTGCCATATTCATCACCGCCATACTGGAACCCAGCCTCACCAACACCATGGTGGCGGTGGGTATCGTGTATATTCCCCACTACGCCCGGATTGTCCGTTCCAGCGTACTCAGCCTCAAAGGGATGCTGTTTGTCCAGGCCATTTCCCACCTGGGGGGCGGCCACCTGCGCATCCTGCTCAAACACATCCTTCCCAACTGCCTGCCCCCGATCATTGTATACGCTACCTTAGGCATGGGAACGGCCGTACTCCAGGCCGCAGCCCTGGGGTTTTTAGGGCTGGGGGCCCAGCCGCCCTCCCCGGAATGGGGCGCCATGCTCAGCGAAGGACGGCAGTATATCCAGCTGGCACCCCATGTAGCGGCCTTCCCCGGTGCTGCCATTCTGATTCTTGTCCTGGGATTCAATCTGTTCGGCGACGGTCTGCGGGATGTCCTGGATCCTTCCCTGAGGTCACAGTAAATGGAATCCATACTCCAGATTCAGAATCTGACAACCCGGTTCACCACCAAACGGGGGGATCTGACGGCTGTGGACGGTGTGGACCTGCATATCAACCCGGGAGAAACACTGGGGGTGGTGGGGGAATCCGGATGCGGCAAATCCGTGACGGCCCTGTCCGTGCTCCAGCTGCTGCCCCGGCCCATTGCCCGTATTGCCGGCGGAAGCATTCTTTTCAAGGGCCAGGACCTGATTGCAGCGCCTTTGCGGGTAATCCGGGATATCCGGGGAAACCAGATCTCCATGATCTTCCAGGAACCCATGACCAGCCTTAATCCCGTCTACACAGTGGGGTTCCAGATCATGGAACCCTTGAAAAAGCATCGCAGCATGACAAAGGCGGCAGCACGGCAGGAGGCGGCCGGACTGCTGGACCTGGTGGGTATTCCGGAACCCCGTTCCCGGCTCGATGATTATCCTCATCAGTTATCCGGGGGCATGCGCCAGCGGGTGATGATCGCCATGGCCCTGGCCTGCCATCCGGCCCTGATGATCGCTGATGAACCCACCACGGCCCTGGATGTCACCATCCAGGCCCAGATTCTGGAACTGATGAAACAGCTGCAGCAGGAGATCGGCATGGCCATCATGCTCATCACACACGACCTGGGCGTGGTGGCGGAAACCTGCCACCGGGTGGTGGTGATGTATGCCGGCAAAATAGTGGAATCCGCCAACGTGAATGTCCTGTTTTCCTGCCCGGCCCATCCCTACACCCGGGGACTGTTTGATTCTTTGCCCCGGCGCGGGTGCAGCGGGCCTTTGCCCACCATCCGGGGCGCCGTGCCCAGTCTGCTCAGCCTGCCCCAGGGGTGTGCCTTCCAGGACAGATGCGATACGGCCTCTTCCCGGTGCCGGCAGACCCCGCCCTGGCAGGAAGTGGCTGAGGGTCATGGGGTGCGCTGCTGGCATCCCCTGGAGGTAGCCCCATGACTGACCACCTGCTCACCGCTGACAATGTATTCAAACACTACCCCGTGCAGGGAACCGGATTCGGGTCCCGGAAAGGTGTGGTGCGGGCCGTGGATGGGATCAGCCTGTCCGTAAAATCCGGAGAGGTCTACGGCCTGGTGGGTGAGTCCGGGTGTGGCAAATCCAGCCTGGGCCGGACCCTGCTGCGGCTGGAAGACCCCACCTCCGGTACCGTCACCTTTGACGGCACGGATCTTGACACCCTCAAGGGAGACGCACTCAAGGCGTTCCGGCGACAGGCCCAGATCATTTACCAGGACCCTTATTCCGCCCTCAACCCCCGGCAGAAGGTGGGGGATATCATTGCCGAACCCCTGGCCATCCACGACAAAGGAACAAAACACGACCAGGCGGACCGGGTGAAATGGCTCATGCAGGTGGTGGGGCTGCGGCCCGGCCAGGCCAGGCGCTATCCCCATGAATTTTCCGGGGGCCAGCGCCAGCGCATCGTCATTGCCCGGGCCCTGGCCTTGCAGCCACGGCTGCTTCTGGCGGATGAACCCGTGTCAGCCCTGGACGTCTCCATCCAGGCCCAGGTGATCAACCTGCTCCAGGACCTGCGGGGGCAGTTCGGGCTTACCTATATATTCATCTCCCACGACCTGGGCGTGGTGGAATACATCTGCGACCGGGTGGCCGTGATGTACCTGGGTCGGCTGGTGGAAACCGCCCCCAAGGAGATATTCTACGCAAACGCCTGTCACCCCTACAGCCAGGCCCTGTTATCAGCCGCCCCCCAGCCGGTGCCAGGGGGCAAGCACCGCCGCATCGTTCTGGAAGGAGATGTGCCCAGCCCCATCAATCCGCCGCCCGGCTGCACCTTTCATCCCCGGTGCCGCCTGGCTGAAGAAATCTGCAAAAACGTCCGGCCCGAACTCCGGGAAGTGGGTCCTAACCATCAGGCCGCCTGCCACGTCATTGCCGCCACCTGATGCCGGCCCCCCCCCCTCATGTTCAGCGGGTGTCACTGGAAAAAAAATCCAGCGCCGTGAGGTGCCGGATTTCTTACCGGGCCACGATATCCCGCATGATCACGGAGTCAATGGTGGTTTCGATCAGGCTGTTCCTTGTGAATTCATTGTCCGCCAGAACGATTTCAGGCATTCCGCCCCGAGTCTTTGAGAAATGAAAGCTCTCTGAGGAACAGGTTGGCGTATAAAATCTGGCAGGGGGGTACGTCCATATGGGAAAATTATCAAATATTATTCCGGTAAGTGATTTGAGGCGGGATGCGGCCAACCTTTTAAAACAATTAAAAGAAAATGATGAACCCTTAATCATCACCCAAAGGGGAAGGGCCACAGCGGTAATCATCGGTGTTGATGCCTATGAAAAATTTGAACATGAAAAAGAAATCCTTCGCCTGCTGGCAAAAGGGGACAAAGAAATTGAAGCAGGCAAAGGATATGACCTGGATTCTGTGCTTGCTGAAGCCGATATTCTGGGCATTCCGACACCTGGAAAATAATACCCTTTCTGAAGGGATATTACCCCCCGGCCAGGGGACCATGCAGGGTCAGGACACCATCGACTTCTAAAGGCGTGTCCACGGATACTTTCCGGCTGTCCAGAAAAATCAGGGGCACCAGCAGGGGGCTTATGTTCTGATCAATCAGTATCTGCCGGACCGGGGTGCCGGGGTGCACCCGGATCCGGCGGGTCGGCTGTCCGGGCCTGCCGGCATCCCTGAGGATGCTCAGCAGGCTTTCAGACATATTCAGAGTAAGGGTGATCATTCCACGGCCAGGTTGAATTTTTCCAGGGTTTCTCTGGTGGGAATCCCGTTGAAGTCCCATCCCCGGGCCGCATAATACGCATCCAGCATCTCTTCGATCACGTCAAATTCCACCTTGTGCCCCTTGTTGGGGCCCGAAGGAATGGGCTCCTCGTAAAACCGCGGGGGCGGATAATCGTATTTTCTGCCGAAATCCGGGATTTCTCTTTTATTGAACATCCGGTTCAAATGCCATATCTTTTCAGACAGATGCAGCAGATCCTTGTTGAAATCCAGTTTTTTTCCCGTGGCACAATAATACAGTTCCTCATAATAATGGGTTTCCAGGCCGATCTCCATGTACTGGAGCCGGCAGGTGCCCAGGATGTCAAAGGCCGGCCGCAGGTGCTGGGACTTGAGCACCAGGGGCACCACGTTTTTGTGGTCCGCCTTGGGGATGGTCTCGAAATTTGCGCCCTGGGAGATGAGATCATGGACATTGGCATCCTGGCTGCCGCCCACGGCATTGGCCACATCCGATCCCAGCACCCAGCACCGGTTGTGGTGGGCCCCAATATCCGCAGTCATATAACCCAGCATCATGCCCGGCGCGTTTCGAGATTCATATCCGGTCCACTCCAGGCCTTTGACATGGATGGCAAATTTGTCGCTGTC
>JAIPDL010000066.1 GCA_021737695.1 Desulfotignum sp. | reverse complement strand
GAGAAGAATCAGTGTTATTTAAATCAAAATCACTAAATATTACAAACTGATACCCAGGAAATTTCATGTCCCGAACCGATACGCATCAATTACTCCGGCGCCTTCCCGGGGTGGATCATCTGCTGGACAAAACCCGGGGGGATGACCGGTTTACAGCCGTGCCCAGACAGGTCATCCTCCAGGTCACCCGGACCGTGGTGGACCATCTGCGCAGCCAGATTCTGGACGGTCTGAACCCGGATTTTGATGATGCCGCTGTTCTGTCGGATATTGCCGGCCGGTGCCGGCAGACCCTGGCACCGAAACTGGTGCCCCTGATCAATGCCACCGGCGTGGTGCTTCATACCAATCTGGGACGGGCACTGCTGAGTCAACAGGCCCTGAAAAACATTCAGACCATTGCGGGATCCTATTCCAATCTGGAATTGAACCTGTCCACAGGCAAACGGGGGCTGCGGTACACGGTCGTGGAATCATTGATCTGTGAACTCACCGGGGCCGAGGCAGCCATGGCGGTGAACAACAATGCCGGGGCTGTGCTCCTGGCCTTGAACACGCTGGCGGAAGGCACGGATGTCGTGGTATCCCGCGGTGAGCTGGTGGAAATTGGCGGGTCTTTCCGGGTCCCGGACGTGATGGCCAAAAGCGGGTGCCGTCTCCGGGAGGTGGGCACCACCAACCGGACCCATCTGAAGGACTATGCCGGGGCCATCACCGAAGACACCGGCATGCTGCTCAAAGTCCATACCTCCAACTACCGGATTCAGGGATTTACGGCCAGTGTCGGGCTCAAGGATCTGGTCACCCTGGGAAAATCCCGCAAGATCACGGTCATGGAAGACCTGGGATCCGGAACCCTGGTGGATTTTTCCGCGTTCGGCCTGCCCATGGAACCGCTGGTATCCCATTCCGTGGCAGCGGGCGCGGAAATTGTGACCTTCAGCGGAGACAAACTGCTGGGCGGCCCCCAGGCTGGTATTATTGTGGGCACAAAACAGGCCATTGAAAAAATTCGGGCCAATCCGTTAACCCGGGCCCTTCGCATTGACAAACTCACGCTGGCGGCCCTGGAAGCCACCTTGCAGCTGTATCGGGACCAGGCAACCGCCATTAAAGATATCCCCACCCTGCGGATGCTGACCATGTCCTTTGAACACACCTGCCAGCAGGCTGCCCTTCTGGAGAAACAGGTCAAAAAAGCCTGCGGTGCCATGGATGTTGTGGCATGTGCGGATCTGGAATCCCGGCCCGGGGGCGGTTCATTTCCCGACCTGAAACTGCCCACCCGGTGTGTCACCCTGATCCCCGGGAATATGTCCGTGGCCACCCTGGAGCGCCGCATGCGGCTGTCCACTCCGGCGGTCATCGCCAGAATTGAAAACAACCGGTACATCATGGACCCCCGGACCATTCAACCCGGACAGGAAACGCTTATTTCATCAACCCTTGAAACCATATTGAGAACATCATGACACCCAGATTCACATCCAGGGAATTTTCTTTTCTCAAACCGGATTCTGACACATCGTCTCCCATCCAGGCCCCTGACACCTATTTTTCAGACCTGGTGCATCAGAAGACCGCTGCGTTTACCGCTTTTGAGCAACGGTTGCTATCAGTGGACATTCCCAAAAAAAAGTTTATCTGCGCAGTGATTCAGGTGGCAGATACGGCATCGGAAGATATTCTGGAAAAGGCCCGGGATATTTTTGAATCCTGGTTTCGCTCCATGTCCGACAACCGGCGGGGTATCTGGGAAACCCTGAATAACCGGGCGTTTGTACTTGTTTTCTGGGATTATGACACCCAGAAAAAAGCCATGGACCTGCTGAAATCCCTTAACGCCAAGATCACCCGGGCATTGAACACGGAACTGCTGGTGGGGGTGGCCCGGTTTCCCTTTCATAAATATTCCCGTTCCGAGGTGTTTGCCAATGCCCTGAAAGCCATTGATCATGCCGCTTTTTTCGGTTTCGGCCACATGCGGCATTTTGACGGCATCTCCCTGAATATCAGCGGCGACCGTCTGTACCAGCTGGGACACTATGATGCCGCCATCCAGGAGTATGAAAAAGGCCTGGCCCTGGCTCCCAAAGACATCAACCTGATGAACAGTTTAGGGGTATGCTACGGGGTCACAGGCAATCTGGAAAAAGCCAGAACATACTTTGAAGCAGCCCTGGATATCAATCCCAAAGAGGTGATGGTGATCTACAACCTGGGCCTGACCTGCCAGGTTATTGAAGACACGGACAAGGCCATATTATTTCTGCGCAAGGCCCACGGCATTGACGGGCGCATCTTTGAAGTGGAGCTGCTGCTGGGGCACCTGCTGTTTCAGGCAAAAAAACTGGCGGCGGCCCTGCCCCATCTGGAAACCGCAGCCCAGGTGAATCCCAGATCCAGTATGGCCCACCGGATCATGGGAGAAATCTTTCTGGAACACCAGAAACCGGATCAGGCAGGGGCGGCTTTCAACACGGCAGTCAAGCTCAATCCCCTGGATCCCGTGGCCCTGTCCGGGTATGCCCGGGTCATGACAATGAAAAACCGCAATTTAAAAATCGCGCTGACATTTGCTGAAAAAAGCGTGGCACTGGCACCTGACAATGAGATGTTTCAGGAAAGGCTGGCCCAGGTTCAGCAAGCGTTACAGGAAAATGACGCAGCAGATGACCCATCTCAAAAATCTGCATCAGCCTAAAAATACGGAGCTGCCATGTCGTTGCAGGAATTCACACCACTGATTCAAACCACTGTCACAGACAGCATCCAGGTGAAACAGTCTTTTTTTGACACCCACCTGGCCGCTGTTGAGACCTGTGCCCGGAAAATGGCGGACACCCTGACCGCCGGCGGCAAACTGCTGTTGTTCGGCAACGGCGGCAGTGCAGCCGACTGTCAGCACATTGCTGCGGAATTTATCAACCGCTTTGCCATGGAACGCCCGCCACTGCCGGCCATTGCCCTGACCTGCGACACGTCTGTTCTCACCAGCATCGGCAATGATTATTCTTTTGACGATATTTTCCTAAAACAGATCCAGGCGCTGGGACGGCCCGGGGATCTTGCCATTGCCATTTCCACCTCAGGCAACTCCCCCAATGTGATCCGGGCGGCTGAGGAAGCCGGAAAAATGGGCTTGTTTGTGGTGGGATTCTCAGGAACCACCGGCCGGCTCCGGGAACTCAGTGATATCCCTTTTTGTGTCCACTCTCCGGTCACGGCAAGAATTCAGGAAACCCATATTCTACTGGCCCATATTTTATGCGATCTCACGGAAAGGATCTTGTTTGCATGATACCGGACAACACACACCTGGACTTTTCCGGATTAAAGACCTATTCCATTCATGATCGCAACAGTCTGGTCTCCAAAAAAGATTTTGCCCGCCCCTGGCAAAAGGGAAAAGGTTTTAAATCCTTTCTGGAGACCCTGCCGTCCATTCTGGCCGGAAATGACATCCGGGCGGTCATTCAAGCCGTTGCCGCTGCCGCCCGGGGACAGCACCCTGTGTGTTTTGCCATGGGAGGTCATGTCATTAAAACCGGCATGGCGCCGATCCTCATCGATCTGATGGAAAAACAGGTCATTACACTGGTGGCCATGAACGGGTCCGGGATCATACATGACCTGGAGGTAGCACTGGCGGGACGTACTTCCGAAGATGTGGCCGGCAGTCTTGGTGACGGCAGTTTCGGTATGGCCCGGGAAACTGCGGACTGCCTCAATCAGGCCATTGCCCGGGCCGAAGAAAAACATATGGGATTGGGCCGTGCTGTGGGAGAATTCATCCTGGAGCATGACATGCCGTATCCGCATTTAAGCCTGCTGGCCACAGGGGCCCGGCTGATGCTTCCCGTGACCGTGCATGTGGCCCTGGGAACCGATATTCTGCATATGCACCCCCGATTCAATGCGGCCGCCTGCGGTCAAGCGTCTTTGCATGATTTTCATACGTTTACGTCACAAATTTCCCGGCTGGAACAAGGCGTGTTCATCAATGCCGGGTCTGCTGTCATTCTGCCGGAAGTGTTTCTCAAAGCCCTGACCCTGGCCCGGAATTTAGGACATCATGTGGAGGATTTCACCACCGTGAACCTGGATTTCATCCGCCATTACCGCCCCATGACCAATGTGGTCAACCGACCCACCCGGGGCAAGGGTCAGGGATTCAGCATTGTGGGCCATCATGAACTGCTGATCCCCCTGATTGCCGCCGGGGTCATTGAATCCTTGTAATTTCAAGGGAATCTTTGCCCCTTCCCTTGAAAAAGCGTTGAAAACCCCTTATATTGTGTTTTTTAAATGACGATTACCAACGAGGTGTATCCATGCCGATTTATGAATATCAGTGCAATGCCTGCCAAAAAGAATTTGAAGCCCTGGTGATGGGGAGTGACTCACCGGTGTGTCCTTCCTGCAGCAGTCCGGATTTGTCCCGGCTCATGTCGAAATGCGGATTTGTATCCAAATCCGGTGGACCCGGCGGTGAAAGCCAGGTGACCGCTTCTTCTGCATCATCCGCATGCAGCAGCTGTTCTTCAGGCAGCTGCGCCACCTGCGGTATGGGATAGCCCATGTCTGAAGAAATACGAATCGGCACCCGGGGCAGTCAACTGGCCCTGTGGCAGGCCCGTCATGTCAAAGAATTGATTTCACACGCATTTCCGGAAATTTACGTCACCATCACTGTGATCAAAACCACCGGGGATCGGATTACAGATCGGCCCTTGGCCCAGGTAGGCGGCAAAGGCTTGTTTGTCAAAGAGATTGAAGCTGCCCTGCTCAATGGTGAGATTGATCTGGCAGTGCACAGCATGAAAGATATGCCCGGAGAACTGCCCCCGGAATTGACCATCGGGGCCATGCCCTGCCGGGAAAATCCCTTTGATGTGATAATTTCCAGGCATAACCTGGTACTGGATGACTATCCACCGGGAACCGTGGTGGGCACATCCAGTCTGCGGCGGGCTTCCCAGCTCAAATTTCTGCGGCCGGATCTGACCATCCGTTCCATCCGGGGAAACCTGGATACCCGGATGCGCAAACTCATGTCAAAAG
Source organism: Desulfotignum sp. (assembly GCA_021737695.1). Classification (GTDB taxonomy): domain Bacteria; phylum Desulfobacterota; class Desulfobacteria; order Desulfobacterales; family Desulfobacteraceae; genus Desulfotignum. The sequence goes on along the minus strand of JAIPDL010000066.1, from coordinate 17,009 downwards.
AATTTGATGCCATTGTGCTGGCAGCAGCCGGTCTGCTTCGTCTGGGCCAGGCAGACAAGATCACCCAGTATCTGGATGAGAACACCATGGTCCCTGCTGTGGGGCAGGGCGCATTGTGCATTGAAACCCGGGAAAACGATCCAAAGACAGCTCACATTATGGCAAAACTGGACCATGCCCCCACCCGTGTGTGTGTTCAGGGAGAACGGGCATTTTTAAAACAGATTGAAGGCTCCTGCCATATACCTGTGGCATGTTACGGCAAAATCATCGAAGATAACGTCCTGCTCACGGCGGTGGTTTCGTCGGAAGACGGCGCCAGACGAATCAGAGAACAGACCCTTTCCCCTGTAACCGATGTTGTCGCCCGGGGGCGGGACCTGGCACAGACCGTGCTGGAAAAAGGCGGCAAACAGATTTTGGAGGCCCTGACAACCCATGACAAATAAATCCGGTAAAGTTTATCTGATCGGGGCCGGCCCCGGTGATCCGGGCCTGCTTACGCTCAAGGCAAAATCCTGCATTGAACAGGCGGACGTGGTGGTTTACGACTATCTGGCATCCCCGGCCTTTCTGGCGTATGCATCCAAAAATGCCCAGCGCATCTATGTGGGAAAAAAGGGCGGGGATCACACCCTGTCCCAGCATGAAATCAACCAGCTGCTGGTGGAAAAGGCGGGACAGGGTCTGCATGTGGCAAGGCTCAAAGGCGGAGACCCGTTTGTGTTCGGCAGAGGTGCGGAAGAAGCCCAGGAACTGCTGGCTGCCGGGGTTGCCTATGAAGTCATCCCAGGTGTCACTTCAGCCATATCCGCACCAGCCTATGCCGGTATTCCGGTCACTCACCGAGATCATACTTCGTTTGTCTCTTTTATCACCGGCCATGAAGATCCCACCCGCAAAAATTCCCGCATGCAGTGGGATGTGTTTGCCAGATCCGATGCCACCCTGGTGTTTCTCATGGGGGTGAAAAACCTGGAAAACATTGTCACCCAGCTGATGAAGCACGGCAAACCGACAGATACCCCGGTCGCTCTGGTGCGGTGGGGGACCACCCCGCACCAGCAAACCCTCATCGGCACCTTGGAAACCATTGTTGAAAAGGTCCGCCAGGCCCGCTTGAAATCACCGGCTGTGATTGTGGTTGGATCCGTGGTGTCCCTGCGCAAAGAGCTGGCCTGGTTTGACAGAACGCCCTTGTTTGGTAAAAACATCGTCATCACCCGGGCCCGGGCCCAGGCATCCGGTCTGGCGGCCGATTTAACAAGACTGGGGGCCAACTGCATTGAAATCCCCACCATCCGGATCGAGCCGCCGGCCGACAATACTCCGGTCATTGATGCCGTCCATCGAATCAAGGAATATGACTGGCTGGTTTTCACTTCCGTCAATGGGGTTCAGTTTTTCTTTGACACTCTGTTTGGTCTGGGAAAAGATGTCCGGATCCTGGGACATTTGAAATTTGCCTGCATCGGCCCGGTTACCAAACAGCGCCTGGCGGATTACGGCATTGTCAGTGACATTCTTCCTGAGACATTTCGGGCGGAATCAGTGATCCAGGCGTTCTCAACAGCGGATATTCAGGGTAAAGCCGTGCTGTTGCCCCGGGCCAAAAAGGCAAGAACCATTCTGCCGGAGGAATTGACTAAAATGGGAGCCCGGGTGGACGAAGTCACTGCCTATGAGACAGTCCTGGAACAAGAAGCCGGCCCGACCCTTAATGAACTGCTGGAAAACCAACAGATTGACGCCGTCACCTTTACCAGTTCTTCTACAGTGACCAATTTCATGTCTCTGCTGCCCTCGGACAAAGCAGCTGACCTGATGAAACGCGTCACCATTGCCAGCATCGGCCCCATCACTTCAGATACCATCCGAACTTTCGGACTGGCACCCGCGATGGAAGCCGATCCTTACACCATCAAAGGCCTGGTGGACCAACTGTTGACCCATTACACCCAGAGGGGAATATCATGAATGCCGGAGGCCGCCCCATTAACTATCTGCGGATATCGGTAACCGACCGGTGCAACTTCCGGTGCCGCTATTGTGTCCCGGCGTCACCTTTTACCGTGATTCCCCACAAGGAGATTGCCCGGTATGAAGAAATTCTGAGAATCACCCGTTTGGCCTGTGACATGGGAATCACCAAAGTGCGGCTCACCGGTGGGGAACCGTTTGTAAGAAAAAATATTCTTTCTTTTATTCAGAAGCTGTGTGCCATCAACACCCTGAAAGATATCTCCATCACCACCAACGGATCCCTGCTGACCCGGGAAAAAATCCAGGCGCTTATGGATATGGGGATCCGCCGGCTCAACTTCAGTCTGGATACCCTGGTTCCAGACCGGTTTGAAGCCATCACCCGGCGAAACCGGTTCGACCGGGTGTGGGAATCGATCATGACCGCCCTTGAACTGGGCATGGCCCCCATAAAAATCAACACCGTGGTCATCCGGGGTATCAATGATGATGAAGTGGCGGACCTGGCAGGTTTGACCCGTGACTTCCCTTTTCATATCCGGTTCATCGAATACATGCCCATGGGGGAGTCACACTTGGAAAAACAGCAGCAGGTGCTGACAGCGGAAATCCGGCAAAATATTGAAACCCGTCTGGGGCCGTTGCAGCAAATACCCCACCGGGCCAATGACGGCCCATCCAAAAATTTTCAGCTGTCGGGTGGTTCAGGCATAGTTGGATTCATCACACCCATCTCCTCCCATTTCTGCAGTGAATGCAACCGGCTTCGCCTGACGTCTCGTGGATATCTGCGGCCCTGCCTGCTCAATGACTATGAAAAAGACATTTTAACGCCGTTGCGGGAAGGCGCCACTGATAAACAATTACAAGAGATCATTCAATCATCTCTCAAACACAAGCCGTTGTGTCACACCTTGGGGCAGCAGCGACCCAAAGATATGCCCATCAGCCATATGACCTCCATCGGAGGATAACAACATTTTAAAAAAAGAAATCCCCTGAAAAAAGCTTTCAGGGGATTTCCATATGTGTTGAACGGATTAACGCCGTGATTTTCTGGCGCAATATATTTTTGCTAATCCATGATCAATTCAATTTGAACCATGGGCGCCACATCCCCTTTACGGGGACCCAGCTTGGTTATCCTGGTATAACCGCCCTGCCGTGAGGCAAAACTTTCCGACATTTCATCAAAAAGTCTGTGCACAACATCTTTTTCCTGGATCACTGCCAGGGCCTGTCGTCTTGCATGAAGATCGCCCCGCTTGGCCAGTGTGACCATGTTGTCGGCAATGACCCGCAAGCCTTTGGCTTTGGCTTCTGTGGTTTTGATGCTGGTGTGCTTGAACAGGGACGTCACCATGTTTCTAAACATCGCCTTCCGGTGACTTGAAGTTCTGTTCAGTTTTAATACGGATTTTCTATGTTTCATGGCGATTATTCTCCTTGCTGATTATTCTCTTCTTCCGGTGGTTCGAATCCTTCGAGATCCATACCCAAAGAAAGATCCATGGAAGCCAGAACTTCTTTAATTTCATTCAACGATTTTCTGCCGAAGTTCTTGGTTTTGAGCATTTCATTATCTGTTTTCTGAACCAGTTGATAAATGGTATGTATTTTGGCATTTTTAAGACAGTTGGAGCTTCTGACAGACAATTCCAGTTCATCCACGGAACGATAAATGTTTTCATTGAATTTGTTGTCGGTCTCTTCACCGTTTTCTTCGGAAAAATCAGGTTCTTTTTCCTCATCGAAATTGATGAACGGGTTCATCTGTTCCTTGAGGATTTTAGCGGCATAGGCCACCGCGTTTTCCGGAATGACACTGCCGTCTGTCCAGACTTCCAGCGTTAGTTTGTCATAGTCTGTTTTCTGACCGATCCGGGACGTACCCACCACATATTTTACGCGTTTAATCGGAGAAAAAACCGCATCAATTGGAATGGTGCCGACAGGCGCATCTTCATCCTTATTGGCGGATGCCAGTGCATACCCTTTTCCGATTTTGACCACCATGGTCATGTTCAACACCCCATTTTTGGACAGTGTGGCAATATGCTGTTCCGGATTTAAAATTTCCACCTTACCGTCCGGGCTGACAATATCAGCACCTGTAACTGTGGTTTCACCTTTGGCACTGAGTGTCAGTATTCGGTCTTCCACATCATGCGCTTTGAGTTTGAGTTCTTTGAGGTTCAAAATAATTTCAGACACATCTTCCCGGATATCGGAAATAACGCTGAATTCATGCAGGGCATCATCAAACTTTACCGATACGATCGCCGCACCATAGATGGATGATAAAATTATCCGCCGCAGAGAATTGCCGATGGTGATCCCGTATCCTCTTTCCAGCGGTTCACACACAAATTTTCCATATGTTGAAGTCGTCGTGACGTCAAGCTTTTCAGGCTTGATCATCTCTCGCCAGTTGACATATGCAATTTTTTCAGATGACATTTAAATCTCCTGAATCTTTATTGGATCCATCATGCTATCAGGATGTATCCTATTTTGAATACAGCTCAACGATCAACTGTTCCTGAATCGGCAATGTGATGTCTTCTCTGGCTGGAATGTTTACCACCTCACCTTGAAATTTTTCCTTATCGATTTCCAGCCATTGAGGAATTCCACGTCTGACAATGGCATCCAAAGAATCTGATATGGCCTGGATCTTTTTGCTTTTTTCCCGCAAAGCGACGATATCCCCTTTTTTGACATGGTAAGACGGGATATCCACTTTTTTGCCGTTCACAGTGAAATGTCCGTGCTGGACCAGATGTCTTCCCTGGTTTCTGGAATTGACAAACCCCATTCTGAAAACTGTATTGTCCAACCGGGTTTCCAGCAGGCTCAGCAGGTTGGTGCCTGTAATCCCTTTTTGTCTGTCCGCCAGTTTAAACGTGATGCTGAACTGTTTTTCAGACAAGCCGTAAATTCTGCGGACTTTTTGCTTTTCCCGCAGCTGTAAGCCGTAATCAGACACTTTGACTCTTTTTTGACCATGTTCTCCCGGGGGGTATCCCCGCCGGTCAAAACTACATTTGTCTGAAAAACAACGGTCGCCTTTCAGAAAAAGCTTGATATTCTCGCGTCTGCACTGACGACAGACTGATCCTGTATAACGTGACAACGTTTTCCTCCTTTATCAATCCAATGTGGACTTATACTCTTCTACGTTTGGGCGGACGGCATCCATTATGGGGCACCGGGGTAACATCCTTGATCATGGAAATATTGAATCCCAGGGCATGCAAAGCCCGCAGTGCGGATTCTCTTCCCGGGCCGGGCCCTTTAACATAAACGCCCACATTTTTCATACCATGTTCCATGGCTTTGGCTCCGGCATCTTCTGCCACCAGTTTTGCAGCAAACGGGGTACTTTTTCTGGACCCCTTGAAACCCTGCATCCCGGCACTGGCCCATGAAATTGTATTTCCGTTTTCATCTGCAATGGTGACAATGGTATTGTTGAACGTGGATTGAATATGCACAATGCCGGTGGAAATATTCTTTTTCACCCGTTTTTTACTAATGGTTTTTTTCGACTTTTTTGCCATAGTTATTAAACCTTAAATTATGTATATTGATACTATTTCTTCTTTTTAACTGCGGCTCTTTTCGGGCCTTTCCGGGTTCTGGCATTGGTGGACGTCCGCTGACCATGACAGGGAAGGCCTTTTCTGTGGCGCAGGCCACGATAACATCCCAGGTCCATCAATCGTTTGATGTTCATGGACACATCCGTCCTGAGCTCGCCTTCAACCTTGTATTCCGCGTCAATGGTTTTCCGGATATCATTGACCTGCTCTTCTGTCAGACTGCCAGCCTTGAGCGTCGGGTCGATTCCGGTTTTGTCAAGAATCTGTCTGGATCTGCTGGGACCGATACCGTAAATATAGGTCAGTGCAATCCACGCGTGCTTATCTTTTGGTAAGTCTACTCCTGCAATACGTGCCAAATTTCTTTCCCCCTATCCCTGCCGCTGTTTATGGCGCTTGTTAATACAAATAACCCTGATGACACCACGTCTCTTAATAATTTTACAGTCTCTGCATATTTTTTTAACAGATGCTCTTACTTTCATCTATTTACTCCTAATCTGATTTTTGCATTTATTTAAAGCGGTATGTGATTCTTCCCCGGCTCAGATCATAGGGGGATATTTCCACTGTTACCCTGTCTCCGGGCAAAATTTTTATGAAATGCATGCGCATTTTTCCCGAAATGTGCGCCAAAAGGACATGTTTGTTTTCAAGTTCGACTTTGAACATGGCATTTGGCAGGGTTTCAAGTACTTTACCGTCGACTTTGATGGGTTCTTCTTTTGCCATAATCTTAAATTCATCTCCTTTTGCTATGAAAGGTTACGATCTGCCCTTTATGCGCCTGGCGCCGGACCTTCCAAGAAAACCATCATAATTGCCCGTAATCAAATGGGATTCAATCTGTGAAATGGTATCGATGGACACCCCCACTACGATCAACAGGGCCGTACCACCAAAATAAAAAGGCACGTTGAATTTATCCATAAGCATGGTGGGTAGCACGCATACGGCTGATACGTATAGGGCGCCAGCCAGCGTGATCCGTGTCAACACCTTGTCGATATACTCCGATGTCCGTTTTCCCGGACGGATTCCCGGAATATACCCACCATTTTTTTTCATGTTATCTGCCACATCATCCGGATTGAACTGCACGGCCGTATAAAAAAAGCAGAAAAAGATAATAAATCCCACATACAACAGATAATACCAGATGGTGCCCGGACTGAACATGGCTGCAACAGTCTGCAATATGGGCATGTTGGCAAACTGCGCAATTGTCGTGGGAAACATAATGATGGAAGACGCAAAAATGGGTGGAATCACACCGGCGGTATTGATTTTCAAAGGCAGATGTGAGGTTTGACCGCCGTACATTTTGCGACCCACCACCCGTTTGGCATAATGCACCGGTATCCGTCGCTGGGCCTGTTCCATGAAAATGATGCAGGCCACTACGCTGACCATGATAACCAGCAAAATGATGATGGCAAAAATACCCATTTCCCCCGTGCTCATCAAACGGACGGTATTACCGATGGCGGACGGCATGGCTGCCACAATACCGGCAAATATTATCAGGGAGATTCCGTTTCCGATGCCTCTTTCCGTGATCTGTTCCCCCAGCCACATGATGAACGCGGTACCTGCGGTCAATGTGATAATGGTCACCAGCCGGAATCCCCAGCCCGGATCCGGTACAATGGCAACCCCGGCCGGAGATGTCATGGATTCCAGTCCCACACTGATACCAAACCCCTGGATGATGCTCAAAACCACGGTGCCATACCGGGTGTACTGGGTTTTCTTCTTTCGTCCCGCATCCCCTTCCTTTTTAAGTTGGGCCAGGTGAGGAACGACCACCGTCATCAACTCCAGAATAATGGAGGCACTGATGTAAGGCATGATGCCCAGAGCAAAAATGGACAATCGTTCCAGGGCACCCCCTGAAAACATATTGAACATGGAAAACAGGGTGCCGGAGGCAGCCGCAAAAAATGAGGCCAGCGCGGTGGCATCAATCCCCGGGGTCGGTACATGGACACCGATGCGGTAGACAAACAGCAATGCAAGCGTCATCAGAATCTTGCGTTTGAGATCAGGCAGTTTCAGAACATTCTGGTAGCTGTTTTGTATCATCTTATAGGGTCCTCATTTGATTGGGGCTTATTCAACACTGCCACCGGCAGCTTCAATTTTTTCTCTGGCAGTTTTGGAAACCAAAAGACCTTTCAATACCAGTTTCCTGCTTACATCGCCTGTGCCTAAAATCTTGATACCGTCGACCCGGCCTTTGACCAGATTGGCTTGATACAGGATTTGCGGATCAATTGTAATGCCTTCTTCAAACCGCTCCAGATCCTTTATATTCAACACCGCATTGTTTGTTTTAAATATGTTTGTAAACCCGCGTTTGGGCAACCGCCGGTAAATTGGCATTTGTCCGCCTTCGAATCCGGGCCTGACACTGCCCCCGGAACGGGCTTTCAATCCTTTATGACCCCGGGTAGAGGTTTTTCCCATACCCGACCCCGGGCCTCTGCCCACGCGTTTTCGATTTTTTCTGCTTCCCGGCGCCGGGGCCAGATCATGAAGCTGCATGTTATACCTCCTCTACTTTCAACAGGTGAGACACTTTTTTAACTTGTCCCAGAATGACAGGGTCATTTTTGTGTTCCACGGTCTGGTGCATCCGTGTGATGCCCAGAGATCGAACAATCCGGCCGTGTTTGGCCGGACGTCCTATCGTGCTCCGAATCTGTGTAATTCTCAATTTATCAGCCATAGCAACCCCCTTTGATGGTGCGTCAAATCAAAATCAAATTTCTTCCGGTTTCAGGCCCCGCCTTCTGGCCACATCCTCTTTTAGACAAAGAGACTGTAAACCGGCCATGGTTGCCCTGACAATGTTTTGTGTGTTGTGGGTTCCAATGCATTTGGTCAAAATATCGGTCACACCCGCCACTTCCAGTACCGCACGAATGCCCCCGCCGGCAATCAATCCCGTACCCGGTGATGCGGGTTTCAGCAACACGCGCCCGGCCCCGGCTTTGCCCACCACCTCAAAAGGCACGGTGCCGTCTAACAGAGCAATTTTAACCATGTTCCGTTTGGCTTTTTCCATGCCTTTACGAATGGCTTCAGGGACTTCAGTGGCTTTACCCAAACCGTACCCCACACTGCCTTCACCATCACCGACCACAACCAGGGCACTGAAGCTGAAATTCCGCCCGCCTTTGACCACTTTGGCCACCCGGTTGATTCTGACGACTTTATCGATTAATCCATTGTCTTCCATTTGCTGTCTAGCCAAGGGTTTCCTCCTTAATTAGAATTCCAGACCAGCTTCACGAGCCCCGTCTGATAGTGCTTTGATTCGTCCATGATACAGAAATCCATTCCGGTCCAGCATCACTTTTCTAATACCCTTGTCCAAGGCTTTTTTTCCCAGAAGCACACCCACTGCTTTGGCAATTTCCTGTTTTTTGCCTGTGACGGGGTGCAGCTTGTAGTCTTTATCCAAGGTAGAGGCGGACACCAGGGTTGCCCCGATGGTATCGTCAATAATCTGGGCATAAATGTGGCTGGAACTCCTGAAAACACTCAGTCTGAGACGGTTTTTGTCGCCATGCATGTGCTTTCTGATTCTTTTTTTCCGCTTGAGTCTTGCCATAACTTTTGGTGATGTATTTCCCATGATAACTATTCCCAGGTTTTAGTTTTTACCCGCAGTCTTGCCTGCTTTTCTTACAATCCGTTCATCCACATACATGATTCCCTTGCCTTTATAAGGTTCAGGAGGTCTGATAGCCCTGATGTTGGCCGCAGTCTGACCAAGCAATTCTTTATCAATGGCAGTCAGCGTTATCTTGGTGTTGTTCTCCACGGCGGCGCCGACCCCTTCAGGAAGACTAAATTCCACCGGATTGGAATAACCGACATTCAGGACCAGCTGAGTCCCTTTGGATTCGGCCCGGTACCCAATGCCTGCTAATACCAGTTGTTTTTCATAGCCGTTGCTGACACCTGTCACCATATTGGCGATCAAAGAACGGAACAATCCCTGCAATGCGACCTTTTTTCTATCCTGATCATCGGTTTTAACTTCCAATACCGAATCTTTCATCTCTAATGTGACTGCCGGATGTATCTGCCGTTCAAGATTGCCTTTTGGACCCTTCACCTGAATCACATCCCCGTTCAGGGTAATCTGGACCTTATCTGGAAGCTGAACCGGCTTTTTTCCTATACGTGACATAATTATATGACTCCTGTCTTACCAAACATTACAAAGAACTTCACCGCCGACGTTCGCTTCCCTGGCCTGTTTATCGGTCATCACCCCTTTTGATGTCGATACAATAGCGATTCCCAGGCCGTTTAAAACCGGCTTTATTTCCTGTGCTTTACTATAAACCCTGCAAGACGGCTTACTGACCCGATCAATACCAAAAATGGTCTGCTTGCCCTCTTTCATATATTTCAAATAAACACGGATTTTTCCCTGGGTACCATCTTCAAGAAACTTATAATTCTTGATATACCCTTGTTCCTTCAGCACCCGCACCATTTCCAGTTTCACTTTTGATCCGGGGATATCCACTTTGGCAAATCCTGCCTTACCACCATTTCTGATGATGGTCAGCATGTCTGCTATGGGATCACTCACTGCCATATTAACTCTCCTTGAAATTCAGCTGTATCTTTTGCACTGCGAATTAATTAAACCCATTTTCTGTTACCAGCTGGACTTGGTAACCCCGGGCAGCTTCCCCTCGGAGGCAAGGGTCCTGAAACAGATCCTGCAAATCCCCGCTTTACGGATGAAAGCCCGTGGTCTGCCACACAATGGGCACCGGTTGTACCCACGCACAGAAAATTTGGGTGTTCTCTTTGCCTTTGCAATTAACGCTTTCTTGGCCAAACGTTCCTCCTTCAGATATCTAAATTTTAAAAGGCATTCCCAGATACCGCAGGAACTCTCTGCCTTCTTCATCAGTTTTGGCCGTAGTGACGACCGTGACATTCAGGCCCTTGATGCTGTCTGTTTTATCATAATCAATTTCAGGAAAAATGATATGTTCGGTAATTCCCAGGCTGTAGTTTCCCCGGCCATCAAACGCTTTGGCGGAAACCCCTTTGAAATCCCTGACACGCGGCAATGCAATATTAACCAGTCGTTCAAAAAAATCATACATTTTTTCGCGCCGAAGGGTCACTTTGCATCCAATGGGCAGATCCGCTCGTATCTTAAAATTGGCAATGGGTTTTTTCGCCCGGGTCACCACCGGTTTCTGGCCGGCGATCAATGCCAGTTCCTGTGCAGCTGATTCGATGATTTTGGGATTTTGTACCGCTTCACCCAAGCCCATATTCAGCACAATTTTGTCTAATTTAGGTACCTGAAATCCATTCGTGTAATTAAAGGTTTCCTTTAACTTGGGAATGATTTCGGTTTTGTACTTTTCCTTTAGCGTGGTCATTTGTTGTCTCCGGATCTGATCTTAAGCATCGATCTGCTCATTGCATTTTTTACAGACGCGAACCCGTTTACCATTTTCCAGTTTTCTGGTACCAACCCGGGTCGGTTTCACGCAGGCATTACACATGAGCATGAGATTGGAAACATCTATGGGCATGTTCTTTTCCACAATTCCTCCCTGCGGGTTCGCCTGTGTGGGTTTCTGATGGACCTTCACCACGTTGATATTTTCCACCACAACGCGGTTGGTTTTTTTGATAACCTTGAGCACCTTACCAATTTTATCTTTATCCTTACCGGTAAGGACCTTTACCTTATCATCTTTTTTTATTCTGATCTTTCTGGTTTCCATTGCATTTGCTCCAATCAACCGATTTTACAAAACGTCAGGAGCCAGAGAAACAATTTTCATGAATCGCTTTGCCCTCAACTCTCTTGCTACCGGTCCAAAAATACGGGTTCCCACCGGTTCATTGTTTTTGGTCAGAACCACGGCTGAATTGTCATCGAACCGAATGGCTGAACCGTCCGGTCTGAAAATTTCTTTTTTGGTTCTGACAATCACAGCCGGTACGATATCGCCTTTTTTTACCTTGGCATTGGGGATGGCTTCTTTGACCGATACGATAATGATATCACCAATGCTGGCATATCTCCTCTTGGACCCACCCAACACTTTGATACAATACAATTCCTTGGCACCGGAGTTGTCTGCAACCGTCAGTCTTGTTTCCGTTTGAATCATTTTTCAACTCCTTAGAATTAAACGGCCTTTTTAGTGATCTGAGTCACCCTGAACCGTTTCAGCTTACTCAGGGGGCGGGTTTCAATGATTTGCACTTCATCCCCGATTCGGCATTCATTTTTTTCATCATGGGCCTGGTATCTTTTGTATTGTTTGATATATTTTTTATACATTTTATGCTGAATATACCGCTCTACCTGGACAACCACGGATTTGTCCATTTTATCTGAAGTCACCAGCCCCTTAAGTTCTCTTTTCTTGCCTTTACGCATATTTTCCATTTTATTCACCCTCAACCAATGTTCACATTCATCTGTCTGGATACGGTATAAAGCCGGGCAATGTCTTTTTTGACTTCAGACAGTTTTGCCGTGTTTTCGAGCTGGCCGATGTCATTCTGAAAGCGAAGATTAAAAAGCTCTTTCTTCAGCGACACCAGTTTTTCCTGCATCTGGGTTTCCCCCATTTCCTTGATTTCACCGGTTTTCAACATGGTTAATTCCTTTCCACAAAACGGGTTTTTACGGAAAGTTTGCGGGCGGCGAGCCGCAGTGCTTCTTTGGCTGTCTCTCTGGTAATGCCTTCCATTTCATAGAGAATCTTTCCGGGTTTCACCCGGGCGACCCAGGCATCAGTTGCGCCTTTACCCTTACCCATTCGAACTTCAGCCGGTTTTTTGGTCACCGGATGATCCGGAAAAAAACGAATCCAGCTTTTACCGGCTCTTTTTGCATAGCGGGTCAATGCGACCCTGGCCGCCTCGATCTGTCTGGCATTCACATAGCCGCATTCAACCGCCTGGAGTCCATAATCACCAAAACACAAAGTATTCCCCCGTGTCGGAGACCCTTTGGTTCTGCCTCGGAACTGTTTTCGATATTTTACATTTTTTGGACTGAGCATTTGCTTGTTCTCCTAAATAACCTCTACTAATTTGTCGCCATCATCTGTTCACCCGGGTTCACCACCTCACCTTTGAATATAAAGGTCTTGATGCCGATGGTTCCGTATGTGGTCTTGGCTTCAATAAAGCCGTAATCCACATCAGCCCGAAGGGTGTGGAGGGGGATCCGTCCTTCTTTGTACCATTCCGTTCTGGCCATTTCAGCGCCCCCCAGCCGGCCGGAACAAATAATTTTGATACCCTTGGCACCAAAACGCATGGCTGAAGTGACACTGCGCTTCATGGCGCGCCTGAAGGCAATCCGTCTTTCCAGTTGCTGAGCGATGTTTTCAGCAACCAGTTGTGCGTCAATTTCTGGTCTACGCACTTCCTTGATATCGATTAGCACCTCAGGTTTAAGAATTTTTTCAAGCTCCTTTTTAAGCAGGGCAATCTCTGATCCTTTTTTCCCGATGATAATACCGGGTCTGGCCGCATAAACTCTCAGCCGGATCTGTTTGGAAAACCGTTCAATTTCAATTTTGGAAATACCGGCATGGTATAATTTGTTCTTGAGAAATTTTCGAACTTTGAAATCCTCCTCAACAAATTCCGCATACTCTTTGTCTGCATACCATCTGGAGTCCCATGTCCTGATGATGCCTAATCTTAATCCGGTCGGATGTACTTTCTGGCCCAAGCTAAGTTCCTCCTCTTAGTCGATCTGAGCGACTATTACAGTTAAATGACTGGTACGTTTTAAAATTCTGCTGGCTCTGCCTCTGGCTCTCGCACGAAATCGTTTCAAAGAGGGCCCGTGATCGACGATAATATTTTTTACAATCAGTTTATCCACATCCAGCTCGTTGTTATGCGCGGCATTGGCTACTGCGGATTCAAGCGTTTTATGAATAATTTCAGCCGCCTTTAAAGGCATAAATTTCAAAGTCGTCAACGCCTGTTCCGCACTTTTTCCTTTGACCTCGCCAATGGGCAGCCGAAGCTTGAACGGTGATATCCTTGCAAATTTTGTACTTGCTTTTACTTCCATGTCACACCTTATCCCTTATAATCCAGTGGAGCCATTGATCTTACCGTTTGGCTTTTTTATCTCCGGCATGACCCCAAAATGTTCTAGTAGGTGAGAACTCACCCAGTTTATGACCCACCATATTTTCAGAAACAAAAACAGGAATGAATTTTTTTCCATTGTGAACGGCAAACGTGAAGCCGACCATCTCCGGTAAAATAGTCGAACGTCTTGACCATGTTTTAATCACTTTGTTGCTGTTGGCATTTCTTGCGACCAAAACTTTTTTTAAAAGTGCCGGTGCAATATATGGTCCTTTTTTCAATGATCGTGGCATAATTTATCACCTATTATTTTCTCTTAGCCCTTCTTTTAACGATATACTGATCCGTCCTCGCATTATTCCTGGTTCTCTTGCCTTTGGTGGGAACCCCCCAGGGCGTACAGGGCTGACGACCACCCGAAGAACGACCTTCGCCGCCGCCCATGGGATGATCCACCGGGTTCATGGCAACACCTCGAACAGACGGTCGTCTGCCCAGCCACCTGGATCTGCCCGCTTTGCCAAGGCTGACGTCTCCGTGTTTTTCGTTGCCGACCCGGCCAACCGTTGCCTTACATTTCACATGGATCATGCGGACTTCACCGGACGGCAACAGCACCTGGGCGTAATCACCTTCCTTGGCCATGAGCCGGGCGAACGCACCGGCACTTCTGACGATTTGACCGCCTTTGTCCTGCTTGAGTTCGATATTATGAATCCGGGTACCTGTGGGAATTTTTTCCAGCGGCATGCAGTTACCGGGTTTAATATCGGCATTCGGTCCGGTTTCCAGGATATCACCCACTTTTACTTCCAGGGGTGCCAGTATATATCGTTTTTCGCCATCCGCATAAACAAGCAGCGCGATCCGGGCACTTCGGTTGGGATCATATTCTATTGCTGTGACTTTGGCTGGAATCCCATCCTTATCACGCTTGAAATCGATGATACGGTACTGTTTTTTAGCGCCGCCGCCCCGATGCCTTGTCGTCACCCGACCGTTGTTGTTCCGCCCAGCTTTTTTACTAATCTTTCTGGTAAGACGTCTTTCAGGTTTCGACTTGCTAATCTCTTCAAAAGAAAGGAATTCCTGGGAACGTCTTCCGGGAGATGTCGGTTTGGCCTTTATTATCGTTGACATAAATTTACCTCTCTAAACACCTTCAAAAAAATCAATTCGTTGCCCTGGCATCAGCGTCACAACAGCTTTTTTCCAATCTTTCCGCTTGCCGACGATCCGGCCCCGCTGCTTGACTTTACCCTTGACCTGAATGGTTCTGACCTGCTTCACCTTGGTGTTGAAATTTCTTTCAACCGCATCCTTGATCTCAAGGCGATTCGCTTTTTTGTCAACCTGCAGGGTCACCTGATTGTTCAATTCCTTTTGAAGGGTCGTCTTTTCAGTCACCACAGGCCCTCTGATGATATCGTATTGTTTCATATCAGCTCAACCTCCCCTGAATATTCTGAATACTGGACTCTACCAGCAGGAGATGCTTGTATTTCAAAATGTCATAAACATTCAGACCTGCCGTCTTGATCACTTTCACATGAGGGATATTCCGGGAAGACAATTCCAGAAGGGTATCATCCTGTGCATCCGATACGATCAACAGGTTGTTCAATTTCAGCACTTCCAGAACAGAAGCCAGTTGTTTTGTCTTGATCTGGTCCAATTTGAAATCATCGATAATAAAAAGTGATTTTTCTTCGCACTTGCTGCTCAAAGCCATTTTTAAAGCAAGTTTTTTCACTTTTTTCGGCACTTTGTACGCATATGATCTCGGAGACGGCCCAAAAATGATACCGCCCCCTTTTCTCAGCGGCGATTTGATACTGCCGGCCCGCGCATTCCCGGTTCCTTTCTGCCTGAAAAGCTTTTTGGTGCTTCCTTTGACCACACCGCGTGTTTTAGACGCAGCCGTCCCTTCCCGCCTTGAGGCGAGCTGGGATCGCACCACATCGTGAAGAACACTTGCCTTAACCGGTACGCTGAATATTTCATCAGGAAGCTGGGTTTCAGACACTTTTTCACCTGCACTGTTCAATACATCTACAGCTGCCATATTCTTCCTCTTAATTTTTGATCAGCTATGCATCACCGCGTTAATCCCGCAATACCCATAGCCGCAATTTTTCATCCGACTCTCTGAAAATCGGCCAAATCTATTATTTAAACTCTGTTAACTGGTTTTATAAATCTTGATAATCCCTGTTTTAGGCCCTGGAACCGCTCCTTTTAGCAACAAAAGATTTTCATTTTGTTTAATGTCCACAACAGTCAGATTTTTTACGGTTTCTTTCTCAACCCCCATGTGTCCAGGCATGCGTTTGCCCTTGATCACCTTTGCAGGCCATGCACTGTTACCGATGGAGCCCGGCTTCCGATGATTTCTGTTACCATGGGTTTCCGGTCCCCGGCTGAAACCATGACGTTTAATGGTACCCTGAAAACCACGTCCTTTGGACGTTCCTGACACCGTCACTTTTTCACCGATGGAAAAAATATCCAGGTTCACAACCGCACCTGGTTCCACACCTTCAACCGATGGGCTGCGAAATTCCTTTAATACACGGTACCCTTTGTCTGTCGCTTTTTTTAAATGACCAGCAATAGGCTTGTTCTGCTTTTCAACCGGGGTTTCATCAAAACCGAGCTGAAGCGCTGTGTACCCGTCTGTTTCTTGTGTTTTCACCTGTGTAACCACACAGGGACCCACCTGCACGACAGTAACAGGAACAAGCCTTCCATCCGATGCAAAGGCACTGGTCATCCCAATTTTTTTTCCGATTATTCCGTTCATTTTTGGTTCCTGTTATCGAGCTATAACTTTATTTCCACATCGACGCCCGGTGACAAATCCAATTTCATCAAGGCGTCTACCGTCTGTTGAGTGGGCTCCAAAATGTCCAGCATCCTTTTATGGGTCCGAATTTCAAACTGTTCCCGTGACTTCTTATTGACATGGGGTGAGCGCAAAACCGTAAATTTGTTGATCCGGGTGGGAAGAGGAACCGGCCCCACAATTCTGGCACCGGTTTTCCTTGCCGTATCAACAATATCCATAGAGGACTGGTCCAGCAGCTTATGATCATAAGCCTTGAGCCGAATTCTAATTTTTGTTTTCAGCATGATTGCGTTCTTTCTTACCCTTATTCAAAAATTTCAGCGATGACGCCGGCACCCACGGTCCGACCGCCTTCCCGCACGGCAAACCGCAGTTCTTTTTCCATGGCGATAGGAGCGATCAGCTCCACATTAATGGTGGCATTGTCGCCCGGCATGATCATT
>JAIPDL010000065.1 GCA_021737695.1 Desulfotignum sp. | reverse complement strand
CGTTCACCAAAGTGGCCCAGAGTTCAGCCAAGGTAGGGGATCTGATTGCAGAGATTTCCGCGGCATCCAGGGAACAGTCCGGCGGCATTGACCAGGTCAACATCGCCATCACGGAAATGGACAAAGTGGTGCAGCAGAATGCGGCCAATGCCGAAGAATCCGCGTCCGCATCTGAAGAGATGAACGCCCAGGCCGAACAACTCAGAGAATATGTGAATGATCTGGTGATGCTGGTCACCGGCAAAAGTAACCAGGCGGCGGCGTTCTCCACCCGGTCCCGGACATCTTCAAAATCCAGTGGATCAGGCCGTGCAAAACTGGCCGCACCCCCCCACAAACCCCAGATGAACCGGAAAACCACCGAAGTCCGGCCGGATCAGATGATTCCCTTTGATGACGATGACGATGATTTTAAAAACTTTTAAACACTGAAATCCGCAAACCCAAAACCCCTCCCCGGTTTCTTTTTTTTGACAGAAACCGGGGAGGTCCTCAAGCACTCAGAAAATACAATTCAGCCACGGTGTTTGCAGGGAATCGGCAAAAAAATTATCCTGGGATAGACCTCAATGATGTTGATAAGAAGATGCCGCGTTATTTGCGTGATTATTATTTCTTTTCTATTGGTGGAAACATCGGCATGGGCCGGTCAAAAAGATACGTTTGACTGGACCTTTGTTCAACTTGATTATGCCTGCAAAGAAAAAGTTAAAAACCTGAAACGATTTACACACCGATTGCATGATTTTGCAAAACAAGCCGCAACAGACAAACGCATCGCCGCTTTTTTTGAAATGAACCGGCAATATTTCAATGCCCTGGAAAAAGGCGAAAAAATACCCGGCTCACTCGCAAGTGATGTCAAAAAATTAAGGGAACAATTTGATCACTATTACCTGTCGAGCTATTATATTTTTTACGACATTTTATTTATCAATAATGACGGCACGGCATTTTATACGATTCGAAAAGAGATGGATACGCATGTCAATGTAATAAACGAAAAACGATCTATCGGCAAATTAGGAGACGTGATTTCTCAACAGCCTGATCATGAAGTCTTTATTGATTTCCATAATTACCCACCTTCATCGGAACCTGCGGCTTTTTTTGTTGAACCCATCTTTAAAAAAGGAATTCGCGTTGGCTGGATCGCATTGCAGTGCTCTATCAACAAATTCAACACCATTTTTGCTTCCACGGATGAACTGGGAAAAACCGGTGAAACATTTTTGGTCAATCAAAAAGGATTACTGCTGACAGAGTCCTATTTCAAAGGGTATTCAACGATACTTGAACTGCATCTGGATGACAAAAATATTCAGGCAAAATTTAAAAATGAAATCGGCCACAGAATTGTGACCGACTACAGAGGTGCCACCGCGTTGAGTTCGTTCGAGGTGTTTGAATTTTTAGGTTCAAAATGGCTGGTAATCGCCAAAATTGATAAAAATGAAATAGTAACCGATCACTACCGGCGCTATAAAAAATATTATAAGGATCGAATCCTGGAATATATTCATCAGAATCCTTTGGCCCTGATTGCTGCACCTCAAGAAAAACCAACCGACAAAACGGTGCGCGTTGATATCGATGAGTACTTAAAGGCTGACAATGGTGAAGTCCTGGAAACCTGGGGTGTTTCAACCTGCACCGCATTGATTGCAACCATCCCTGAACGATTTGGTTATCTTGCACATATCAGCCCGAAAGACAAAATGTATCATGGGGATGAAACCAATTTACTGGAACAACTCACCAAAAAAATAAAAGGGTTCGATGTTTATCCATGCGAGAGACAGGATGTCTTGTTTATGGTGATCGCCCCTCATCTTGACAGTATTCCCAATATTATTGACCAATTGGTCGAAGAAGGTTTTTTCCTTTCACAAATTCAAATCGCGTATAATCCGTCCGCAGCATCTGCTTCTGTTCTCTGTGACTATAAAAACAATGCTGTGATCATTAAATGGAAGCTGCCAAAGGAAAAAAACGAAATCATCATTACCGGGATCGATGGCTCATACAATATCGATGAGATAGTTGAAAAAATCATGGTTGATCGATAACGCATCCTTGTCATGGATATCTGAAACCGCTGGGGTCAGGCCTTGCGTTTTTGATGTTTTCGTACCAAAATTATCAAAAAGGCAAGGCCTGACCCCAGTTTTTGTTACCCGATCACGGAAAAACTGGAATCCGGATTGATTTTGCGCAACCGGGAGTAAAACCCGATGTTGCAGGGCCGTTTGGTGTATTTCATGGTGAAATGCACCGGGTCTTTGTCATGATCCCGGCCGTTTTCCACTTCCTGCACCAGGTGGGCCATGAGCGCGCCGGCCACAGGCGCGTTTTTAAACTGGTTTCCGCTGGTGCCCACGGCCATGTAGAATCCGTTGAGGCTGGATCGGTCATAGATGGGAATCCAGTCATCCGTGCAGTCGTACAGGTCCACGATGCCGCTGGGCTTGTTGGGAATGCGCATGTCCGGGATCCGCTGGGCTTCTCTCATCACCTGGGTGGTCCACTGTTCCGTGAAATCCGTGTTGTAATTATCCGGATCATCAATGTATTCCAGGGTATCGCATTCCGGATCTTCAGATCCGATCAGGATATTGTTGCCCACTTCCGGCCGTGAATAGCAGCCCACATCCCCGTCCGAGATAATGGTGCCCAGGTGGTTGTAGTCGAACCCTTCCGGGGCCGGCACATGACAGACCTCCTGGCGCAGGGCCCTTGTCTTGATGTTCATTTCATCTTCCACACCGGCCATGCGGTTGATCTGGAACGAGTGCGGTCCGGCCACGTTGATCACCACAGGCGCATCAATCTGTGTGCCGTCCGCGAGCGTAATGCCCTGGACCTGGTTGTCTTTTTTCCGGATCTCGGCCACTCTTGCATTGAACAGAAATTTCCCGCCTTTGGCCTCAGCCGCCCGCTGCACGTTGTGGGTGGACTGTTTGGGATCGGATATCAACCCGGATTCCGGAATATACAGGGCCCCGGCAATGGCATCTGTGGTGGGGGTGCCGAAACGCGCATCACTGGGCAGCGTGGGAGGCCCGAAACCCCGGGTGTCCAGGATGGGAAGCAGTTCAGTGATCTCTTTGGGGCCGAAATCCCAGTACGGCACACTCAGTTCGTCCAGGGCCGCCTGGACCTTTTCCAGGTTGTGGTTTTTTTCGGTTTTCATGACCATGCACCCGGTGTTGATGTATTTCACCAGCCCGGTTTCATCCACAGTGCCCAGGTATTTGGCCCAGTCCACCCAGTAGAAATAGCCCTCTCTGGCCATGGCCACCCCGTCCGGTGTGGAGTAGTGCAGCCGGATAATGGCGCATGATCCTGAGGTGGAGCCATGGCCGGCTTCCGGCAGTTTGTCCACATTGAGCACCTTCAGCCCTTTTTTGGCCAGCTCGAATCCGGTGCAGGCGCCGATGATGCCGGCGCCAATCACAATGGCATCATATTTGTTTTCCATTGAAAATCTTCCTTATCGTTTACTTGTTTGAATGAATAAGGACCGGGCCTTGATTCAGACCCGGTCCTGTTTGAATCATCGATTTGATTCACTTTTCTATTTAATAAACCCCAGCGCCTTGGGAATGAACAGGCACAGGTCCGGCCAGTAGGTGGTGATCAGCAGCACCGGCACCATGCCGGCCAGCATCAGCACCAGGGCCGGCTTGATATATTCTTCCGCCGAACTGTTACCGATGCGGCCCGCCAGAAACAGCATGGGCGCCGTGGGCGGTGTGACCGTGCCCAAGCCTAAGTTCACCCCGGTGATGGCGGCAAAATGATAGGGATCCACGCCGGCGGCCGAAGCAATGGGCCATAACAGGCCGGCGGACAGCACCGTGCCGGACAGATCGTTCATCATCATACCCATGAGCAGCAAAATGATGTTGAGCATGAACAGGGTCACGGCCTGGTTCGGGGAGTTGGCCACCACCCAGGCCCCCAGCTCATCCGTGATCCCTTCCAGGATCAAAATCTTGCTGGTGGTTTCCGTGAAATAGAACATCAGGGTCACGGCCCCGCTGATGACCGCCGTGCTGATGGCGGCGACCTTGATCTCCTGCCAGGTCAACGCCCGGTAGTAGAATCCCAAAGCCAGCACATAAAACACCCCGATCAACGCCACTTCCGTGGGCGTGATCAATCCCGAATACAGGGAGCCGAAAATAAAAAAAGGCAGCAGCAGCACCGGGATGCAGTGAATCCCGGCTTTGGTGATATGCGTCATCTGTTCGCCGAAGGAATCGAATCGTTTTTCCGGCACAATGGGCATTTTCCGCACGGCCCAGGCATTGAGAAAGCAGTACATGATCACGATGAGAATGGCCGGTCCTAAGGTGGCAAACCACACCCCTAAAATAGACGATCCCGTGATGATGGCATAAAAGATCATGGGTACGCTGGGGGGTACCAGCTGGCCTAAAATACCGGAACAGGCCACCAGGGCCGTGGCATGGCCCCGGTGATACCCCTTGGCCACCAGACGCGGAATCATGACCGTGCCGATGCAGGCGATGGCGGCTGAATCCGTGCCGGAAATGGAGCTGAACAACGCCGTGGTCACCACGGTGACGGCGCCCAGGGCACTGCGGAACCGGGTCATCAGCAGATTCACAAAGTCAATGAGCCGCTTGGCAAGGCCCGTGGCATCCAAAAGCGTGCCAAACAGGATAAACAACGGCACGGCAAACAATATGACCGAATCCATTTTTTTGTAAGTGACTTCAATGAGATACCCGGCATCCTGCCCGAAAAAATACAGCAGCATGACCGTGAGTACCCCGAAAGCCATGGCCACGGGCACACCGATGATAATAAGCACCAGGCAGACGGCAAAACCGATCAGAACAAATTCCATGGGATTCCTCTATATTCGATATTCTGGAGCAGGCCGGGTCTGTTTTTCGAACCGGTCATGCATTGTTTCTAAAATCATTCCAGCAGTCCACTGCTTCCCACAGAAAATAGATCACCATGAGAATGCCGCCCACAAAAAAAGAAGACTGGAAAATTACCTTGGGCACCGGATAGGCCTGGGTGACTTCTCCCACGGACACGCTGTAGACGCACAGGTCCCAGCTCCATTTGGTAAAAATCACGGACATGCCCGCCGAAACCAGGGCGCTCACCAGCCGGCACATATTTCTGACCCGGGAGGATTTGGCAAATACGTTCACAAATTCCGCCTTGATATGGGTGCGGTCATAGGAAGCCAGAGCCGCGCCGATGGCATAGAGCCACACGGATGCAAACCCGATGAAATCCGAGAGCCCGAAAATGGACTGTTTCAGAAAAAACCGGACCAGCAGCTCAAACAGCATGGCCACCACCAGCACCAAAAACAGATAAAACAGAAAAAACCGCTGAATCTTAACCAGGATCAGCCCGGCCCGGTGAAGGGGATTTGAGGCATTTATGGTATCATGTGTCATTTTTGGATCTCATACAGGTACCGTTAAAAAAAAACGCTGCCGCCCGAAAACCAGTTGCGGGCGGCAGCACAAACCAAATCATGCCGGACTACCGGACTATTGGTTGACTTCTTCCAGCAGTTTTTCGATATTGTTCTTGCCGACGATCTCTTCGTAGCTGTCCCAGCATTCCAGGCAGTTTTCTTTCCATGCTGCCATTTCCTCGTCCTTGGGAACCACGATCTGCCAACCGGCCTCGATCAGTTTGGCCTGGTTGTCCATCTCTTCTTTTTCCACCAGATCCAGGTGCTTGTCGATGACTTTTTCCACTTCCTCGGTAATAATGGTCTGATAGGCTTCCGGCAGTTTCTGCCATTTGTCCAGGTTGAATGTGACATGCCAGGTTTCCGGACTGTCATAGGTCACGACCATGACTTTGGCCACGTCCCGGAACAGGTCATACATGTACACGGCTCCGGAACCTACCCATCCGTCCACCAGTCCCGTGGCCACAGCGGTCGGGGCTTCGGCCCAGGGAATGGTCACCGGAGAAAATCCCATTTTATCCACAAAGCAGCGATAGGTATCAATGGGCGGCACCCGGATTTTCAGGCCCTTGGCATCGGCTTCATTGGTGACCACTTTGTCCTGCATCCCCAAACTGGCCAGGTTGTTCAGCCAGGGGCCTAAGTAGTACAGGCCTTTTTCTTCGGCCCATTTTTCTCCCAGTTCCGTGATAATACCGCCTTTGCTGAACACCTTTCTGACCTGGTCCCAGTTGGACACCATGAACGGCAGGGTAAAAAAGTTCCACCGGGCATCCAGGCCGGTGTCAAATGCGTTGAACTGCATGTCCACGGCCCCGCGCTTGGTCATGCGCTCCAGCTCGGTCCAGTCCCCGATCTCAGGTCCGAAAATTTTGAAAGTCACTTTGCCATCGGTCCGTTCGGTCACATTGGCGGCAAATTCTTCGATCAACTGATGGGTCAGGCTGGTTTTGGGCATCATGGCCTGGGACACCTTCAGTTTCAGTTCCGGCAGGTCAGCGGCAAAGGCGGTCTGCGCGAAAACGGCAGATCCGGCCAGAGCCAGCATGCACAACACAGCAATACTGTTGCGAATCATTTTTTTCATCGTTTGAATCTCCTTCACAAATTTTAAATGTCAACGCAGGCAAAATTCACCTGCCATGTCAACCCCAATCTCACCATACTAGGATAGAAAATCAGAGTCTGTCAAGGAAAATTTGTTTGTCACACCGGATATGATGAAGATTATTCCTTCTTTTTTGGCATATACTCGGCATAATGTAATTGCAGGCAGTCCTGGCAGATGCCGTGGCTGAATTTCGCATCCGAGTGCTGCGAGATATAGGCTTCCACCTGGTTCCAGTACCCCTTGTCATCCCGGATTTTTTTGCAGTGGCTGCAGATGGGAATCAGCCCGCTCAGGGTCTTGACCTCGGACAACGCTTTTTCCAGTTTTTCTTTTTCTGTTCTCAACTGATCTTCAGCATCCCGGATGAACTGATACCGCTTGGCATTTTCAATGGCCAGGCCGCAGACCTCGGTGATGGAAAGACTTAAGCTCAGATACCGTTCCTTTTCATCAGGAAACTGGAAATCATCGATTTCAAGAACGCCCAGATCCGTTTGATTATAGCGGATCATTATTTGAAATCCATTGCCCGAATCCGTCCAGGCATATCTGCGATTGAAACCGGACAACCGGGTTTGAATAGTGGACACGGCATCTTTGCACGGCGACAGGGAATAGACCCGCCCCACCTGCCGGTCATGGTTCAGGGCCGCATAAAACAGGATCTGGGGCGAAAAAAGCAAGTCAAACACCTGAAGAATATTGTCTATCACCTCTTTTTCCGTGGCAGCATGGGCGATTCGGGTGAGCAGATCAAAGGCCATGGCATATTGGGAAATCAGCTGCCGGGACGCGTGCAGTTCTTTTTGCGTCCCTGGGGCGGGATTCGTATCTTTGGGCATTTCAGATATCACTCCTTGCCGGATATACCCGTCGGCAACGGGTATTTTCCCCACCGATGGACCGAATCGGAAATGGCCATGAGCACCTCATCCGGCACCTGAAACGGAATTTCTCCATGGTTGTCAGACAGGATAAACCCGCCGCCGACACCGGCTTTTCCAATGAGATCTCTGACATGGCTTTCTGCCTGTTCACCAGACCACCGCCGCATTTCAATGCCGTTCAGATTGCCGATCACGGTCAGTTTGTTTTTGCAGGCCGCTTTGACGGCCCGGATATCTTCCAGGCAGCTGACCCCGACTGCGGCGGTGCCGGTGTCCGCGATATCCTGGAGAATGGGCAGACACCGGCCCGAGGCCATGTGGGTGGCGGTGGGCCCGTTGATCTGTGCCAGGGTCTGACAAGCGACCTCAAACCCGGTTTTCAGATACATCTTTCGGGTGGTGATGGTGGTGGAGGACACGGGATCAAAATAGCAGATGGCCGTGGCACCGGCTGCCAGCTGGGCATTGGCCCACTGGACGCAGAATGCCTGATTGATTTTCATGAGATGCCTAAACAGGTCCGGCTGCTCAAACATCAGATCCAGATACCGGTCAAATCCCATCTGCATGACCGGCAGGGAAAACGGGGACATCACCACCCCGATGATGGGCACCTGATCCCGGACACGGTCCTTGAGTCCCCGGGTGGCGGCCAGTACCCGGGCCAGGCACGGGGTGTTTTCGACATCCGGCATGGTCAGATTCCTGATGTCCTGATGGGTTTTGATCACGGGTTCTCCGGAATTGGGCGGGCCGTCGTCCATAAAAATGACTTCGCCGCCGAATGCCTCGATTTCCACGGGGGCATAAAAAAAACTGTACAGGCAGTCATTCCGGTATTTTGCCAACAGGCGAATCTGTCCTTCCACCACATGTTCCGGCTTTGAAAAATAGGATTTGATGGACAGTCCCAGTTCTTTTGCCCCGTGCAGGGTCAACAGGAGAAACAACGGTACCCGGTCCGGCTCCCGGTGTCCCAGGGTGGTCAAAACTCGCTGCATGGATGTCATCGATACCTGGTTCATTTTTTTTCCTCCATGAGTTTTTCAATAGCAGGAACGACATCTGACGCGTTTTCGCACAGGATGTCCGCGCCTACCGCCTGCCATAGCTGATCGTCAAACCGGAACGGAGCCCCGCCCACAATCAGTGTCACATCACACCCTAAGTCAATCAGCTTCTGCCGGACCGATTTGATTTTCAGGGCCGAAGGCAGCATCAGCACGGAGATCAGCAGCACCGTCACCCGGTCTGTTTCCACGCGCTTCACCAGATCATCCACGCCCACCACGCCATAATCCAGCAGATCGAATCCACCGGCCCGCAGCACTGCATACACCATCCCTTTTCCCAGGGTATGGTGGTCTTCCAGCATGCATACAGCCATTTTGGGCTGATTTTTTCTGGAAGGATCTGCCGGAGGCAGCATCTCGTCAATGAGTTCTTCACAAATCCGGCCGGCCATATACACCTGGGACAGGGCCAGGGTACCGTCCTGCCAGCCGGCACCTATCTGTTCCAGAACCGGCAGAACCACCTTTTCAGCAAATTGTATGGGCCGCATGTCCCGGTCCCTTTGTTCCATCACCTGTCTGGCCGCCAGCCGGTCCACATCCAGAAGCGCATGTTTAAACGCCGTCAGCATCTTATCTCTACGGTCCATCCTGTTCCTCCATCCATCTCGTATTTTTTTGTCTATCCCGTGCCAACACCCCTGTTTCAAATGATCTCAAGCAGCTCATCCGCCCCGTCCAGGACCCGGCGGACCATATCGGCCAGGTCGGACAGGGTCACCGGCTTGAGCAGCAGGCCTTTGATTCCCAGATCCGGGGCAATATCCCTGTTCACGCGTTCACTGAAACCCGTGCAGATGATCACGGGAATATCCGGACTAATCCGGACCATTTCCCGGGCCAGCTGTTCTCCGTTCATGCCGGGCATGGACATATCCGCCAGCACCAGGTCAAATTGTTTCGGATTTTTTTTGAATGCTGCCAGGGCCTCCCGACTGGCGGTAAATCCCGTGATCCGGTATCCCAGATGTTCCAGGGCCTGCTTCTGCAATCCAACAATCACTGATTCATCATCCACCAGCAGGATATGTTCATCTCCGGTCGGCAATGGATCTTTTGTTTCCGTTACCGTCTGTTGGTCCGGGTCGGAAATAAGGGGCAGATAGATGTGGAACGTGGTGCCTTGTCCAAAGTCGGTATTCACCGTGATCTCTCCCTGGCATTGTCTGACAATGCCAAGCACCACGGACAGCCCGAGCCCCGTGCCCCGCCCCGGCTCCTTGGTGGTGAAATAAGGATCAAAAATTTTTTTAATAATTTGGGGATCGATGCCGCTGCCGTTATCCGTCACGGAAAACCGAAGGTAAGGCCCGGAGCCGGGTTCCGCTGCCACATGGCTGGTCAGCCGCTCAAGGTCCGAAGGAATCGCATCCATGGGTTTTAACTGGACGTTGATCCCCCCCCCACACGGTGCCACGGCATGATATGCATTGGTGATCAGATTCATGGCGATCTGATGCAGCTGGGTGGGGTCTGCCAGGATCATACCGCAATCGGGCCGGATATCATGGGTAATGGCAATATCCGATGGTATCGTTGCCCGGCACAACTTGATCACCTCTTTGAGGATCAGCTCGAACCGGACCGGCATCCGCCGGGTCACGTTCTGACGACTGAAGGTCAGGATCTGCTTGACCAGATCTTTGCCGCGTCTGCCGGCCCGCAGTATTTCCTGAATATTGTCATATTCCGGTGTGCCCGGGGTCAAATCAAACAACATCATCTCGGACAGGCCGATGATGGGGGACAACAGGTTGTTGAAATCATGGGCAATGCCTCCGGCCAGGCTGCCGATGGATTCCATTTTCTGGGCCTGCTGCATGCGGGCTTCCAGCTGTTTGACCTCAGTGATATCCCGGAAAACAGACAGTTTGGACACGGATCCATCGGCATGCGGTATCGGGGAATACGAAATATAATAAATCCGGCCGTCATCCAGGCCATCGAACTCCATTTTAACCACGTGACCGGCCCGGACTTCTTCAAACCGGCACCAGTCGCACCGGGTTGTCCGCCCGTGAATGGCCTGAAAGCATTTTTCACCGCATGCGTCCCTTCCGATCTTGGCGATCATGGCCGAATTCATATATTCCACGCAAAAATCCGGAGATGTGATATAAATGGCATCATCCATGGCAGCCATCATAGACCGGTAAGCGGATTCGCTTTCCTGGAGTGCCTTTTCCCATCTTTTCCGCTCTGTCAGATCGATTCCCAGGCAGGTCACATCCTCCACCGCGCCTTTGGCATCCAGGGTCAGCACATTGGACCAGGCAATGTGACGGCATTCACCGGACCGGGTGATGATCTCGTTCTCAAAACTGGACAACGCCGCTTTATCCTGCTGGATCATCACCGTGTCAAACACCTGGCGGATCTCTTCTCTGATCTTTTCAGGGACAAACAGATCAAACCAGTTTCTGCCCATCACTTCGGCGTTGCGCCACCCGGTCAGATTCAACAGACTGGGATTGGCAAACACAATGTTGGCCTGCCGGTCCAGGGACACACCGATCTGGGGCGTGTTCACCAGCACGTTCCGCCATTTTTGTTCCGAAGCGGTCAGCAGCTGTTCCGCTTTTTTTCTGTGATCGATGGTGACGGCCAGATACCCGATGAGTCCCACCAGAAAAACAAACACCCCCAGCACGGAATAGATCAGGATTTTGTGCCGGTCGTAAAGCGATACCGGCTGGTTGATCATGACACTGTGTTCTGGCAGCTGGTTCACTGGAATATGCCAGCGCTTCAGCTGGGTGAAATCAAACATGTAGGGATTGATGCTGGTTTTGACCACCGGCAGGGTCTCAGAAGATTCTTTTTTCATCAGGGTCACGGCTTGTTCAGCCGCCATCCTGCCGTGGGAAGCGGAATTGAGCAGCTTGCCCCCCACGATGCCCGTGCCCAAATACATATCGATGATGCCATAGACGGGAACCGAAGCATGTTCGCAGATCAAACGGCCCCCGGCTGCGGCGGACAGATAGGTCTGATGCCGGTCCCGCAGCCACACCGTCAGCAGCACCACCGTGTCCGGCGGCAGGGCTGCCAGCGTCTTGAACAGGTCTTCATGGGACAGGTCTTTCCCCTGCAGATAAGTGAACTCAATATCCGGGAAATTCCGGGCTGCAGCCCGGACATCCTTGAGCTGCCCGATGCCGGTGGGCGTGCTGTCCACCACCACCGCGATCCGGCGGGTGTCCGGGTGCAGGGTCAGGGCCAGGTCGATGGTGGGACCGATATCCAGCACCTCCACCACCCCCGTAACCCGGGCGTGCCCGGTCAGGGATTTTTCATCATAATCATTGATCCCGCAAAAGGAGACGGGAATCTGTTTGAACAGGTCGGACCGGTGGGCCAAAGCAAACCACAGGGCATTGTCGTCCATGGTGATGACTGCATCCAGGGCCATGCGGGAATATTTGCGCTGATATATCTGAAACAGCGCGTCCAGATACCCGTCATCATAGATCCGCTTGGTGTCCATATATTCCACGTACAGTTCCACTTCCTCAAACGCATCGTGCAGCACCGCCTTAGCGGCACTCACCTGGGAGGCGCTCCATTTGAAATCCTCATGATAGGAGTTCAGAATCAGCACGGACCGGGGGCCGGTCTCACCGGAAAAAGAACAGACCGGGACCGCGCTCACAATCAATGCCGCCAGAAGCAAAAGCAGTGTATGCCGGTAACGTTTCATTGCCCGCCTCGCATTAAGATTTACCACATCGCGTTTTCATAATGGGTCAAAATGGTTTGATCCTTTGTCAACAAAATATTGTGCTGTATTGACGCATTGGAAACAATGATACGATCGAATGGATCCCGGGTCCATGAAAAACCGAATGCCCCGCTTATGATGGTATTGAAATTTTTATCACAAATTTTAAGGCCGATTCGATCGGACAGATCACATACAATATCAACTGATTCAACGGTAATCCGCTGAATTTCATATAAATACTGTAATGCCAGACGGACAATAGGTGAAATCGCTATTTCATTGTCATTGATCAAGTCTTTGGCCGGTTCACTCAACCGTGCTAATTCGCCGGCATACAGCCACACCACCACATGGGTATCAAGGTAGATCAAAATTGACCTCTCTTTCCCAGGAAACATCAACGATCTCTTCAGGATCCCCGTTGATCACATCCGGCCTTGATATTAAATTCCGGAGTTTGTTGGATGGTTCCGCCGGGACAATCCTCAACTTTGCCCCCCCTTTATTGACTTCAATAGGTATACCGGTCCTTAATACCTCATCTAACAGTTTAAATATATTTCCTCTTAATTCCGTGACGGTAATTGTTTTCATTGATTCCCTCCCCAGCAGATTGCGTACATATTTTTTATGCTATATGTACACTTTAGAGCAGCCATTTGGGCCGGTCAAGGGAAAACTGCACAAAACCGGTCACCCATCCAGCGTTTCCCGCAATTTTTCCGTCAGATCTTTCATCGAAAACGGTTTCTGGATAAATGCCACCCTGCCATCCAGCACCCCTCGATGGGCAATCATGTCAGCGGTATAACCGGACATGAAAAGCACCTTGATCTCTGGATACAGCCCTGTCACCCGCTCTGCCAGATCCCCACCGTCCATTTCGGGCATAACCACGTCTGTCATGAGCAGATCGATGGTTTCGGCATGGGTTTGGGCCAGTGCCATCGCCTCTGTGGGTGTGGCCGCCGATACCACAGAATAGCCTTTGCGTTCAAGCATCATCCGGGTCATTCGTAAAATTGCCGGTTCATCTTCCACCAGCAGGATGGTTTCATGGCCCGAAGGCAGGGGTTTGTCCGGATGGACCGCTGCCGGTGCCTCATCTGTGGAGACATACCGGGGCAGATAAATCCTGAATATGGTACCCTGATCCGGTTCGCTGTAAACATTGATGAACCCGTTGTTCTGTTTGACAATGCCATAAACGGTGGCCAGTCCCAGACCAGTGCCTTCACCGATCTCCTTGGTGGTGAAAAACGGCTCAAACAGATTATCCAGGGTTTCCATGTCCATGCCGCACCCATTGTCGCTGACCGAAAGCAGCACAAAATCACCGGGGATAAAGCCGGGATGGTCGTTGCAGTAATCCGCGTCAAAGCTATGCGGCCCGGTTTCTATGGCGATCTTGCCCACCCCTGCGATGGCATCCCTGGCATTCACACACAAATTGACCAGGATCTGGTTGATCTGGGTCGGGTCCATTTTCACCGGCCGCAGATGGGCACCCGGCTGCCAGACCAGGTCGATGTCTTCGCCGATGAGCCTTCGCAGCATTTTGAGCATGCTTTCCACGGTATCGTTCACATCCAGCTTTCTGGGGGAAATCGTCTGTTTTCTGGCAAACGCCAGCAGCTGTTTGGTGATATCAGCCGACCGCTGGGCCGCCTTTTGAATTTCTTTCAGATCGGCTTTGAGTTTATGATTGTCATCTGTTCGCAACAGTGCGAGTTCCGTATATCCCAGAATCACCCCCAGCATGTTGTTGAAGTCATGGGCCACCCCGCCGGCCAGCCGGCCCACGGATTCCATTTTCTGGGCCTGGGTCAGCTGGGCCTGGAGTTTTTCCCGGTCTTTTTCTGCATTTTTCCGCTCGGTGATGTCTTTATAATTGCCCAGAACACCCTGGATATCCGGATCATCCAGCAGATTGGTTCCGGTGAATTCTATCCACTTGTAGGTTTCGTCTTTGCAGCGATACCGGCATTCAACGGTGCCCATATTCCTTGGTTTTTGCAGGATTTCGGCAAAAAAACGCTGGGCCGGTGCCAGATCATCCGGATGGACATTTTCCCAGGTTGACGTCCCCACCACCTCTTCAGGCTTCCACCCGAACCATTTCTCAATGTTCGGGCTTTTGTACCGGTTAATACCGTCCCGGTCGATGATAACAATCACATCCCCGATATTGGCCAGCAGTTTGCGGTGCAGGGCTTGTTTTTGTCTCAATGCGTCCCTGGCCTGTTTCTGTTCGGTGACATCCTCCACAATCCCCACACAGCCGAATGACCGGCCGTCTTTATCCAGCAGAGGAGAGACATACACCTTGACCGGGGTGGATTTTTCTGCGGTCACACTGTGGTAAACCCCTTCATAAAAACCGGTATACCCGTTTAACGCGTTCTGCAGTTGTTTGACCAGTTTGTTATCCGGCAGGTCAAGCATGTTCAGTCCTATCAAAGCCTCTCGGGATGATCCGATGATGGTCACAAAGTTGTCGTTACAATCCACAATAGTGCCGTCATTGTCAAAATGAAACACCCCGATGGGAGACTGTTCAAACAACAGACGATACCGCAGCAAATTTTTCTGCAACGCCAGTTGATCTTTTTTGCGCTGGGTAATGTCGGTGACAAATCCGATGGTGCCGGAAAACTCACCGGTCGTTTTGTCGAACCGGGGGCTGGCATCGATCAGTACCTCTTTTTCTTCCCCGTTTTTATGCTGTAAAACCATCTCATACCGGTCGCTCAGGCCCCGGGCCCGTCTCCTTTCCGCTTCCAGCACCATATCATAATTTTCAGATGGTATGATATCCAGCCATTTCCGGCCGATAATCTCTTCGGGCGCATACCCCAGCAGGGCCACAAATCCCGGATTCACAAAAATGACCGTCTGATGGGTATCGGTCAACACCAGACCATCGTTCATGGCCTTGATGATATCTTCATTAAAGTGGTTCATACTCACCTCCCGGGGCGTTTCAAAATCAAAATGGTATCATCCGGATGCGGTCAACCGGGGCGGCACACACATGGCCTGTGCGTGTGCCGCCAGAAGGAAAACAGCCATGGGTGTGGCCTGTTTCATGGCTATCTTCCTTTTTTATCCAGTGAACGCATTTTAATCAAGCAGTTCTTTAAGCCTGCCGGATCAGAAGTTTTTGAAATCCTCCTCATCATCGAAGGGGATCATTTGATCCGGTCGCACTTCCGAGGTTTGCCTGGGGGCCAAACGGTGAGCCGGCGCCAGCTTCCCCGGCCCGGGCCGCTTCCACTGCTGCGTTCAATGCCAGCAAATTGGTCTGAAACGCAATCTCATCAATGGTCTTTATGATTTTGGAAGTTTCTTCACTGGCTTTGGAAATATCATCCATGGACTGAGTGAGTTTTTGCATGGAATCATTGGCTGACGTCATCACCTGGTTGGTATCTTTCATCAGGCCGTCGGCATTTCCGGCATTTTCTGCATTCTGTTTGGTCATGGAGGCCATCTCTTCCATGGAGGACGAGGTCTCCTCAATGGAGGCGGCCTGCTCCGAGGCCCCTTCGGCAAGGGACTGACTGGCGGAGGACACCTGGCCCGAAGCAGATGCCACCTGATCCGCGCCTTCGCTCATGCCCTGGGTGATAATGATATTAAAACCCATTACACTGTTTTTTCCATGGCCATGATCTCATCGGCGGACAAAACCTTATCAATATTGAGCAGAATCTTGACCCCACCGTCGCGTTTGGCCATGCCCCGGATATAGTCGTGCCGCAGCCGGGTCCCGAAATTGGGGGTCCGGGGCACGGAAGTGATGGGCATTATCCCGTTGATCTCCTTGACCTTGAGAACCTCGATACCATATTCCTCTTCAGCCAGGGTAAAGGTCAGGTATTTCCCCGTCTCCAGTGAAACAGACTGTTTCACCTGATTGAAACTGCTGCCTGTGTCATTAATGCTGTTCTCCTTTTTTATGGCGGTGTTTAAATAACCGCACAAGTTTCTACTCCTCAAGACATCTCAAGTTCCGTGCCAGGCCTCGATAAATGCTTGATCACCTCTTATTTCAGAAGGTTATAATAATTTATACCTGACGACATCCACCGCTGATTTTTCATCAAAATGTGACAACCCCACATCCATTTCAGGTCATTCCACTTGAAAAAGTTTGATTTATAAGGATTTTTCAAAAATCAACCGACAAGCCTCATAAATATGACAGTCGCATAAATATGACAAATCCAGATGACCCAAAGGCACTCAGTCATTTTGATCCCGGAATTTTCCATTTGGACGGAGAAGTCATCACTTTGGACAGCCTCCAGATAGACGATGTATTCAAAGATGAAATCAAACGCAAAGTGAGCGGCGAGTCTCTCATAGAACTGACTGATTCCGACCATAAAAAAAGAATAATGATTTATAAGAAGGGGATGAGATGTGGATCACTGAAAGAGATCATGAAGACGATACATACCATTCATCTTTTCAAATCCAGTACCTCCC
The DNA here is from genome assembly GCA_021737695.1 of Desulfotignum sp. Taxonomy (GTDB): domain Bacteria; phylum Desulfobacterota; class Desulfobacteria; order Desulfobacterales; family Desulfobacteraceae; genus Desulfotignum. The sequence continues at coordinate 5,350 of JAIPDL010000065.1, read as the reverse complement.
GGACCTTATGGGCAAGATCCATCATTCCCACTGGTTTCAAGAGCAGTCCCTTGACTCCCATGGCTTCGGCTTTCTGGCTGTTGATTCTTTCACTGAATCCGGTACAGATAATAATGGGGATATCCGGCCGGACCACAATCAGTTCTTTGACAAGTTGCATTCCGTTTAAATGGGGCATGTTCATGTCGGTTATGACCAGATCAAAGCGGGTGGGATCGGCCCTGAATGCAGCCAGGGCATTCTCACTGTTTGTAAAACTGGTGGTGCGGTATCCCAGCCGTTTGACCATCTGTTTTTCCAGGTGAACAATCGAGACGTCATCATCCACCAGCAGGATATGTTCCGTGCCGATGGGAAGCGGAGGGGTCCCTTTTTCAGGTTCCGTTTCCCGGGATTTTTCCAGCAGCGGCAGAAAGACTTGAATGGTGGTGCCTTTGCCGAAGTCGCTGTGGGCCCTGATGTCTCCGCCACAGGATTTGACGATGCCATAGACCGTTGCCAGGCCCAGGCCGGTGCCTCTGCTTTTTTCCTTGGTGGTAAAGTAGGGATCGAAAATCTGGTCGATGATGGCGGGATCGATGCCCGTACCCGTATCAGACACCGAGAGCCTGGCATACCGACCCGGCACCAAATCACCGTCGGAATCATCCGCTGGATCCACATCCATTTCCGCAAGCGCAATCGTTATGGCGCCGCCCACAGATTTTACTGCATGAAAGGCATTGGTGATCAGGTTCATGGCAATCTGCTGGATGTGGGTCGGATCTGCCATGACCGGCCGGCAGTCCATTTGAATATCCCGGGTGATGGGAATATCCGCCGGAATCGTGGCCCGGCAGAATTTAAACACTTCTTTGAGAATCTTCTGAATATGAACCGGGATGAGCCGGTAACTGGTTTGCCGGCTGAAAGAAAGAATCTGCTGCACCAGCTCCGTGCCCCTTTTTCCGGCCTTGAATATCTGCTGCGCATCATCATGTTCCGGGCTGCCGGGGGTAAAATCATCCAGCATCATTTCGGATAACCCCACAATGGGAAACAGAAGATTGTTGAAATCATGGGCAATGCCGCTGGCCAGAGACCCAATGGCTTCCAGTTTCTGGGCCTGCAGAAGCCGGACTTCCAGCTGTTTGCGCGCAGTGATATCGGTCATGAAACACAGGGCCGCCGGCTTTTGATCCCACTGAATCAGAACGGCTTTGAGTTCCGTCCACAGGATATGGCCGTTTTTATGAAAAATGCGAAACCCATAGCGCTCCGGCGGTTTTTCTCCCTTGAGTCGTTGGAAGTGGCGGCCCACAACCATTTCACGGTCATCTTCATGAATGAAACTGGCAAAGGGCCTTGACTGAAATTCTTCTAAAGAGTATCCGGTCAACTCAAAGGTTCTGGGATTCTGGAAAACGATCCTGCCGTCCTGGGCGACAAACAGGGCCTCGCTGGTATGTTCAAACAAAATCCGGTATTTTTCCTCACTTTCCTGGGACCAGGCCAACGCTTCGGCAAACCTGGCTTCTGACATTTTCAACGAGGCGATGGTGGATTCATGGGTGTTGATTTCATGGGCCAGTTTCAAATTGCTAAAGCTCAATTCTGACATCAACGCGGTAAACCGGGTATAAAACCGCATCACCGTGTGAACGGTTTCCCTGGGCCATCTCGGCACACGATCCAGTGCCGCCAGATAGGCGGTCTCATCAAAACCATACCGGGCTGCCTGGGTTCGGAACCATTCAACATCAGGGGCTTCGTCATCATAAAAAAACTGGCCCAGATACAGATTGCCCATGTGTTTGCCGCCCACAATCATCGGGGTGGCAATGTCCCACATATGGTTTTTGCACCGGTACGCCTTGAAAGACCCGGGGGCGATCCCGGTGGAAAGCGTTAGATCACTTTCAATGCAGTTTTTCAAAGTATCCGGATGTTGCCGGTGGAACTGGGTACAGATATCCTGCCAGCCGGTCGCCACCAGGACGTTTCCTTTCAAATCCAGAATGGCCACCCCGATTTTTGTGAGATGGTGAAAATCATCCATCATGGATTGAATGGCCTTGACATCGACAATATCTATCAACTCAATGGACTCAAACCCATTTTCCAAAGAAGGAACCGTCTCTTTTTTCACAAAGCCGTGTCCGGTTTTCTGCAGATTTCTTTCATCTTGATCTTTGTTGAATTTGGCCATATTCACCTCTTTAGCACTTCTCTGATTTTCAACGCAAGTTCCTTGATCAAAACCGGTTTCATTAACATATCCTTAATCCCCAGAGACGTAATTTTTTCATCGGTCAGGGTATGGCTGAACCCTGTGCACAGCAGGATGGGGATGTCGGGGCGAATGGCAATCATTTCAGCCACCAGTTTATCCCCTGGCATCTCCGGCATGGTCATGTCGGTGATGACCAGATCAAATCGATCCGGATGGTTCCGGAATGCTTCAAGGGCCTCGACACTGCTGGTCCGGGATGTCACATCATATCCCAGCCGGGTCAGGACCTGTTTTTCCATCCCAACGATCGCCTCTTCATCATCCACCAGAAGAATGCGTTCATTCCCCCCCGGGACAGGGCTTTTCAGACCCTCCGGCTGAGAGTCGAACGCCTTTTGAACAATGGGCAGAAACACATGAAACGCGGTGCCATACCCCGGCTCACTGTCCACCCGGATGGTGCCGTTCATGCTCTTGACGATACCGTGAACCACAGACAGCCCCATGCCCGTGCCTTTGCCTTTTTCCTTGGTGGTGAAAAACGGATCAAACATTTTGTTCATCACATCTTTATTCATACCTGTACCCGTATCGGACACGGTCAGGCAGGCATACTGGCCCGGCGCCATGTCCGGATCACTCAATTCATGGCAGTCCAGTTCCACCTCTTTCAGGATGACCTTAAGTTCTCCCCCATTTTCTTCCATAGCGTGATAGGCGTTGGTGGCCAAGTTCATCACGATCTGATGAACCTGGTTCGGGTCCGTCTGGACCGGGCCGCAATCCGGCTGGATATCCCGGGTGAACGCAATGGTCGTGGGAATGGTGGATCTGAGCAGAGTCAATGCCTCTTTGATGATGGGCTGCATCTTCATCATTGTCCGCTTATTTTCCTCCTGGCGGGCAAACGCGAGAATCTGATGTACCAGGGCTTTGGCCCTTAATGCGCCGGTATGAATCTGGACCAGGCTCTTCCGGCAAGGGCTGCCCTCCGGGAAATCATCCAGTAACAGGTCGGCATTCCCGATAATGGAAAAAAGAATGTTGTTGAAATCATGGGCGATGCCGCCGGCAAGGGTGCCGATAGCTTCCAGTTTCTGAGCCTGCCGGATATTTTCATCCATTTTTTTCTTTTCTGTGATATCTGTCAGTTGTTCGATGATCAGCTTGATCTCCCCGGTATCGTCCAGAATCGGATTGCTGGTGCAGATGAAATATCCGTCAAATTCGGGAATATGTTTTTCGATTGTTTCCATTTTTTTGGAAACCAATGCCTTGGCAGTGGGACATATATGGCAGGGATTTACTTTCCCAAGCAGTTCATAGCATTTTTTCCCTGCCACCGCTTCTTCAGTCAGTCCCAGCAACCGGTATCCGGCCCGATTATATTTTACAACCGTATGATCCGGCAGCTGCACGCCAATGACATCTCTGATGGAATCCAGCACCCCTTCCAGAAGGTCTGTCTGGGATTGCAGGGCTTCCACAGTTTCATCCAGTTTCCGCCAGTGTTCCCGAAGGGCCTCTCTGGCCTGTTTTTGCTCAGTGATGTCGTTGACAATCGAAAACAATATCATCCGGCCATTGAGCATCATTGGCGTTGAATGAACCTCCACATCCCGGATTTTCCCATCCGCCAGAAGATGCTGGAACTCAAACCGGGTGGTCTGCCGGGTGACAGCCTGCTGCATCTGATGGGCCACTTCCTCTGGTGACAGCTGATTCAGCTGATGGATGTTCATTTCAAGCAGTTGTTTCAAAGAATACCCATAATAGTGCGCCGCCGCTTTATTGGCATTCAAGATCCGGCCGGCCCGGGGATCGATGAGCAGCATCACGGCGCTGTGTTCCTCAAACATGGCCCGAAACTGGGCCTCACTTTGTTCCAGCCGGTTGAACAAGGTTGAGTGAGGCTGGGTCAGGCCGACGCGGATCAATGCCAGGTAAATACAATAAAATGAAATGATTTTAAAAAAATGCCCAATCAGGTTTGACAGCCCATACACGCTGACGTAGAACGTAAATGCGATTTCAGCACAAATCGTAAATACAATGGCTGCAACCATGTATGGGTACACCTGGGAATCAAGATCCGCCTTTTTCTGCCGGAGAAACACCAGGGCTGCCACCAGAATGCCGCAGATGATATATTCACTGATTTTTTTAAAGGCTGTCAGCCCGAAACCGTCCATGTAGCAGGCCGGGAAAATACCCCAGTACAGAATGGACATAAGCCCGGCAACGGTGATGAATGAAAAAACGGCAAACACCCGGTATGGATTGATCTGTCTGAAAAAAAGAAAAGGAAACAAACACAGGGAGATGCTTTCAACATACCGCGCCAGAATCCACAATTGTGTGGCCGGGTCAGCCCCTCTTTCCGGTTCAAGAAAGCCCATACCGCTGTAGCTCAACATGTGCACCAGATCAATGCCGCCCACAAACAGGTAGGCAATCCCCACAAACACCAGGGCTTTATTTTCAATCAGGTTCTTTGTATTCCAGAGAATGACAAAAAGGCTCCAGGCCACCAGGATGGAAAAAATCTCGGCAAGGGTATGAAATATCAGAAAGTTGATCCGGCTGACTAAAACAAGTACCAACAGCAGGAGGCTGAATCCCAGGACAAGCCACCAATCAGAGGGCTGAACCCGTGCCTTTTTGTTCATTGCGTATCTCCGGTTATATGTTCAACATCATGTACATCTCCATTTTGACAGGATCAGAAATTTTTGAAATCTTCGTCATCATCATCAAACGGAATCATCTGGTCCGGCCTCACCTCCCGGGTATTTTGTGCCGGCAGTTTTTTGGCCCTGGCTTTGGGCTGTGACCGGTAAGTCCCGGTGGACCCGGCAGGCTGTCTTCGGCCACCCGTATATGCCTGACCTGATTTTCCCGTCACCATCATTACCAGCTCATTCACGTAATCCCTGAGCTGTTCGGCCTGGGCGTTCATTTCTTCGGCGGCGGACGCGGATTCTTCAGCATTGGCCGCGTTCTGCTGCACCACTTTGTCCATTTCCGTGATGGCGATGTTGACCTGGTCAATGCCGCCGGACTGTTCCCTGGATGCCGCGGAAATCTCTGCAATCAGATCCCCTACCTTGGCTGAACTCTGGGCCACTTTGGTGAACG
>JAIPDL010000064.1 GCA_021737695.1 Desulfotignum sp. | reverse complement strand
TTTCAGATCTGCATGCCATTGTAGCAAAAAGAATTGAACCGATACGACCAGGTAGAAAATTTTCGAGAAATTTCAACAATAAAACTGAGATTTTCAGTTATGGTTACAAACCCTTACGCTAAAGTTAATGACATTGAGTTGGTGATTCTGGGTGATTCTCTTTTTCAGATTGACCAGCACTGCTTCTGCCTTCGATAATCCTGATGCATAGTCATCAAGGGCCAGCATTCGTGATACCAAATCGGGGGCAAGTGTGGAATTCTGCGAAAACTCCATGAGCAGTTCCTGGTCGGTTTGGCTAAACAGATGTGTTGCTCGGAAAAGGCGTTCGAGGTTTTCGATCCGCGCTTTCTTAGGCCCCCATTGAGCCGAAGTCAAAAATTGCAGCGTGCTTGCTCGATCGTGTCCTTCGCCATCAATCACCGCTGTTCCCCACTCGGCGACGCTGCGGATAATCGAGCAATCGGTGTTTCCTTGGGTTAGATTGGCAGAAACGAAACCTTCCCTGGATGATGAGTCCAAATGTCGGGCAAAATCGATGAAGCGCTTCTGGTTGATCCGTTGGCGGCAAAGTCGCCCTATTCGCCCTGTGCATAAGTAGTCGAGAGCGTCAAAAAAGGAAGTTTTTCCAAGACCGTTGGGACCGTAAAGGACAACAATATCTGCGTCCACATCGAACATTTGTCTTGTTCTGTACGCCCGAAAGGCATTGATCTCAACCTTTCGGACTCGCATACGCTCAACTGGTTGAACTTGGTGACGCATCACTGGTTCTGGCCCAAATTGGATTGGAGGTAGTATTTCTTTTTCCGCAAGTAACTGATCAACGATTCGGGCTGCGGAGTACTCTTGGGGGACTACGATCTGGCGTGCGAGCGCAGCGCTTACATTCAGATCTTGCAGAAGCGTCTGTGCCGATGGTGGACGTACGAGCACTCCCTTGCGACCTTCTGGAAATGGCAGGAAGGGAAGTCTTAGCAGTTCTTGTTCGAGTTCATCTATGGATTTAGGCAAACCGATAACGTATTTTCGGCAAAAGTATACATCTGTCGTCAACGAACCAAAGAATGCATCACTCGCGGGCTTGTCCTCTGAGCGGCAGATGACGAAGGACAGGTTGCAATCCCTCCATGAAGCGTGCTTTTTGCGGTAGAGCTTTTTGAAAGTATCATACGCGCGGGCATATGTGGCTTCAGGGGTGCCGTTGATAACCGCGAATCCAGCTGAGTCAGAAGATGTCTCCAGCACCAGAAGCGGGTAATCGTCGTCTTGGGAGACCGTCAAATCTGGATCTTGCTCGTGAAAAAGACTTTCGAGCGCTACCTGAAGTCTTTTATATGATTCGGCGAGGTCCGGGTAAGAAGGCATCAAACTTCTCCTTTAGGGTGTTAGTATCCGCCTCGGTTCGGCAAGCTTTAACCAGTGTCTGGTAGTCGACAAATGCCAAACCCCTCTCACTCTCGATTTCGTCCAGTCTCAAGAATTCTTCGGGTTCCGGGCAAAAGTTATCACGATCGCGAGCTATTACCAGGACTGGATCCGGCCCCTGCTTTCGGACCAGATTGTCATAATGGCGACGACAGTCCTGGTAGGTATCACCCCGAATGGCAACAATCTGCACAAATCCTTCATCAATTTGAATCGAGCCATGGAGGACGGCGCCTGAAACGTCTAAACTATAGGTCAAGCCGATTGCAGTGAGCGAATTGAGCAAATGCTCCATTGCATCGGTCTCGGGTTGTGACCATAAATCAGCATTGTTGCGGCGAATCATATTTCTTGACTCTTCGCTGTTTGAGTAGGAACATGTGGCCCAATTGACGCGATCCACAGCTGTGTGTCCATTTATCGCGCGAATCCCGGCGACAATAGAGGGTTCGACTGCTTCAGCAGTGGCTTTGAGAGGACGATCTGCAAGCACGGTTGCCGACATGGGTATCATAATGTCAAGGACGTCATTGATCCATTTGACAGCAGCGGGGATGGGTCCGCCACACAGTCTTGGATCCCCGGAATCGAGCGTGTCATAAACATCGGCATTCGGCAACGGACAGGTTCGGTCGGTCGCATCCGGGTTCACGAAGCGAGGAATTCTCACACCAAAGACATGAATGCATTCCCCCATCTCCCTGAAGACCACGTCTTTGCAACGTTCAAGGATATCGCTGCCCCTGAGTGAGCTAGGTTGCATGCAGACCGTGGGCCGGTTACCACTACATTCCAATTGAGCACTTGGTGAGAACACGCAAGCTGAAAATCCTCTTTGCCCTTTGCGGACCGGCAAAGGTGAAACCGCGGTGTTTGCATGCACTACGATCGCCTTGTCTCTCTGAACGAATGCATACGAGGTATCCGTCAAAAACTGGTAAGTGTTGTTGAGAAATGAAGAATGATTCGGATTATTGTTATGCTGAATAACAAAGGCCCAGTCCAGAGCGGCCTCATTCTGCAACCCGTTGAGTTGCGTGACCAGCTCACGCCAAACAGTGGTTCCGGCCGGGGAAGCCACCCAGTCAAAACAGACAAAAGTCACGAACCTACAGGGATAACCAGTTGGTTCATAGTGGCCTTCAAACACGTACATGGTAGTGCCACAAAACATATCGCTGCAAGACACATTCATTTCCAGCCAGGCTGGTCGCACCTTCGGTTGCAACCAGCTGTTGACTGTGCCATCGACATCCTTGACCCATATCACCGCGCAGTTTACCCACTGGTCATCCCGGACCGAATTCGGTGCGTTAGATTGACTGACGACAGCACCAAGCATGTTACACAAATCTGCATATTTGGACTTCGTGATACCGTGAACACCGGCAATTATGACGCTCTCATTTGGCCAGTTCGTTTCTAATATCCGATCATTGATGATCGACACACCCTCAACCCCCGGGACCGCATACTCAGGGAACAACGTGAAGTTGGCACCCCGATTAGCGAAACAAGCTTGCGAGATATCAAGAACCCGGTGAATCCCATTCAATTGCTCCATAACTGCATCTTCAGACCATCTGAAGGGCTCTCTTGGTAAGGCACCAGGGTCCGAGTGAAATCGGATATAAGGCTGCATCGCCACCACCCGCACTTCGTCCGACGGCATGCCAACATTTATCTCGATTTTTTCAACGCTTATCAATAGTCACCTCAATTTCTAACAAACTATTCACACGTAGCCGTTAGCTGTCCGCTGTAAGAGCAAAATTAGACAAATCGAATATATGATTTCCTCTTTCCTTTATATTTCTTCCATACACTTGGAGGGGCGCAAAACTCAGCAGCCACAAACTCGTCCCGCCTGATATGAGAAAACAAATCGGATTTTTTCATGGTTTCAAAGGCCGTTTAAAAATATCAATCTTGGTTTCAAGGCATTTTTTTAAGGACAGGTCGTGGGCACCGACGGTGAACCAGGACTCGGGTTTCTGGTAGAAATCGAGGCCGCGGCCGATTTTGATTGTCCATCCGTTGTCGATGCGGATTTCACGGTCATGGAGGTGTTCGTTGATTTTTATTTCCAGGTCCAGATCCAGTTCGATCAAACTTTGCTTGACATCATTGAGCCGGTCGGAGAGCTCCTGCATGTTGGTCTGGTCGTCATAGCTGGTGCAGAGGGTAATTTTTTTGATGGTGGGTGTTTTGATCACGGCTTCACAAAAGCGGACAAAATTTTGGACCTGGTGGGGGGCACGAATATAAGGGTCATCGATTTCTATGGTTTTGGCGCCTGCCAGATATGGCGTGATGATGGATTCGTAACTGTAGCCGGTGGCACCATAGTGAATGGTATAGTGCTGTTCCTTGAGTTCCGGGATTTCGATTTCCGGTGGTTTCTCTATTTCCGGCGGTTTTTCCATTTCCCGGGAAACCGGTTCAGGTTCTGTTTGATCGTTGGATGCGGTTTCCGGCTCTTTTTTGGCGACAGGGTCAGGACGGTCTTTGGGTCTTTTGTCTTTGGTGATGCCGGGGTCATCGTCAAGTTTGCGGCGGACTGGGTCCTGGGTGGCAGGGGCTGATTTGGATTCCGGGCAGTACACCACGATTTCTCTGCCTTGTTTGTTGATAAACGACAGGTTGATTCTGGCAAACTCATCGTCCGGCTTGCGTTTGTTCATCTGTTCTTTTACCCGGCGGCGGCATTCCACGGCATAGGCCACATATTCTTCAAATTCATCATCTGACGGGGTGCCGGTGGGATGCAGAATTTTAAGGAATGCGGCCACGGCTTTTTTGATGCCTTTTTCATCCCGGCCTTCCACGGCGCTGCCCAACTGGATGCGGTTGTTCACCTCATCATACCGGTTGGTGTGTTTGAGTTGAAAATGAAAGGCTTCTGCCAGGTAATCAGTGATAAACCCATACTGGTCTGTCAGAAACTCACTGCTGTTTTTGGGCATTTCCCATCCCGGGAGATACATGGCAAACCGGTCCATGATTGCCAGATCAAACTCTTTGGGCAGGGGTTGAAACAGATCGTACATTTCCGAGTTCACAATTTGGGAGACGGACAGGTCCAGGTTTCCGACAAATGCCAGGGATGCGTCGGCAATGACCTCGACCCCCCGGGAAAACCGCCCGTTGGCCATGTAGTCTTTCATGATCTGAATGGTATCCTGGTCCTTGACCTTGATGCCGCCGACCTCATCAAATGCCACCGTGTCCCAGAACCCCACCAGGCCTATTTTCTTGCGCTGGTTGTGATAAAACAGGGTGGCTTTGGTGGCCTGCCCCCCGCTGATCAATGTGGAATAAGGAGAAAATTCACTGAAAAAATAGGATTTTCCCGTGCCTCTCGGTCCCAGTTCAATAAAGTTGAAGTTGGGCTCCACAAGGGAAAACAGCCGGGCGATGAAATGCAGTTTCAGACGATGGGTCAACCTGGCAGGCTCCAGCCCCACGGAGCGCAAAATGGTATCGATCCATTCATTCCGGGAAAACTGCTCCCTTCCTTGGCAATACCCATTAAAATCAAACCGGCTCAGCTGGATGGGGCGCAGCTCTTCAATATAGAAGGCATAATCATCTTCTTCGATCTCATTGTAGGCAATGGTGACCTCGGCCCACAGCCCGCCCTGGAGCAGCCGGTCATTGTCTTTGTAGAACTTGTTTGCAATGGCCACTCTGCGGGAATCGAAATTTTCCAGGGCCGCCCAGTGGCGGCGGTCTTTTTCCACATAATTGACATGCACTTTGTCAATGAACCGGTATTTGCCTTTGGTGGCCACTTTTGACTGGGCATGGTTGGCTTCGTTGGGTCGGACATAATTATCGTTGAGGGTTTCCAGTACCGCTTCCATCCCGGCCTGGATTTCAGCCGGATCATCACTGGCGCAATAGCGGGCCAGTAAAAATTCCAGCACAAAGGTAGGAACATTGGTTCCTTTTTTGATCCGGTGGACCAGGTCTTTGCGAACCACTTTCCCGTCAAAAATTTGATTCAGTTTTTCATCCAAAGCATCCATGTCACACCGTATAGTCTGTTTCAAGATTCAGTTGATCATACACCGTCATGGTGGTGGGATTCAGGGCCTTGATCTTGAATTTGCCTTCAAACTCCAGGCTCATCTTGAATGTCACCTGAATCAGATCCCCCGGTTTCAATGTGACGGTACCGGTGGCAGGATTTACGATTCCCCCGGGTTTGGCTTCACCGACCACATTTCCTTTTCTGTCATGGGCTTCCAGCAGGATCTCAAACGCTTTGTCTCCGGCAAACAGCGGATCCGTTGTTTCGGTTCGGATGTCGATTACCGGCACCCGGGTGGTGATCCGGGTGGCCCCGTTTTTGTAATGGAGCTTGATCACGGCATCCCCTGGAGAAGTTTCTGCTGGTTGATGCGTGATCTGTAACTGGATCACCGGCACCACACATTCCTGGAGTGAGCAGCCCCCGTGGTAATACAGCATCCCGCTCCGGTAGGCAGCCAGGCTGAGCGGGCCTGCGAAACATTTTTCATCGCAGGGGATGCCGGCTTTTTGTGTCGAAATGCAGTAATGCCGGGCATCTGTCTGACCATCCCCGATCAAAGACCGGTCATGAATCGTCAGCCAGTTGCCGGAAAGCCGGTTACAGGTATCACCGGGGCCTGCATGGGCATTCATGAAAAATCCGTGGTCCGTTGCGATGACCGCCTCATTGTACCCGGCGGTTTTGAGTTTATACACGGCCACACGGATCCGTTTCAGGGCATTGATGATCTCTGCCGGGGCCGTATCCGGATGGCGCTCAAAATGGGAATCGATCTCCACGGACCGCAGCACCAGAAGGTCTGTGTCCGCACTGACTTTAAACCGGTTTCGCACAAAATCTTCCAGCCGTCCTTCCTGGAACCGGTTGCCGTATTTCTTGCGGATGATCTCCATGCGCTGGGCAACGCTCCCGGCCGGAAGATCGTGAATGTATGGCACCAGCCCGGTGTCCTGTTTTACCAGATGAAAGCCGGTGGATGCGCCGGGCAGCAGGCTGGCCATCCCCACCGGGGTGGTGCTGGGCAGTTGAACCAGGGCCGGGGTGATCTGGGTTTTCGCCTCTTCGGAAAGCTGTTTTTCCAACGCCTCCCCCAGTTCATACCGAAGGGCATCCACCAGGATCAATGCCACCTTGTTGCCGCTCAGTGCCAGTTTCGGGGCGATCAGCTTGTCAAACAGATCTGCATTGCACAATCGGCCGGACACGGGCCAGCCCTTTTCCTGGAAATGCCGGGTAAACACAAACTGCACCTTTTCGATCAGGGTACCATACTGCTTCCGCACCATTTCCTGGACAGGGGTCATGATGCCTGTCGGGTCCTGCCAGGCATAATCACCGACCGACTGCTCAAACTCCCGATGGCGGCGGTCCACTTCCCGCAGCTGGGTTACATAAAAGTCAATCAGGCTGTCCATGGTCAGGGATCGATCCCCCAAAACCCTGTCATTATCCTGACAGGCGGCCATCAGGGCCAGGGCGGAGTGCAGCAGGTCCCATTGAATCTGACTTTCCCCTTTTCCCGTCCAGACAGAGCGGCTGTGGCGGGAAATGATTCCCCTTGCCCGGTCCAGGTCATCTGAAAGCAGCGCATCCATGGCCTGGGAAAGAAAGGTCCGCTCTTCAAAGGCAAATGTGTCCCGAATCCCGAAATCATGCATCTGTTTGCAGTGGTCTGCCAGGTTCAGTTCCTGTTCGATGGCCTCTGCCCGCAGGACATAGGTATTGCGGGTGCGGGTGTCGCTTCTGAGCCGCTCGCAGATATCTTCTATCAACGGTTTTGCCGGCGCATCTGCATGGGGCACGTCACACAGCGCAGACGGCAGGGATTCGGGCAGGTCAAACACAAACTCACTGAACAACAGGTACCGCCAGAATTCATCGGCAATGGCTGACCAGGTTCGGCCTTTTGTCTTCAAGGAAAGGCCCAGGGCATCATTCAGCAGGGCCTTGGCTTCCGCAGCCCAGGTTTTGCTTTCCTTGAGGGTTCGTTGCTGCATCTCACTGGGGCTCAACAGGGCAAACAAAATATCCCGGGTGGATTCCACATTCAACAGCGCCCGCAGGTTCGGCCAGCTCAGGCCGGTGCCAATGGCATCGATCACGGCAAACCCGGGATCCGGATCCTGTGCAAATACGGCACGCACCTGGGTTTGGTGATCCGGCTTTGCCTTCAAGCAGATGCTCATATACTGGTCCCCATCCCCGTCCGGAAACACCGCACCGCAGGCCAGGTAAAGGGCAAACGGGTCTTTCTGCTCTTCTTCCTCCGTCATGGGCCGTGGGGCAGGGACGTACACCAGCAACTGTTCGATCTCTTGCCGCCCCAGTTGTAAAAACGCATCCATGGCCGCAGCCCGACTCAGGATACTGGATTCCCCCGCATCCACCACAGTGCGTTTTTTCGTTGTCATGTCCCGGCACAGGTCTCGATACCGGGCATCCGGGTCATACACAACCAACACCTGATGTTTCTGCAGCCTTGATAACAGGATCTCATCCTGAATAAACGATGTAATGCTCATGCCCGGCCCCCTGCTGACTCCCCTGATCCGGGTGCCCCGGATTTCACCAATGGATCACCCAGGCCAAAGTGTCCTTCCATCCATAAATGGCCTAAAGCGCCGCCGGCCTCGGTCATCTCCGGAACCCCCTGGATGTCCGACGCTTTGACTATCCGGGAAAAACCAAGATTATCCCGGTAGATAACCCTTACTTCCTCCGGGCGCATGGCATTGAGCAAAAAAGGCGAGTGCGTGGTGATGAACAGTTGACTTCTTTGCGCTGCGGCCCGGCATTCTTCTGCCAGTTCCGGCAGCAGCCGGGGGTGGAGAAAATTTTCCGGCTCCTCGATACCGATAAACCGGGGCGGTTCCGGATCGTACAATACCGTGAGGTAGGCGAGCATCTTCATGGTGCCGTCTGATGCAAATTTGGCAAGCACGGGTTTTTCAAAAGGGGCATCCTTTATCTGCAAAAGCAGGCGGCCATCCGGCATGGGGTCGGCATAGACCTGTTCCAGGCAGGGGATGCGCTGCCGAAGGATGTCAAATATGGTTTCCAGCCGGTCCGGATGTTGTTCCTTGAGAAACTGAACCACATTGGGCAGATTGTCGCCATTTTTGCTCAACCGCTCCTGGGGGCCTGCCTCGGGCTGGTTCCGGGTCTGATCGATGGACAGATACGATACATACCAGTCCGTGATAAATTCTCTGAGGGCCGCCACCCGGGGGTGTTCGGAAAACTGTCCCAGGGTGTTCACTGCAATTAAATCCGGTGATCGCAGGTTGCTGTCTATGCGGACATCATCCACATCAGGGGCCTCCCCGCTGGCGGCTTTTCCCACCCCTTTTTTAAATTCGATGAACCGAAAGGGCTGTCCCGTGCTGCCCCGTCGCCATTTCAGCCACTCTTCCACCACTTCAGGGCCTTTTTTCCCCTCATCAATGGCCAGATGATAGGTGATAATGGGGGTGCCCGGCTGTTCTCTGTATTTGAGTTCAAACAAAATAGGGCCTTCAGCCCCCCGGCTTTTCAACTCCCTTGCCCGGCCCCGCCGGTCCCAGGCATGGCGAAGCCCATATTGAAAGCATTCGGAAAGAAAGTTGAATACATCAAACACCGTTGATTTGCCACTGCCATTGGGTCCCAGCAAAACCGTCATGGGGGTCAGTTTATCAAGGGACACTTTTTTCAGGGCCCGGAAATTTTCCACTTTCAGGGATTCGATACGTGGAATCCCTTTTTTCTTTGTTTTTGTCTTTTCAGTATTCATCTGTCGTTGTCTCCGTCTCAATGAGAGGATCTCATGGCTGCCATTTTCTGATGGATCAGTTCCTGCAACCGGCTTTCTGTCAATGGTTTCGGCTGCCATTCCAATTTGGTCTTGCCTGTGTCTTTCCCCCTGCGGATGACCGGCACTTCCATCTCTTCCCAGAAATCGGTTTCCACATCATGGGCAATGGCAAGGCTTCTGTCTGAATGGCATTTGCGCAATACCCGCTCCGGCCAGATGCTGCACGCCAGATGGGCCCAGTCATACTCCCCGGTTTCCAGTTTTTTCCAGGTGTCTTTCAGCTTGTTCTGCCATTGTCTATGCTGGAACAGCTTCCACAGCGGAGCGGCCGTGATCTGCACCCCATCCTTCAGGTCGGGTTTCCAGAATCCGGCAATGCGCAACAGTTCATCGCGAAAATTTTTGAGTTCACCTTCCAGGTCTGACAGCCTTGCCAGTTCTTTTTCTTCGGCACTGCTGCGGGTTGTTTGACTGCGAAGGGCAGTCAGGTCATCCGTGACGATTTTGATCTTCGGCTCCACAAAATCATTGACACAGGTATACAGGGTTTGATCGGAGATGTTAGGATAATAAATCCAAAGTCTATAAGACCCAGAATCTGTAGATAATGGCCAGTAAATTGGAGCAATTCGCCTGCTTTTGCTATACGTTTTTAAATGATGAATAAAGAATTCACCTTTCAAACACTGATGAATATCGGTTGTAATCTCAACTTTAACAGAGGATAAGATCAATTCCAGCAAGCTTGCGATATTGTTGGGATGATTCAAATCTTCTGGTAATATTCCGCAATTGTTGAAAAATGGTTTCCTGTTGTATGGCACCATTCCTGGACTAATAGAAGGAAAAGCCTCAAAGGGTTTTGGTGCATCTGGTATTGAACGTTCGCCACTGGCAAGAAGAATATCGAAACGCCCAAAGGCGACTCCGAACGCCCAGCTGATTAATTCTAAAATTTGATCTCCGTCTAAAACTGAATCGTTTTTGACCTCCTCACTGTTTTTATCATGTAAACTATTATTCTCCTTTTTTAGTAAACGGATTAGATCTTTTTTGGGGAAACTGTATAATTCAATAGTTAATTGATCGATTTTATTCTGTATCTTTTCAATTTCAACTTCAATTTCAGAAAAATTATAAATTGATTGTTTTGAAAGAAAATAACGAGGGAGGATAAAAGCGTGTGAAACTTCTGAAGAAGCGTCTAATCTATATTTTAATAGCCAGATTTGATTTGCCATTCTTGATAATAAATTCTTTATATCACTTTTAAATGAAGGCCACGGCATCCTCTGTAAAACTCCGACGATGAATTCCGGAAATTCAAACCGCCCGAGAGCAACTTTAAAAATATAATCAAAAACTTTGCTGTTAAATACAGATAGTGCGGCTAACTCATCCCCTTCAGGAAGAAAAGCGCAATATCCTCGGGCAGAAAAACTGCTACCTTTAGGCAAAATATGAGGAGAAAAAGAACGAGCCCTAAGTGGCCATGTTATGCCAACATGCCCAAAATACTGATTTCCATCAAGCCTAGTCCCTGGAATCATTTTCGTTTCATAACCCGCTCGTAATTCCTCACCATTATTAAGCCAATTTAAAAGCAATTGTTGGTCAGAATAATATGGAGAATGACTTCCGCCTTTAGCAAATGGAAGCCACCCTTCATTCGGCTTTACTTCCCACCATGTGCGCAGGAATCTTTCATCATTTCCTGTAGTAAGTCCGTGCTTCACAAAACGACCGTCAGTCTCGAATTTTTCATAAGATTTAAAAATTTTATGTAGGTCGTTGCTTACCCAATATGCAAAGGGTGCCCCAGGAACAAATTTAAAAGAATTTGGATCGACTTGAAAAATTTTATTATCCTCTTTACTTTCACGAAACGCCTTACAGGACTCATACAAATTGCTCTCTTTGTTTTTATCTTCTAACAAACGGATAAAAATTGATTTACCAATTTTCTTTTTATGAATTTTGCTTTTGCACAGTATATAAGCAGCTGCTTCCACCATTGCATCATCCATCACGCCGAATCCAAAATCAGCCATTGCATATGAATGTGTATTCTTTAAGACGATATTTTTTCGCCATCTTTGAAAACTTGAAAGAAAGAAACAGGTGCGGGAGGTGATAGCGCCAATTCGGCCATCAAAATGAAGCATCTCCAAAACACGTTCAACAAAAATCGCTAATAAATCATTTTTGCTATTTGGATAAAATGATATCAATTCTTTCTTGCTATTTTGGCCCAATGCCCCAAACGGCGGATTCATCAACACTACATCAAACCGCTTCCGGCACAGATCGATAAACGCGAATCCCTTGGCCGCATCCTCGGCAAACAGACGTTTTTGCCCTTCATGGGATTCGGCCTGGGCCGCATAATTTTTCAATGCAGTTAGGATCTTTTCTTCGGCGGTTTCCCAGAAATCACTGTCATTGTGCAGTTCGGCAAAATCAAACAATGTGGGCTCTCTTTTGGGGGCCATGCCCGGCAGAAACCCGTCCTGTTCTTTTTGTCTGAGCAGTTCAGTGTTGTATGCGTCTTTGGCATCACTGATGGCAGAGATGATCTCCTGTTCAATTTTCAGCAGGGTGCCAGCCTCGCCTGCCAGCTGCATTTTGTCAAATATGGTTTCCACCAGCTGCCCCAGTAACGGGGGATTCAATCCGGCCGTGAATTCTCTGAGCAGCTCTTTTTCACCGGGCATGGGTTCGGCACACACGATGTTGGATTTTCTGATGGCAGGTCTTTGGCCCGGTTTGATGCCCATCTGGTGCCAGGCCCGCTGCGCCCGCTGCCACAGGGAAAGCCCGGCAATCTGGACGGCCCGGGGATCGATATCCACCCCGTGGATGTTCTGCTCGATAATCAGTTGGGGGATGGCTTTTTTGAATTCATCAACACCGGCATAGGTCTCCTGCAGGGGCTTGAGATGTGTGGGCCGGTCAAACACATCCGGCCCCAGGTCGGTTTCAATGTGCCAGGCTTCTTCATAAATGGTTTCAAAAAGATCAAAGGCGTACAGCCCGAAATGCATCGACCCGCAGGCCGGGTCCAGCATACGCAGTTCCCGGGGATCTTTGAGCCTGCGGAACGGCACATGTACCGGCTGTTGGAGCAGTTCTTCCCGGGACAGCTCTTCCGGGTGCTCTTCAGCGGTTTCAGGGGCGGTATCACCCTGTGCCAGAAAAATTTCATTGGGTCTGCGCACCAGGTACCGGCAGATATCCTTTAACGCCGTATGGCCCCGGGTCATGTCATACCAGATCCGTCCCAGGGTATTGTCAGTTAAAAATTCCACCACATACCGGGGAGTGAAAAACTGATTGCGCACGGCCAGTTCCCGGCTGTTCCGGGGGGCCTGGGATGCTTTGCGCATTTGTTTGCGTTCTTCCTGGGAATTGAAATACTGGTAAATCCAGCCAATGGTTTCATCTTCGGCCCAGAGCGGTTCAATTTCAAAATGGTTAATCTGTTCAAGCAGGGCCAGCAATGCCGCTTCCCTGGGGAAAAGCCGGCCCTGAACGCTGTGCCGGTCAAACAGCACGGCCAGATCCAGGCTGAATTCATCAAACACGCTGAACAGAAAACAGCGGTACGCGTCCCCGGTTTCCCCCAGGGCCGTGCCGGCCAGGTTTTTGTACAACTGAAACCCCTTGGAACTGGTGCCTCTGGAAATCGATTCAATGAGAAACCCTCTGGCTTCTGCCATGCGCAGGGCTGCCAAACGGTTGAGAACAGTAAAGGACTGCTCCCTGATGATACGGTCCAGCCCCTGGCGGATCTTTTCCTTTTCAGATTTGCCGGGAATGGCTGCCGCATAATGGGCCAGGGTTTCTCTTAAAAGCACGGCCGTCTGCTGCCCCTCGTTGTCCAGAAAGCCGAGGGTGTCCACATCGGCCACGGTCCCGTTTGCCGGGTCCATGCCGTAGGCGGCCTGGAGCTGCCGGGTGAATTCCTCCATGAGAATGGCCCGGGACTGGGACACAAACCGGTGGAGACGGTTCCGGGTGGATTGATCAAATGCCATTGGTTTGTTTTTCCGGGTCGTTGCTGTCAGTGATTTCCAGTATCAGTTCAAACGCATGGGCTTGCACGAATTCTCCGCGAACCTGCTGAAGGGAACGGATCAGTTCATCCAGGTCTGAAAGAGTGGTGATCCGGTTCCGGGGTTTCAATTGCCGGGTGATTGTCTTCTTTTGTTTGCTGTCAAAATCTTTCTGCTCTTCTCTGATTCTGGCCTGCACGCGCTGCTGCCCGATCTGCTGCACCCGCTGTTTGAAATCCTTTAACTGGCCATGGATGGTATATTCCTGGTTGACCAGCCGGTGGAGCCCGGACAGATCCGGTGTCACGGAAATTTTCAGGTTTTCAAGGTCTGCCAGCAGGTTGTTCTGCTCCTGGCCTGTGAGTTCCTTCCACTCGGGAATCCGGTTCAGGTCCTGCCGGCCTTCTTTGATCCGCGATTCCTGTTCCTGTTCCATGGTGACAGTCGTATCCCGGACCCGGGTTTTCAAAAGGGTCAGGGCAGCGGCAAATTCAGTGCTGTACTTGAAAAAATCAGGGTGTGCCAGCCGTTCTTTGAGCTGGCCCAGGTCCTGGGCAAGTTCGGATTTGAGCCGGCCCGGGGTGCCGCTGTCCGGCAGGGAATCGATTTTCTGACAATGGGTCTGCAGGTCCCGCAGGATAGGTTCCAGGCCTTGTTCCAGGGACTGCTTCAGTTCATTGGCCCATTTTAGATTGGCATACAGCATTGATTCTTCACTGCCCAGGCGCTGGGGGGCATCTGACGCATCCGTGAGCAAAATGTCCGAGATCTCCTGGGAAAGGGAGGTCAGGCGCTCATGTCCGGGCAGGTCCAGGGATTTGATCTTTTCAGCCATGGGGCCGTATGCATGCTGGAGCTGGGGAAACAGCCGGGTGGTGGCTTTGCTGATGTCGTCCTCCAGGGGCAGCACGGGGTCGGCACTGAGTTCCGTGAGCCGGTCCGCCGCCTTTGCCAGCATCTCCATATCGGGCCGTTCTTCGCGCAGGGAAATGCCCACAAGCTTGAAACTGTTATTGGTTCTCAAAGCATCCACAGCCTGCTGGCCGTTGACGGTCACCTCGCGTCCGGCGGTCTTCAGCTTGATTTCACCGGCCAGCAGCATGGCTGCCACCACATACCGCAGGGTATCCTGGGACCAGCCAAACGGGGCATCCGTAAAGATGTCAATCAGGCGCTTGCCTTCAATGGCCCCCTGTCGCTGGATCATGTCCCGGATGCTGGTGACGGCTTTGTGTGCCGTGTCAATGGAAGGCCGGCCCCCCTGGATCTGCACCAGGCCCAGCGGGTCGGTCTGGGAGGTGACAGCCGTCAGTTTTCCCAGGCGGAGAAATTTTTCAGCCAGGTCCGTGCCTGCCCGGACAGGGGCTTCCGCATATCGGTCAAACACCTGATCCGCCACACCTGCCAGGTGTTTTCTGGCCGCCTCGATGAGATCCGTGCCCAGGCTTTCAACGGCCGTCACCTCGCCTTTGAAAATAAACGATCCCTGCATCAGGCTGTTTCTGGTCAATCTCACCAGGTCTCCTGTCAGGCGGCCGGCCCGGTCCAGCTGGCCTTTGCAATACTCTTTCACTTCCGGGTCCGGGTCGTTTTTGTTGTTTTTGACAATCTCTGTGCTGCGGTAGATCTCACCGGCCATCTCTTCCATTTCCGGTGTGGACCGGCCCAGAACAAAAATCGTGTGAAGGTTGGTCTTGTGGCGGCTCTCATCGGTCAGATGGATTCTTGCCGTGTCGTACTGGGCCGGATCGATCATTTCCACAATGGTCTGAATGGTGTTTCTCTCTCCGGCCAGAGAGATGGTCTGTCCATTGGGTGTCTGGGATTTGATCCCGGTCTGCACGGACAGGCTGCCGTGGAGGTGGGCTCCGGGCAACGGGGAGAACACCTCTTTTAAGGCGGTATTGCGGATGCGCCACAACTCCACCGGCCTAAGCGGGATCGTGGCCCGCTGCTGCTCGATGTCATTGAGTTTTTCGCTGAAAAACCGCAACTGGCCGTCCTGTTCGCCAAAAGGGACAAACGGATCCGTGATCAGGTCTTCCACGGCTTTCCTGATATCATCCAGGGGCAGCGGTGCGTTGATGCCCGGATGCATCAGCGCGGCCACATTCTGGACATTCACGGGCAGGTTCCCTAAAATCTGGAGCACACACACGGTCTTGGCAATGTTCAGGTGAAGCGGAGAATCCGGAAACCGGTCCCTGGCTTTGCCCACGGACTGGTACAACGATTGAAAGGCCCGCTGGATATCTTTTTCCAGGGTATCGAACAGGGTGACCGTGGTGGCAATCCAGCCCACCTCCTGGTCGGCAATGGGGGTGACCCCGTCGGCGCCGTCAACCAGAATGTCCTGGACCACCTTGATGGCGGACCGCAGACCGATACCGCCCGTGGATTTTGCCAGGGCGCCCAGCAGATGGAGCAGGATATCAAAGTGGGCCGGCAGAAACGGGTACAGATCAATAAAGGTCTGCCGGTCAAAATCCGCGCCATAGACCCGGGCGTCCACCAGTTTGGTATTGTGCCGCAGCATCTGGCCGTGTTGGTCAAACAGACTGCCAAGGGCGGTTTCCCCTTCCGACGATTTTCCCAGTAACCGGCTGTAGCAGATTTCCTTGATATCCTTGGCATCCAGGTCCACACCCACCGGGAACCGGTCTTTGAGTTTATACAATTCCGGCGAGTTCAAAGAGGCTTTGGCATCATCTTCCGTCAATGTCTGCTGGGCCGTGCCGATCAGCCAGACTTTTCCGTCCCCGATTTTTTTCAGGTTTTCCGCCAGACCCTGGAGGTTCAGAATCAACTGCTGCCTGGCACCCACATACTGTCCCACTTCATCGATGATAAAAATGATATACTCTTTCTGGGAAGCGTCCCGGACGATTTCCAGCATCTCACTGACCCGGTCGTTTTCAAACCGGATCACATCTCCGGCTTCCGTGGAAAAAGAGGTGGCGGTCTTGAAAAGCACGGGGTACATCTGGTGGGCAATCTCAGGAATCAGGCTGTCCACCACCAGTTCGTCATTCCGGTATGTTGCCCATTCTTCGCCCTGGGTATGTTCTTTAAAAAGGCCTAAGAATTCATCATACCGGTTGTCTTTCTTGAGTTTTCGTTCAAAAGCCGCCACTTTGAGATTGCGCGAATACCCGGCCCATTGCAATACTTTATAATACAGGACCGTGGAGACCTCTTCCATGGTGGACCCGGTCACCTGTTCACTGGCCAGATCCAGCATCAGGACCGCTGCGGGAAAGCGTTTGGCCACCGTCCCCAGCAGGGCCTTGGTAGTGAATTTTTTCATTCGGTCCTGCAGGTGCTGGATGAACGGGACCCCGTCGATGTTGACGGTGTCATCAAATGCCAGGCCCATGTATTTGGTAAACGAGCTTTTGCCGGAGCCGTAAAACCCGGAAACCCAGACCCCGACTTCATTTTCTCCCCCGGCCTCCATGGCGGCCTGCATTTTTGTGAGCAGCTTTTCAAACTGCTCTTCAATGCTTTCCGTGACCACATATTCTGAAATTTCAGATTTGAGACGTTTTTCCTGGGATACGCCATAGGTGATCACTTTTTCAATGGTACGATAGATGTTTTTATTGGCATCAAACAATGATTTGATCTGCATGGTCATTTTCCGCCTCTTTATCAACCGCCAACGTGAACGGATCTGTAATTGCCGTCTTCCGGGTAAAACCCCAGAAACTTGAGCCGGGTTTTCCCCGTGCGTGTGCCCGGGTAAAAGAAAATACAGGGGATGCTGAACTGTCCCTGGAGCTTTCCTTCGATAACCCCGATACGCATGTAGGGATGAAGCGCTTCAATATCCGTGATCAGCAAAATGTTTTTGGGATCGGATTCCAGATCCTGGAGTACGGATTCCAGTTTTTCCTGAAGGGCCCCGTTTTCCAGGGCATTGGCCAGTGCCTTGTTGGTTTTTTCCCACTGCAACGGGGCTTTGGCATCAGCGGCCAGCCAGATCTTTCTCAACGGCGCTGCCTCCAGGATCTGTTTGATTTCCGTGGCAATGGAAAAGGTGTGCACTTTCCAGCCCTCTTTTTTGAGCCTGGCTGTCCATGCAGGCATGTGCCGTTTTACTTCCAGAATCTGTTCCGGGGAAAACACCAGATAATAGATCGGTTCAAAACTGGCATGGCCAAATTCCCGGCCGGCCTTGATACGATTGATCAATTCATTGAAATCAGCCTTGAGCGATGACATCCGCCACCTCCGACAACCGGCCGAAACGCCAGCTTATTCTTGTGACCTGACCGGCGGACTGGACAATCAGCCAGTCTTTTCTGGCAATTCCGGCCAGGTTTTCTTTGACATCATCCGGGGTGAGCCCGAAGAGCCGCCATATGTCGTGATTGAGAATGCGGTTGTCCCCGAGCCCTGAAAAATGCAGCCAGTAGGCAAAGAAAAACAGGGGGGGGGGCTGCAGCTGCACGGGCTGAATCTGTCTTGCTGTCCCTCGTCCTTTTGATAACAAGCCATAATCGGCACAGCATCCGATCAAATAGGAAGATACGCGTTTTATGGTGGTCTCCGACCAGGGCCTGATGGTTTTTCCCTCGTTGACAGCATGGATGACAAATTCTTTGGCATCGTTTGTGGACACTGTATCATGGCCCCCGGCATAGCGGTTCCAGTAAACCTCTGTAATGAAATCCATCAAAATCTGATTTGCCAGGGCGGTAAACACCAGCAGAAACTGATTGAAAACTGCTGTTGGCAGATGGGGATAGATCTTTTTCAGGTGCCTGGCAGCATCGGTTTTCACATATCTGGGGGAAAAACATTCCCCAATGATATTTTTTAACCGCCGGGCCGATACCATGGGAAACAACCCGGACGTCAGGGCGGTTTCATGAAGCTGGGCCAGTGTCATATCCGGCTGGTAAATGGACAAAAGCAGCTTGGTTTCTTCGATCAGCCCCAGTCCTGCCTGCAGCTGGGTGGTGTATCTAACGTTGTCATCACCTATCATACGCATCTCATGTAGGGAAAGGTTCTGTACCCGTGTTCAAACGCATCCAGGTAATGAGAGACTGATTTTTTCAGCAGGGCATTTAACCGGTTGTCTGAAAAATCCCCCACCACCACAGGCCCTTCACCGCTATCAACCGCATCTGATCCAATTTCTTTGAGCCGTTCCATTGCCCTGTCTTTGTCAGTGGTGAACTGATTCACGGAAAGGGCAAATGTGCCTTCCTGCATGCATTTGGCTGACGACTGTTCAATGGCATCCGGTAACCGGAACAAATGAAAATGCCGGCCAATGCCGATATGCTCATCATGGACAATGGCAGCCGCCCGACAGACCCCACTGTATTGTGCCAGAGGCACCGAATTGGGATAAACCGGCGACAGAAACGCCCTGCTGGAAGCAGACATAAACGCACAGTCCCACCAGGCGCTTTGGTGTTTTTCTCCCATAAAGCCGATCAGCAGGCGGTATTCACAGATATGTTGAATCAATTTTGTGATTGTCATCAGATACGCTTTACCGGCTCCTTTCATTAACCAGACACTGATCAGGAATTGAAATAACCTTTACTGACGGATTTAAATGCCTTCACATCAAAAAATCTGTTTTTTAATGTCAAATTAGCATATTGACTATCAGGATTTGATGGGCGTGTAAAGATCTTTGGGGGAGAGTGATTTGAAAGCCCGATGATCGTTGCATCATCGGGCCTTATTGGACTGTCAGGATCTGGGGTTTCTCGTACTGTCTTGACAAGGTCAAGTTAAATTTTCAATAGATATTAATGGTAAATTTCATCGAAGCTGTCACAGGTTTATCTGATACTTGATCCGATTTTTTTAATGATGATTCTATTGAAGGGTTATCATTGACAATCCGCTTCTTTGAAGAATCATGATTTAGAACTATAGTTTCTTTTCTTTCTTTCTTTTTCACTTTAGTCCCCCCCTCCCTTTTTATTGCTGATAAAGCTTGAAGAATGCTGAACTTTTTACGCCTTCAAACCTTTCTACGGTTACATTCCCTGATCTCAATATATCAGAAGATTCCTTCATTAGATAGGGTTCTTCAAAAATCACCTTTTTGATTCCTGCACTCACTATCTTATTTGCACACAAATTACAAGGCTGAGTTGTCACATAGAGTTCAAGATGATCATTATTTGAATTGTTGTAGTTTACAAGATTCAAAAGGGCATTTTCCTCAGCATGTAACGCCCTGCACATATCCAACAGTTTACCTGGTGATTTTTTTTCACCAGGTAAAAATTCTTTAAATAATTCCGAGCTGCAAGACTCACACTTGAAATTATCCTCCAGTTCAATCTGGCAAACCGGACAAAATTTCTTATATCCGTTGTACGATTTACCACATTTCGGACACGTTATAGAAACATCACCTATTTCATTTCCACATTCTGGGCAATGCTTGAATTTCCGGGCATGCATTTCCTGTAGATGGTCTCTATAGCACATCTGAAAATCAGGATGAAAAATACACTTATGAGAACCCAATGGAACTTCATTATATCCTGAAGAAACTATGCATGGCAGGGTCTCTATTAATCCGGCTGCATTATGGGTGTTTGATTGTTGTTCAGACGCTTTTTTATTGATTATGACAGCGCCAACCTTCCGTTTCAAACAACTCGACATTCTGCTCAATGCATATGCGGTGGTCATACAGAGCTCATCAACTGAAGGATTGTGTTCGGCTGATTTCTGGCCGCTTTTCAATAGTTCCACAAGCCTGACATATTTTCGATAGATACCTCTTATGAATGCTTGTTTTCCCTGTTGATCAGCACTCGCAAACTCTTGATTGTTGAGGATAATGATATCGGACAAATAATTACATTTTTTTACTTGCTGGCCATAGCTGAATTCTTCTAAACGATCACGAGTGTCTATCTTATAAAATTGCTCTGCCTCCGTTATGATTCCATCTTTTTCATAACGCTTTTGCCGCAGGGAACTATCTGAATGAATCGAGAAAAGATAAAAGAACGGAAATTGCTTCAGCGTTTGAACCTCTCCCTCATTTTTAATACCATCGATTATTATCTCGGTTTCATCTTTTATGTCCGGATCGGTATTAATTTTCTCCAAAAGCTTTTTGACCAAATACCCTTGTTGGTTTTTCGCTCGTAGTTCATTACCCTTATCCTGTAATTCCGATACAGAAGGATTCGTATTGCCTTCATCGCGTAAAATATCCCTGATAATGTCAGAGAGCTTAAAATATTTATATTCCTTTTCAGCAATGGAAGGAATGGTTTTAGCGATAAATGAACAGCCACTCCCAATGGAGCCGGTGAATCCTAAAATGATTGTTGATGCATCCATTTAGAAATACTCCTGATCGATAGGTCTAAAAACACTATATTAGGAAGAACAGTTGATTACACCCTGCTTTGTCAGACCAGAGGTTATGAAATGGCCCCAGCTCAATTTTGCATACACTGTCTTCATAATTCATGGGATTTCCCTTTCAACATGATGAACAAAGGCTGCGGTCCGTTCTGGCGGCCTTCAAATCAGATGCTCAGTTAAATCTTACCGCTCATCCCGGACCCGCAGCACCAGATCCCCCTGGGCCAGGTTCTTTGACGGCAGTTTAAACCGGATATTGTCATTACGGGGATAGCGTTTGCCGGCGGCCGGGAGATCGCTGTCAAGGCCGGCCCATGTGTGCCGCACCAGGCGGCCGTCGCCGGTGTCACTGTCCCGGATGCCCACGGTGAGGGTGTGCTGGAACAGGGGTTCGCTCAGGTAGTGGCGGTCCCGGAGCACCCGGCGGTTGCGCACATACAGGGGGACAAACCGGAGCCGGATCTGGAAGTTGGAGTAGCGGTCCCGGGCACTGGGCCGGTAGGCCTTCATCAGATAGGTGCGGAACAGGGTTTCGCATCCCGTTTCCAGGGACCGGGCCGGGACGGTCAGGGCGGAGCCGTGCTCCTCGCGCTGGTCCGTCATCACGATCTGCTCTCCCCGGATCAGCACCGTGGTTTCGATGAGCAGAAACCGCAGATCGTCGTTGTCCCGCAGGGACTCTTTGAGCCGGACGTTTTCCAGGTCAATGACCACGCTGGTGTCCCCGAACAGGAAGCGCTGGAGGTTCTGGTACCCTTCTTCCGAGTTGACAATGCCCAGGGGGCCGCTGTGGCTGCGGTACACAAAGGCGCGGCTGCTGCCTTTGACATAGGCGTGGTCCATCTGCACCAGGCCGTCGCTGCCGGGTCCCACGGCCAGCCGGGCCAGATTGTAGTCCGTGTGGTTGGTGCCGATGAGGGAAAAGACCCGATCAACGGGAAAGTGCCCGCCCGTCTCGTTCAGGCGGGCCGGGTCCCAGTCCGTTGGGAAATCCAGGAACTCTTGCATCCGGGCCGGGCCGAAGGTGTCGGCGTCATTAAGCCCGAGCAGGTCCCGCACCCGGGTCAGAAAGCCTAAGCCCCGGCGGAAATGGATGCCCCGGTGGGGGGTGGCATAGGTGAAGACCCGGTCGATCTTTGCGGCGGCCTGCTGCTTCAGGACCCGCTGGATCAGGGACCGGCAGATGAGTCCGCCCATGGAGTGGGCCACCAGGTGGACCCGGGGGGCACGGGTCTGTGCCAGGACATAATCCAGCAGGCGGCCCAGGTTTTCTCCCAGGGTTTCGATGAGATCCCTTGTGCCGTCGCCGGCACGCTCGGAGGTCCGGTCGTAGTAGCGGTAAATCCAGAGAGACCGGTTTGGAAATTTGCCGGGTTCATAAAGGGCGTCTTCGCCGTTGAGCAGTTCCACAGCCCCGTCCCGGTCGATCCGGGCAAACAGATCCGTGTACCCGTGGTCCCGGATCAGGCGGACCAGCGGGCTTTCAAAGATGAAGAAGTCGGGATCGCCGTCCGGGCCCGTGCGC
>JAIPDL010000063.1 GCA_021737695.1 Desulfotignum sp. | reverse complement strand
TGACATTTGCCACAAACCTGATACATAAATGGCTGCGATTTGGTCTGAAAAATCCTAATTCGCAGCTGACATCGGACTAAATTTTGGTGGAGTGACATTTTTCTGGGAATTTTAGACCTTCACTGAGAATTGCTGCAAACTGAAAGCAAGCGGGTATAGGCTTGTTTATGAAGTTGTTGACTCTGAACTTATCGTGTATGTGATCGCTGTTGGGAAACAAGAACGAAATGCTGTTTATAAAAAAGCGAAAAGTAGATGAATTCGGTTAACAAAACGCCTCAGCCGACCCGGGGTATAGCGGCTTTTCGAAAATATCATCGCCAAATCAGACGGTGCCTGCCTGAAACCCGAATTACAATAGCTGACCTAACAGGTGTTGCAGTACAAGATATTGAAGTCGCTAATATGGTTGCAAAAGCCTACCTTAACCAGAATAAACCAGGAAAATAACCATGACAATGTTACCTGATTTTAAGCTCGAAACACACTTTTCCAAGTGGGAATTCAAAGCCAAATACCACATGACAGCCTCAGACGCTGAAAGCATGTCTATACGCGACCTGTTAGCGATGGCAACGCCAGATGAACGTGAATCTTTCGAAAATATGTGGCTTGGCTATACAGAAACATTTGGTGCACCTGAACTTCGTGAGACGATTTCCACGCTATACGAAAAACGAAATACTGATGAAATTCTTTGTTTTGCTGGTGCAAGTGAAGGCATTTTTGCTGCAAACTCTGTGATACTTGATAAAGACAGCCATGCCATTGTTGTAACGCCGAATTATCAATCACATGAAACCTTGCCGTTGGCAATTTGTCAAGCGACGGGTGTGCCTTTGGATGCCAATGATGGCTGGTCATTAGATATAGACCGTGTGGCTGATGCAATTCGCCCTAATACGAAACTCGTTACCATTAATTTTCCACACAATCCTACAGGTACGATTCTTCCACCTGATCGTTATCAGGCGTTGATAGAACTTTGCCGAAGGCATGGTATTTATATTCTTCATGATGAAATATTTCATGGTCTTGGCCCAAGCGGAACACAGCATTTACCTTATATAGCTGATGTGTACGAACGTGGTTTGTCTTTGAATGTGATGTCAAAAGCTTATGGGTTACCAGGGCTTCGGATAGGCTGGATTGCTTGTGCTGATAAAGATATCATTTCGAAGATGGAGCGCATGAAGCACTATCTTTCTATTTGTAACTCGGGACCAAGTGAGAAATTGACACAGATTGCACTGAGGAATCGTGACAAGTTGCTGGCTCGAAATTGTGGAATTGTCGATGAAAACCTTCCGAAATGGGGAGTCTTCTTTGCGAGCTACCCAGATTTGTTTGATTGGCAGTCACCAGACGGTTCTTGTATGGGCTTCCCACAGTACAAAGGAGCTGAAGGTGTAGAACAATTTTGCCGTACTTTGATTGAAGAGAGTGGCATTTTGTTTTTACCAAGTACTATTTACAGTTCTGAATTGGGGGATACACCTACGGATCGCTTCCGTCTTGGATTTGGACATAAAGGGCTTGAGGAAGGGCTTACTGTCCTTGACGCACATATGAAGAGATATCTTTCATGAGAACTACGTATGCATCAGCCAAAGAAAGATAAATCCTGATTAGTAATAGAAATTGAGGAATATAGCAGTCGACTAACAAGACGCTGCTGTCGGACAAATCTTCCGCTTCGCTCCAAATTTGCCGCACAGCTCAGGCGTTGGGCGTAATGAAATAAGAGATGGAAACACTTGAAGAAAAAGTTGCCCGGGTTGTGAAGGAAGATGTTGCCGTCGTTCCATACGATCCTCGTTGGCCCGAGCTGTTTAAGGAAGAGAAGGCTCACCTTCTGTCCTGTCTGCCCAAAACCCAGGTCAAACGTATTGAGCACTTCGGCAGTACAGCGGTTCCTGGTCTGGCGGCGAAGCCGATTGTCGATATGCTGGTCGAGGTAACCTCACTGGATGAAACCAGGCAAAGGGTCCCCCCGATACTCGAGCCAAAGGGATACGACTTTTTTTGGCGGCCAATGTGGGGTGACGACACGCCGCCCTTCTATGCATGGTTCATCAAACGGGATGCAGGCGGAAACAGAACCCATCATATTCACATGGTCGAAGCACATTTCGAGCTTTGGGATCGGCTGCTCTTTCGGGACTACCTCATTGAACATCCGCACGTGGCAAAGGATTATGGCAATCTCAAGCGGAAATTGTCCAATACCCATGCCAATGATCGGGTCGCATACACAGAGGCGAAGACGGACTTTATTGTCCGGATCACCAACATTGCCAAAGCATACTACGTGGAGGCCTAACCTGTCAGCTCAGGTGACAGCCAGGGCCGAGTCGGTTTGGGAGAGGGCTGGACCAACCATTCATTACCATTTAGGGAGTTTGCCAGTATTGGCTTTTTGCCTAAATGCCGATTTATCCCGGGGCTTCACTGAGCAAGGGGCAGGATGATCCACATACAAAAGAATCATTTAGACAGCATCACGTCACAGGCAAAGACCGGCATTTCAGAAAAAAGCCGGTTCCGGTAAAATCATGCGTTCCCATTGTCACGAACAGACAGAGTTGTGCCGCACCCAGGCCCTGATCAACCACGGGATCAAAGATTTTTCAGGCGCTTACATGGCGGTCAAATATGTGGCCGGCCACATGGACCAATACCCGGATACCATCGGGGCCGACACGGTGAATACATTGACCGGCCTCATCCGGTCCCCCCGGTTTGACCGTCAGAAGCAGTCGTATTTTCTGTTTCATGAAGCTGCCGGGGCCTTGAGTCGGCTTGCCGGCCGGGTCAGGAACCCGTTGTCAGAACGCATCATCCAGGCACTCAACGATATTTTGTATACATCGCATGGAAAACGCCTGCGGGCCGTGAACCAGGCTTTGGGAGAGCTGCCATGGGAACCGGCGGCATCCGATGCGTGGGTCATGGCGCCCCTGTCGGTCCTGCCGGTCGATCTGAACAGGCTTGTGCCCGGGTTTGCGCCAGGGTTGAAGCAGACCCGGTGGCAGGGCCGGAGCCTGATCATCAACACATCCGGCACCGCCTGTGTGGTGCTGAAATTTGCCACCAGCGCCGACAATATCACGGACCTGGCCCGGGAGGGGGCCTGGCTCACCCGACTGCAGAGCTCCAGGGAATATATGGCTGCCGGGGGCTTTGATACGCCCGTGCCGATTGAACACAAAGGGCACGGGGTGTTTGACATCACCTCGGATCTGCCCGGTGACACCCCTCCTTTTCTGTACAAACAGATCTGCATCGCGTTTTCGCCCTGCCCCGGCTATTATGAGTACCCCAACGATCCGGGATGTCTCCAACCCATGTCATGGACCCGGAATGTGTTCATCAAAAATGCCCGGATCCTGGGTCAGATGACCGTGAAGGGCATCGTTCACACGGCGTTGATTCCATTGTTTCATAACCGGGTTCAGCAGCGGCGGCGCAACGATCAGGGGGCGTATTTGTGGGAACATGCCGGGCGTCTGGATCAGTGGCTGGATTCCTGTCAATATCCCAATTTTGCCCGTTCCGGTCCCAGGGATTTTGAACACATCGAACAAATCGATACCGGCGCCGGACTGCGCCATTACATTGGCGAACATCTCTTGAGCTTTATCCTGGTGATCGGCAGTGTATTCAGAAACAAGGCCCCGGACCGCAGAGGTCTGACTCCGGACGCAACCCCTGAAGACACACGGGATCTGTTTGACCGGCCAGCGTTTGAATCCATGATCGCAGATGTCAGCGACAATTATTTTAAAGGACTGTGCAAAACGGGCCTGCCCCAAGAGCTCTTGCAGACCATCCCCCGGCTCACCCGGGCATTGATTCAGACCATGGGATATGATGAGCATATGGAGGAAGTGCTGCGGATCCAGGATCAAAACCGGATGACCAGGGAACAGTATCAGCAGTTTTTACATCAAAGGGGGGTAAACACAGTGCCCCCCAAAGGACAGACGGATATTTTGCTGAGCACCGGCCCCCACCTGGGCGGATTCAATCAAAACATTTCCGTTCCGGAACTCATTGAATACCTGTTTCGGTTTTCCGCACTGGCCATGTCTCACTGCTTTCTCAATGGAAAACGAATGTCAGGATGAACGGTTTTGGGTATAACCCATTACAAGGATTCCTTTGTTTTCAATTGCCGCCCACCAGGCCGGACAGCCACAGGGTCAGGGGCGGATAAAAACAGATCAGGGCCAGGTCCACCAGCAGCACGATGAGAAACGGGATCACCCGGCGGCTCACGGCGCTGATGCGGTCCCCGGAGATGGAGGCGGACACGATCAGACAGATGCCCATGGGCGGGGTGAGCATGCCGATGGCCAGGTTGGCCACCACGATCACCCCCAGCTGGATTAAATCGATCCCCAGGGCCGGGAGCATGGCCGTGATCATGGGCACCAGCAGGATCAGGGCCGCCGTGGTTTCCACAAACACCCCGGCCGCCAGGAGCACCAGGTTTACCATCATGAGCAGCAGCACGGGGTTGTCCGTCCAGGTCAAAAGCGTGCCGGCCAGGGCCGCCGGGATATCTTCCATGGCTGCGATCCAGGAAAACACGGATGCCGTAGCAATGATGAACATCACCACGGACGCGGTGATGGAGGCCTGGGTGAAAATGGGGACCAGGTCTTTGATCCCGATCTGCCGGTACACGGTCATGGACACCCCCAGGGCATACACCACGGCCACGGCTGCGGATTCCGTGGCCGTGAAAATGCCGGACAGGATTCCGCCCAGAATGATGACCGGGGCACCCAGAGCCAGAAACGCCCGCTTGAAAGTGACAATGATCTGCCGCACGGAAAAAACGGCCCCCGGCGCATATCCGTTTTTCTTTGCCATCAGGGTGGATACCGTGATCAGGGATACGCCGATGAGCAGGCCCGGCAGAATGCCCGCGGCAAACAGCCGGGAGATGCTGGCGCCTGTGAGAAACCCGAAAATGATCATGGGAATGGACGGGGGGATCACCACCCCGAGGGACCCGCCCGAAGCCTGGACGGCGGCGGAAAAATCAGACGGATACCCGGACCGCTTCATGGCTGGGATCAGCACGGCCCCCACGGCGGCCGTGTCGGCGGCCGCAGACCCGGAAATCCCGGAAAAAAACATGGCCGACACAATGGACACGGCGGCCAGCCCGCCGGGCAGCCATCCGGTCAAGGCATTGGCAAAATCGATGAGCCGCTGGGAAATCCCGCCTTTTTCCATGAGTGTGCCGGCATACATGAACAGCGGCACGGCCATGAGATGAAACGAGTCCGTGCCCGCCACCATGCGCTGGATCACCATCATCAATGAAAAGTCTCCCTGCACGGCAATGGCGGCCAGGGATGCCGTACCAATGGCAATGGCAATGGGGGTGTTGATCATAAACAGAAAAAACAGGGTCAGGATCAGCAGTTCCGTGGTCATCCGGTCTGCCCCGTTTTGTCATTCATCTGCGTGTCAAACACCCGGCCGATCCCGGCCAGGCAGTGCACCAGAAAAATGGCCCCGCTGACCGGCACCACGGCCATGATGATCCATTTGGAAATGCCTGTGGCCGGAAAGATCTGAAGCCGGACAAACCAGGCGAACTGGGTGCCGCTGACCACCATCACGGTAAACAGGACGGCCCCGGCCAGATACGAGAGCAGGGCGGTTGTGGTCCGCCACCGGTCCGGCAGCCGCCGCACCAGGCTGTCCACCCCGGGGTGAACCCCGTGATAATACGCCACGGTCGCGCCCAGAAACGACAGCCAGATCAGCAGGAACCGGGCCAGTTCCTCGGACCAGAACAAGGAATGGTTGAATCCGTAACGAGACACCACCTGGAGTGCCACCACCAGGGCCATGACCATGCCCATGACGCACACCAGGCCTTTGACCCGGCGGTTCAGGGCCTGGCTGATCCGGTCAAGGGCTGCCGGCATTTTCATCGACTACTGCACCGCCGCCAGCATCCGGATCAGCAACTCCTGCACCCGGGGATCCCGGTACAGGTCCAGGTCCTTGAGCCCGGCCACCCGCTCCCGGAACGCATCGATATCCGGATCATCCTTCACCTGCATGCCTTTTTCCCGGACCAGGGTCAGCCGGGCCGCGTTTTTTTCCCGGTTGTCTTTGCGCTGGAACCGGGCCGCCTCCAGGGCCGCTTCTGTTATCAACGCCTGGTCCGCTGCCGGCAGGCCGTTGAACCAGTTCAGCGAGGCCACGTTGATGTGCGGGGAATACACGTGCCGGGTCAGGGTCATGTATGTCTGGATTTCATAGAATTTGTAGACTTCCATCACCCACAGGGGGTTTTCCTGGCCGTCGATCACGCCCTGTTCCAATTCCGTGTAGATGGGCCAGGGCATGGGTGTGGGATTGGCGCCCAGCGCCTGCCAGATCGCCTTGTGAAGGGCCGAGGACATCACCCGGATCTTGAGCCCCTTGACCTGGTCCGGCCCGGTCACTTCCCGCTTGTTGTTGGTGAGGTTCCGGAACCCGTTTTCCGAAAAGCACAGCCCCTTGAATCCGCTGGTTTCCAGGCTTTTCAGGATTTCGTTTCCCAAAGGTCCGTCCAGGATCCGGTCGGCCTGGTCATGGTCTTTGAACAGAAACGGATAATTGATCACCCGGACAATGGGATCAAAGGTGTCAAACGGCCCGCCCGTGATCACCCCCATGTGGATGGTGCCCATCTGGATCTGCTGAAGAATTTCCGTTTCATTGCCGATAGAAGCGGAATGATAGATTTTGACCGTGTACGCCCCGTCTGACCGGGCTTCCACCCGTTCTTTGAACGTTTCCGCCATGATGTTCTGGGCCGCGCCCGGCTTGGTCACCACGCCCAGTTTGATGGCAAACGCTTCGGCTGCCGGGACCGGGGTGGATATTATCAGCACCAGCATCAGGATCAGGTGAAACAGACCAATTTTTTTCATACCGCCTCCTTTTTGCAACACACGCGCTTGTGTTGTTTTCATGAATGGTCTTTTATTATATGATTCTGATAAAAAATGGTAGGTTTCACCCTGAAAAAAGGATATCCATGAATTTAACATCTGCTTTTGTGAACATCGACCCGGACCGGTGCACAGGGTGCGGGACCTGTGTCCTTGTCTGCCCTTCAGACATCATTTCCCTGGAAAACAGGACGGCTCATGCTGCACCTGACACGGACATGGCCCGGTGCCTGCAGTGCGGCCACTGCATGGCCGCCTGCCCGGAAAAGGCTATTGATATTCCGGCACTGGATCCGGGCCTGCAGGATTTCTCCGCCTTTGATCCGGACCCGGCCTGGATGCCGCCGGGCAAAGGACTTCCCACCCGGGAGCTGGCCCGGCTCATCTGCTCCCGGCGGTCCTGCCGCAACTACAAAGAAACGCCCGTGGCAAAAGAAACGCTCCGGGACCTGATCCATTTGGCCGTGTTCGCCCCGTCCGGCACCAATTCCCAGGCCTGGACCTTTACCTGCCTGGCTTCCCGGTCCGACGTCCTGATCCTGGGAAATGCGGTCAAGGCTTTTTTCAAGGGTCTGAACAGGAAAGCGGAAAATTTTTTGTTGCGGAAAGCCCTGGCCCTGGTGGGCGCCAAGACCCTGGACCACTATTACCGAAACTATTATGAATCGGTCAGAACCGCCATCGAACAGATGGAAAATGAAAACCGGGACCGGCTTTTCCACGGTG
Organism: Desulfotignum sp.; assembly: GCA_021737695.1. Taxonomy (GTDB): domain Bacteria; phylum Desulfobacterota; class Desulfobacteria; order Desulfobacterales; family Desulfobacteraceae; genus Desulfotignum. The sequence goes on along the minus strand of JAIPDL010000063.1, from coordinate 14,807 downwards.
CGCCTGCGGTCATTCTCATCGGGTCATCCCCCGGGGCTTCCTGTCCGAAAGAGGACGCCCTTCTGGCTGCCGGCAACATCCTTCTGGCCGCCCACACCATGGGTCTGGGCACCTGTCTCATCGGGTATGTGGTGGCAGCCATGGCAGCGGACCGGTCTATTCAGAAAAAACTGGGCATCCCGGATTCAGAAACCATTCACGCGGCTGTGGCGTTAGGCTATCCCAACGAAACGTATCAGCGGATCACCGGAAGAAAACGCCCGGTGATCCGGATTTTTTGATGATGGCGGCCATGGATGCCCGGTCCCTGGGATACGGGGTCCTGCTAATCCGGAACCTGTGCCGGGGCATGGCCCCGGACACCACCCGGGCGGCGCTGGAAACAATGGCCGAAGCCGGTGTGGTGATTGTGTGAATTGTCTCCGGACCGGGATGTGCGGTATTTCACGGATGTGCCACCGGTTTGGCGGTGAATGGGCCGGATAAACAATGTTTCAAATACATTGGCCTTTTGTTTTATCCGGGGAATGGACCTGTCTTTATTTTCTGTGAAGGGGTTTCTTCAAACAGGATATGTGGATCCGGTCAACCAGCCGGATCGGGTCCGCCGGGTTGATATCCCCTTGGAACTCCCGGAGTTTGGCAAAAATTTTTGATCGTCCGTTATCGTCGACCGGGGATTGGTCAAACGGGTATTGACACAGGTCTGACAGGTCATCAAAATCTGCCGGCACCTCAAACACCTCCTGGCGGGCCAGGTCAAACCGGCTGTGGCGGATGGCGGATGCGGCAGAAGTCAGGGCATCGGTTTCATCATCAAACAGGTGGAAAAACTGCTGGAATGCACCGTGGATGTCCGGTTCCAGAATGATCACCCGTCCTTCCGGAATCAGCACCCGATGGGCCTCTATCAGGGCCTTCCGGCTGTTCTGGTGGTGCAGGGAGAGAACAAACAGCACCGTGTCAAATGTGCTGCCGGCAAAGGGCAGATCCTCTCCGGAGCCAATGAAAAAATCGGCCCGGCCGGGCCGCCGGCAGGCCCTGGCAATGGCCGCATGGTCCGGGTCAATGGCCAGATAGCGGCGGGGGGTGTTTGCCAGTTCCAGTGACAAGGTGCCGTCCCCGCATCCGACCTCCAGCACGGTGCATCCGTCCAGGGCCGACAGCTGCTGGATCATGGTTTTCTGCCGGTTGTCTTTATCATATATCATGGGGGGTATCCTGTATCAGATCAGGCCTCTCAGAACCAGAGGCACGGGAGACGTCAGAATTCGGATATGTCATTGATCCTCCTTTTCAATGCCAGACCCGATGACTGTAACAGTTTTCCAGGTCAAAATACAGGTGTTGACGGACAGAAAAATCAAAGCGCCGATTTTGGCGGGAAAAAAGTTGAAACATCAAAAAAACGACGTATATTATATTTTTTTTGAAATATTTGAAGAATGGAATGTCAATGATAGTCAGAAAACAGGACCATACGGCCGGAAGGGGTATTAAAACCGCCTGGAAAGGGTTTCCGGTCTTCATGATGATGGGATTTTTCCTTGTGATGGCGGCACCTGCCCCGGCATTTTCCGGGGAAGCCCTGACCTTTTCCCAGGCCCTGGACATGATGGTCTCCCGGAATGAGTCCGTTTTAAGCGCGGCTTCCGAGGTGGAACAAAAGCAATACGAGGCAAAAGCGACCCGGGGATTGAATTTTCCCGAAGTGACTCTCAGCGGCCAGTTTGTCCGGATCAATGACGCCATTGAGCTGGATCTGAATCCCATCAGGGACGTGATTCTGACGTTGCATCCGACTGTCCCTTCTGCAGCGGTCCCTTCGTTTCACGAAACGGTTCAGGAAGACACCTTTTTCAAGTCACAGCTGAATGTCACCTGGCCGGTGTACACGGGGGGAAAGATTTCAGCGGCCCAGCGCGCAGCGGATGCCGGGGTGCGGGAATCAGCGGCAAAACTGGACCAGACCAGAGACACGCTCACCTCGGAACTGGTTAAATATTATTATGCCGTCCGGCTGGCCGATCAGGTGTATCAGATCCGCAAAGAGGTCGTGGATGCCTTGGATCAGCATGTGTTTCAGGCCCGGCGGCTGCAGGAAGAAGGCTTTATTGCCAGAACCGAGGTGCTGCATGCCCAGGTCGCCCAGGCCCGGGCGGAAAGGGAACGCAAGGCATCGCTTCGGGACCTGGATCTGGCAAAGATAGCGCTTGCCAACATTCTGGCTGCAAAAACCCCCGTGGTCCCGGTTTCACCGTTGTTCCTGCTGCCTTCCGTTGACCCGGAAGCCGATTTTATCAGGCAGGCCCGGGATCATCATCCCGCCATCGCCCGGATCGAAGCCGTGAGAGACAGGGCCGGGGAAAACCTGAAGGCTGCCAGATCTGAACGGTATCCAACCGTATATCTTTTCGGGACCCGGGAACTCTACGAAAATGATTTAACCGTTTTGGACCCGGCCTGGTCCATCGGTGCCGGGGTCAATTTCACCCTTTTTGACGGGGGGGCCAGGGCTGGCAAGATCGCGGCCGCCCGAAACATAGAGAACCAGGCGGAGTTGATGCAGCGCAAATTGGTCAGAGACCTGGAAACCCTGGTGTCTTCCCGCTACCAGGAAATGATGAAAGCCAGTGAGCAGTATGATTCCCTGCAGTCCTCCGTGGCGCTGGCCAAGGAAAATATCCGTGCCAGAAATCGGTCTTTTGAAGAAGGCCTGGCCACATCACTGGATGTGGTCGACGCACAGCTCTCTTTGTCTGAAACCCGGGTGGAAAGACTGCTGGCTGCGTATAATTTTGACGTTGCATTGGCCCGGCTTCTGGAGTCATGCGGCCGTGGAACAAAATTTCCCCAGTACCTGGCAGGAAACATGATGGAGGTGGAACATTGAAACGCATGCGGACAATAGTGGAGCCGCTGATCGGTCTTCTCGTCTTAATCGGTATCGTCTGGGGCCTGACTCTGTACCTGCAGGAACCCGAAATTCAATACATACAGGGGGAGGTCGATGCCACCCAGGTCAACCTGGCGGTCAAAATCCCCGGGCGTGTGTCTGACGTGTTTGTGAAAGAAGGGGAGTACGTGCAAAAGGGAACCAGTCTTCTGCAGCTTGACAGCCCTGAAATCACGGCCCGGCTCACCCAGGCGTCTTCAGCCCGAAAAGCCGCTTCCGCCCAAAAGGACAAGGCAGACGCCGGGGCCAGGCGCCAGGAAGTGGACGTGGCCATGAATCTGTGGATACAGGCCCGGGAAGCGGCGGAACTGGCTGAAAAGACATACGGGCGCATCAACCGCCTGTATGCGGACGGCATTGTTCCAGGACAGCGGCAGGATGAGGCCGAAGCCAGATGGAAAGCCGCTGAAGCCGCGGCGGCTGCGGCCCGTTCCCAATATGACATGGCGTTGGAAGGAACCAGAAAGGAAGACCGCCAGGCCGCGTCAGCCATGGTTGACCAGGCCCGGGGAGCCGTGACGGAAGTGGAAACCTATCTGGATGAAACCCGGTTGAAAACCCCTTTGAGCGGGGAAGTGATCCACTTGCTGGCAGATCCCGGGGAAGTGGTCAATGCCGGCTACCCCGTGGTCACCATCCTGGACCTGGATGATATCTGGATCACCTTTAATATCAGGGAAGATCACCTGGCAGGCATGGAAATGGGCCGGGTATTTCCAGTGTCCGTTCCCGCCCTGGGCGACAAAAAGTTTGAAGTAAAGATAAGCTATATTGCCCCGCTGGGTGATTATGCCACCTGGAGAGCCACCAGCGCATCCGGTGGCTTCGATCTCAAGACGTTCGAACTCAGGGCCAGGCCCCTGGACAATATCATCGGGCTGCGGCCGGGCATGAGCGTCCTGGTTTCCCGAAAGGATCTTCCCGATGCCCGCAAATGAGGACGGAACCGGATTTCTGGCCGTATTTGCCCGGGAAGTCTCGCATATCCGGCAGCACGCCCGATATCCCCTGGCCATGGTCGTGTTTCCTTTGCTTTCGTTTATCCTGATCTGGGGCCTGTTTGCCCAGCCCTATCCCCGTGAACTTCCCGTGGCTGTGGTGGATCTGGATCACTCAAAACTGTCCCGTTCCCTGATCCGGGCCGTCGACGCATCCCCCGTGATCCGGGTCGCTTTTCAGGCCGCTGATCCTGTCGAGGCAAAGAATTTGATGCTGGAGGGCGCCGTCTATGCCTGGCTGCACATCCCTAAGGCCCTGGAAAAAGACATCCTGGAAGGAAAGGGAGGAGAGGTCACTGGTTTCACCAACACCCAGATGCTGCTTCCGGGAAGCCTCGTTTCAAGCAGCCTCCAGGCAACGGTTTCCACCCTGTCCGCCGGCCTGAATATCCGTTCCCGGATGCAGGGCGGTGCCATGCCGGAACAGGCAATGACCCTTTTAGATCCCGTAAGAATCGACCGCCATGTCCTGTTCAATCCCCAGCTCAACTACATGTATTTTCTTTCGGCGGCCCTTTGCCCCACCTTTCTGCAGATTTTTGTCCTGATGGTCACTGTGATGGCTTTGGGCAGCGAATTTAAAAACCGGACGGCAGCACACTGGCTAAAGACGGCCGGGGGAAGTGTCTGGTGGGCGATCACCGGCAAACTGGCCGTTTACTTTCTGTGTTTCATCCTGGTGGGGCTGATCATGCTGGCAGTCATATTTCCGGGTTTTGGCGTGCCTTTGCGGGGATCCGGTGCCGTTTTGATGGCCGGCACCCTGTTTTTGATCCTGGCCTATATGGCATGCGGACTTGTCCTGGTATATCTTTTTCCCAGCCTGCGCATGGCCCTGAGTGCGGCGTCATTTTTTTCCGGCACGGCGTTCGCGTTTGTGGGCATCACGTTTCCGCTGGAGGAGATGCCTGCCCTGGGCAAAGCCTGGAGCAATCTGCTTCCCCTGACCCATTACCTGCACCTGTTCCAGGAACAGACCCTGCGCCAGGCACCCATATCCCTGTCTGTCCCTGATCTGTTGATCATGCTTGGATTCGTTGGCACAGGCTATTGTCTGATTCCTTTGTTCAAAGGTCACATGACAGACAGCCGTTACTGGGGAAAAGCATGATCAGGCACCTGTTCTGCAATATCTTTGCGGAGTTGAACGCCATATTCAGGGACCCCGGGGTATTGATCATCATGGTCGGTGCCGTTGTATTCTACTCGTTTGTATATCCTTTACCCTATTCCAGTGAGGTGTTGAAACAGGTGCCGCTGTCCATTGTTGACTATGATCGGTCAGCGATGAGCCGGCAGCTGGTGAGAATGACGGATGCATCGGAATTGTTACGGGTGGTTTTCCAGGACCCGGACATGGAAACGGCCCGCCGGAAAATTCAGGCAGGCAAATCCAGCGGCATACTGGTCATACCGGACGGATTTGAAAAACAGGTGCTGCAGGGCCGGAAAACAACAGTGTCCGCCTATGTGGATGCCACCTATTTCCTGGTTTACCGGCAGGCCATGACCGGACTTGTCACAACGATCCGGACCCTGTCGGCCGGGATCGAAGTGAGCCGTTTCAAGGCCGCGGGAGGGTCCCATGAAAAAGCCCTGACAGATCGGTCTCCCCTTAGTCTGGTCAGCCGGTCCCTGTTCAACTCCCATATGGGATATGCCACTTATATTGTCCCGGCGGTTCTGCTTCTGCTCCTCCAGCAGACCATGCTCATCGGCATCGGTATGCTTTCCGGCACGCGCCGGGAACACATGCAGGAAAAAAAGACCGTGATCCCGCTGCAGGGAGGCCCCCTGGTCAGAATCCTGGGTCGAACCGTTGCCTGCATGTCTCTGTACCTGATCCACATCTATTTTTTTTACGCGGTCGTGTACCAGATCTGGGATTTTCCTTTGCGGGCCGGAATCCTTGACATGTTTGTGTTCCTGCTTCCGTTCCTGCTGTCCGTGGTCCTGCTGGGGCAGTTTCTGGCCACTTTTTTCAAAAGCCGGGAATCATCCATCATCATGATTGTCTGGAGCTCAATGATTGCCGTTCTGGTTTCCGGATTTTCATGGCCCGTGGAAACCATGCCTCACTGGATCAGGGCCATTTCCATGCTGCTGCCCAGCACCTGGGGAATTTCAGGCGGCCTTCGAATGGCCCAGATGGGCGCGTCGTTCAGCCATGTCATGACCGAGTGGGTCTGCATGTGGGGCTTGAGCCTGTTTTATCTGATCCTGGCCTGGATCTGCACCCGGGTCATGGCAAAAGTGCCTGAAAAAGAGTCATTAACCAGCAGTAAACCCTCCGGCAGTAATTAGCTGGGTGAAAAAGAATAAAATAAAACATGCAAATTAAGGAGTTTGGTAAAATGGATGAATTGAATCAGGTATTCAAGGAAATGGATTTTCAGTTCTTCGGTTCAGGAGAACACGGCATGAGCATCGACGGAATGCGCAAAGTGCTGAACAACGATCATTTTGTATTTTTAGATGTCCGGACAGACGAGGAAGTGAAATACCAATCTTTTCCCTTTGCCCTGCATATTCCCTTGAATGAGATGCCGGACCGCTTGAACGAAGTCCCTAAGGACAAGTGTATCATCACCTTCTGTTCTTCAGTATTCAGGGGAGCGATGGCCTATACTTACCTTCTGGCCAATGGGTATGAGGAAGTGAAGGGACTGACAGCTCCTTGTGAAGATATGGCTTTGGCCTTTAAACCCGGCCCTTTGTCAAAAATGTAGTAAAAGTTCCATGCCGGCAGTGGAGAAGACAGATCTGCCTGTCGGCATTTTTCCTGTCGTAAAGGACTGTTAGAGATGGAATCCCATATTCTGATCATTGTTTTTCTTTCATTCGGCCTGAGTTTTATTTTTGCTCTGGGGGGCGTGGGTTCAGCAGTTATCCTTATTCCTGCCTTATCCTGGATCGGTGTCCCTTTTAACCTGGCACGCACCACCGGGCTCTTTGTCAACTGCGTGAGCATGCTCGGAGCCACCTGGTCCAATTTCAGGCAAAAGACGCTGGACGTGAAACTGGGGCTGCCCATCATTGTTTCATCTATAGTAATGGCGCCAGTGGGCGCCTGGGCCGGCCATTTTCTGCCCACCCGAACCCTGCTTTTTATTTTCATCGGGTTTTTGTTTTTTTCCGGCGCCATGATGATTTTTTTCAAGGGTTCAAAATATAAAGACCAATACAGGGAAGACCGTCCCGTTGCAGGCCCTCTGGGTGTCGGCCTGCTGTCCGGGTTTATTTCCGGGCTTCTGGGTGTGGGTGGCGGCGGTATCATTTCTCCCCTGATGGTGGTCCAGGGATTCAACCCCAAAAAAGTGGCCATGGTGACGGCTTTTTCAGTTCCTTTTTCATCGTTTTCAGCATTTGTCACCTACGCGGCAATGGGATCTGTGTCCGTTAAAATTCTTGTTTATGCGGGGCTGGCTGCCTGGACGGGGGGGTATCTGGGCACCAGGGTGATGCAGAAAAAAATGAAGCCCCAGAGTGTTAAACGATTCCTGGGAGTTGTTTTAATACTTATCGGGATCAAATTTTTATGGTCCATGGCCTAACTCCGAAAACAAGATTTTCCAAATGACATGGAAGGACAATCTGAATACACATGGATTTTCTGACGTTAGACACACTTTTCCTGGCCGCGGTTGCCTTTTTTTCCTATGCGGCCCAGAGCATATCCGGTTTCGGCAGCACGGTGGTGGCTGTGACCCTGGGGGCTCATTTTTTTCCGCTGTCAGTGCTGATTCCTTCACTGGTATTTCTGGACATGCTGCTGAACGGGTATCTGACCTATCGCTATGCCGGGCATATTCACCACCGACTACTTTGGACCCGGATCATTCCGTTTATGGCGGCGGGCGTGGCTGCCGGACTTGTGTTGTTCGATCTGCTGGCTGGAAATGTGCTGAAACAGGTCCTGGGGCTTTTTGTAATGGTTATTTCCGTCAGGGAGATGATCTCCCTGTTCACCCGGTCCCAAAAAGTGGTGCCCCCGGTTTTACAGAAAGTGTTGTTTGTCCTGGCGGGTGTGATTCACGGCCTGTATGCTTCCGGAGGCCCCCTGGTGGTTTATGCGGCCAGCCGCCTGCCGCTGGATAAGACCGCTTTCAGGGCGGTGCTCACCACATTGTGGGGTTTTTTAAGTGCTCTCATGACTGTTTATTTCATTCTGAACGGTCAGTGGACCCGGGAGACCGCAACACTGACCCTGATTCTTCTCCCAAGTGTCGGCGCCGGTCTGATAGCTGGTGAAATGCTTCACAAAAGGCTGACGGAGCGACACTTTCGCTTTTTTGTGTATATCGTCCTGTTTGCCGCCGGGGCAACACTTATCTGAAGCTGTGTCGAACACAGGATTAACAGGGGATTCTTGGATACCACTTTTTGATGAATGGTATTTACTTTCTTGTTTTTTGTAACAAAAACTGAGGAGTAAGGCACTAATGGGGGCGATCATTTTTTCTGACAAAATAATAAAACCAAGAGCGCTTTGGTGGGCGTTTTTTCGGATTATGTCCTACTCAATTGTCGTCATCAATCTCCTGTCTTTTGGACTTTTCTTGTATGTTATTGCGCCATATACTTCCTATTTTTTTTTCAATGACCTGCGATTCTGGAAATATATGAAATTCTATCACAAATACTATTTTTATTCATTTACTTATCTTTACAGAATCTTAAGCCGAAAAAAAGAATTGGTCAAAACGCTTCTCCCCCTGACGTCGCCACCCATGGACCATCCAGACCCGGCCCTGTTTCGAATTACCAAAGAGTGGCACCTGCCTTTGGACTCTTGCGGTGATTGCCACCGATGTTGTACTTTTGTAACCAAATGCTGTTTTTTAGATGAAGCAGGAAATAAATGCCTATGTTACGGCAGCTTATTTTGGAAATTTTTCAATTGTGGTAGATTCCCTTCTTCCAGGGCAATTTTGGATTATTGTAAGTGCAAAAAATATGAAGCGAACATATAGAAAACAATGCGTGTCATTGAATGAAAAAATTCAATGGAATGACGATAAATTTATTTGTTTATCTCTTCATTCAAAATAATTGACATTAGATCGTGTTGTTTGATAAACCCGCCTCATGAACAAAGACATTCTTAAAAAAATTACCACATTCGTAACCAACGTAACTCGGGGAAACTATTCCAGTAGCAAAGACATCGAAAATCTGCAAGCGACAGCGAATCTTCAGGAAGATGAGGCCGAATTTCTGGAATCCTTAGGGCTGATGTCAGTCAAACTGGAAGCAAGAGAATTTGCCCTTGAAGAAACCATCAAGGACTTGCGGTCCAAAAATGCTGAACTGGTGGAGGCCGGGCAAAAAAATCAATTATTTTCGACCGTTTTTGTCAGCCTTTTTCTTTCCATCTCATTTTATGTCTTCCTTATATCTCTGGCCAGAAGTCTTGACTACCATGAGAATGATTCAGCCCGGATTGTCGAAGCCATCTTTTTGTGCGTGTGTATTCTCATTATCCGAAAAAGCGGGTTGCCATTTTCCTCTTTAGGCCTTACGTTCAAAGGGGGCATGGAATCCATCCGCTTTATGCTGCCGGGCACAATGACCATATGCCTGGGGCTCATGGTCATCAAAGGGCTATTCATTTTGTTGGAAATTCCTGGAATGGACCATGAATTATTTGTTCTGAGCAATTTCGACCTGCTTTTTATTGTTTATCTGCCTGTCGCCTTTCTTCAGGAATTTTTAGCCCGAGGAGTCATCCAGACGGCCATTGAGTCAGTGCTTGACAAGCGAAACGCCACGTTTTGGGCGATCATCACAGCATCGGCCCTGTTCGGCCTGGTGCACATTCAATTGTCGGTTGGCGTTGCCTTGACGTCGTTTCTTTGCGGGATATACTGGGGGTATCTGTACTCCAGACGAAAATGCTTGGCAGGTGTGACCCTGTCCCACTTTCTGATTGGAAATATGGCCTATGTCCTGGGCTTTTGGGATTATCTGTTACTTATATAAAGAGGTGACCTCATGAGCCTGACGCTTTGTAAAAGCCTGAAACGGCTTATAGCCTCCACCGTGATCTGGGCCTCAATATCCCTTTTCACCATGATGCTTTTTCTGGTCATGCTGCTGGTTACTACAGTGACATTCCCTTTTGACACCAGGCGCAGGCGCGAGCATTCCCTGTGCTTTTGGTGGTCGGACGCGGTTATCGGCGTGAACCGGTATTGGAATGTGACCCTCAAAGGGTTGGAGAACATTGATCACCATTCAAGGCACATCAAAGGCCATGCCTAAGGGGAAATGGATTTTCAACCCGGGTGAAAATATCAGTCTGACGGTGCTACCGGTCATCGAGTCGGAAGTTTTTCAGCTCAGTGGTCCGGAAAGTCTCATGAGGGCAGCAAGAGATAAAATTCATGACGTCGTGGGCGATCTTATTTCCTGAATGACAGATTGGGCTGAACATTATTCTGTTTTAATCCAATTTTCCAACCGCAAGTCCTAAATTTTTCGCAAGTTATGGGACACCATAGAACTTTTTTCAACCCCGTGGAAGAGTTCAGCCAATGTGATCGAGCTGATACACATTTGCCCTGCATGCGCATTGAAGATCTCTAAAGCTTCGATTGGCCGGCGTTTAATCACGCCGTATCCCCAGCACCTCCCGGCAGTAGGTCACACTTCGGCGAACCGCGTCCACTTCCATGGCCAGGGCCGTTTCCATATCATCCAACGGGGTTTCCATCTCGGTCTCGATGTTGATCCGTTCCATGGAAGATTGATCCCGGAACAGTTCATAAGCGGTTTTCATGTCAATATCCCCATCCCCCACCGCCGCGCCCACCAGCTTGAATCCCCATCGCTGAAATTCGATACGGTCATCCCGGAAATGGTTGGTGAAGGCTCTCGGGGCCAGGTTGCGGATGGCGGTCATGGGATCCTCGGTGACATGCAGGGCGTTGACCGTGTCAATGCAGGCCCCCACCGACGGATGATCCACCTGGTCCAGGAGCCAGAGAATCTCCTCGGAAAAGCTGTCGCAGTGATTCTCCACGGCGATGCGGATACCCAGGTCCAGCGCCGTGGGTGCCACCTTCCTGAGCTTTTCTGCAAACGAACTCATCTGCGCAGTCACCCGGGCATGAAACCGGCTGCCCGACACCGGGCGGGGTCTTACCAGATCCATGCTCACCTTGACCACATCTGCACCTAATGCATGGGCCGTATCTAAGGCACCGGGCAGATCATGCTGAATGCCGATTCCCTGACCCCCCATATCCATGGAGAAATTGTATTCCAGATAGAGTTGTTTCCGAGCCGCTTCATCACCCACCTCTTTCAGGAACCCCGGATCCAGACGCTCCAGAACCCCGTCATCCAGATGGATTCCCTCCAGGTCCAGATCCAGGATCATTTCCATGAGCTCAAAGGTGGAAATCTGCCGGGGCCAGGGCCATTTAAAACCGGCCCAGTCCTGGCCGATGCCGTGCAGGTTCAGGCTGTAAGTGTGCAGACCCAGTTTCATTCAGTGTCTCCTTTCAAAAGACCAAAATCAGACCCGCCACCCAGCTTGATTCTTCGGGGCCGCCTTTGTTCTGCTTTGTCTTTACAACCGGCCATCCAGACGTGTTCATCAACTGGATGACATCAATACCAAATCCGGACATGGAAGGCCTTGCCTCATCCATATGCCGGCACGGGAGATTGTCTGCCACTACACAGCACGTTTTGTTTTCTTCACAGAATAATGGCTTGCATGAACCGCCGGCAAAGGCTTTCGACTGGCTGAATCCAAGTTCAATGGCCCTTTTTTCGACTCCGGACACACCTTGGTGGAGCAGCTTCATGACCTCTTTGCGCGCATCGGAAAACATCACGGATGACGGCAGTTCAATTTTTACTGTAATGGAATACCGGCTTTTTTTCTGCCATTTTCTGAACTGCCCAGGTCCTCCCACATGGGGTGGACAACTCGCAGCCAGGCCGAAGTTCGGGCAGGTGTATTCCCCATTGCACAAGGCCGCCAGATCATCGTCTACCCGTATATCACCGGAAAGGATGACAGCAGAATCTGTCGCTCCAAAACGTATGGCTTCCTGTTTTAAATGTGTCAAGCTTGCTTTCAATTCATTTTGTTCTTTTTCAGGAATCATGAATCACCAAAGAAATCCGCCCCCTTTTCCCTGATTTCCGGGTTGTAAGTAAAAAATCCTTCTACCACACCGCAGTCCGGGCAGTAAAAGGGTCCTTGATCCGGTACGTCATACCAGGGGTTGAGCATATACAGGACTGGTTTTTTCATAATTACCTGATGAAATTAGTTGGGGTTTTGGCCACTGTTTCCGGCGGGGGAAATTCCTTTTCCGCAAACCTGATCACCTTCATGATCCATGCCATGTTTCTGCCTAAAATTTCCATGATCTGTTTGCCCTCGGCATCCTGCTCCATTTCTCCGGGGGTATGGCCATGGGCCACGTTCCAGTAGTTTGAAGAAGGCATGATCATTTCAGAGTAGTTGATATAATGATTAAGCGTCTCAAGCGTGGAGATTCCTCCGGACCGCCTGACGGCAGCAACAGCGGCACCGACTTTATGCCGGAACATGCCTCCGTTGACCGAAGATACGAAAAAAGCCCTGTCAAGAAAGGATTTCATCGTCCCGGCCACACCGGAAAAATGAACAGGAGAGCCGAGCAAAAGGCCGTCCGCCGCTTTGATTTTCTGAATCCATTCATTGACCGGATCGTCTTCGATGGCACAGGCTTCATTTTGATTTTTATAATGGAAAAATATAACACATTAAATTAATCACCTTTTTTGCACTATGCAAGCCTTACACAGGTTAACAGGGAAAGTCCGGGGTCATCATCACCTAAAAGCGGACCCTGTTACGGTTTTCAATTTTACAAGTTCCTTCCCGATTTTCTGCATCTTTTTTTGCCGGCGGCCCAGTTCTTTTTTTATGCCCGGCTGGGCTAAAAACGTTTTCCACATCTCAGTCAGTTCCGTTGAGGATTTACTTCGTGGCATAATTTGATCTGGCAAAAAATTGTTAAGATCAACTAACATTCCGCCGACATCCTGGGTTTTATTCTCAGTTGCATACAAAAATGAAAGTCCCATATTCTTGCAATTACACTGGGGGTTGACACAGTAAGCATCAATCACCCAATACTTTTTATCAGGCATATGAAGCAGCAAATTGGGGTCATGCGGATATATTTCATCCCATCCGACCATCATATCCGTTTCCCACCAACTCCAATCTTTTTGTTTCCACTGATCGTTGTCTTTCGGCTTGTCCATATGCCATCGGCTTTGGATATATTCACAAAGATTGTTTTTTGCTTCAAATGAAAGCCACTCCAACAGGTCAACGGCTGAGGACCCTGTGGATTCACCCGGTATGACATCATAGGAATCGATATTTATAGAAGCCGTTATTTTTTGATCTGGGAGAGGGGTGGCAAGATCGCTTTCTTTTTTTATATCAAAGCGCAGGCTGCCGTCAGGCTCTAAGCCAAGGTTCTCGAATCGCTCATCCACAGCAAAAACAGTGGCATGTAGGAACCGGCATTCCGGATTATTGCATGCATACATATCCAGTAACATGCCTTGTTTGATCGGGTGTTTTTGTTCCTTTTCCCAGATTAACACCGGATCTCGGCTGTCTAAAAGTGTACTGATAGTTCTTGTGTTTTGATTTTTCATGTCATTTCGATATTTCTCAAATGATTAAGTGCTCTATATTATTCTCGGCCGGGTCCGCCGGCATGGGTTCATGTATTTGTCTATCGATTTTTAAAAATACCCAAAACAGTCGTTTCCTTAATTGTCTGTCACCTTCCAGTGGCCGCCCTTATCCGGGCCGATCCGCTCAAGCCGGCCGTTTTTTTTGAGCTGTGCAATCTGCCATTCGATTCCCTTGGGTGTCAGCCCGGTCAACTCAGCCAGCCGGGCCGTGGTAATGTCCGGGGTTTTGCGCATCAGCTCAAGAATGATCTCCCGGGTTTTCTCCCTGGGTTTCTCCCGGGGTTTCTCCCTGGGTTTGTGTGTTTCCCGGGAGGATATATAACTTGGCCGTGAAAAGACAAGGGAAAACAGGGTGGTGTATTCGATGTTTACCGGCGGGCAGTTTTCATTTTTCAGGGCCGCATAGATCCGCTCGATGCCGGTGCCCATTTTCTCGATATAATCACACCGCAGCAGCAGGGCGGCGATATTGGGGTTCCGACAGACGCTGCGTTTGCCGAAATCCTTTTCCGGCAGTCCCCTGGGCAGACCGCCGGGATTATGGATCTCCACCCGGTCATCGAATATTTCCACCATCACCTGGGCGCCCTGCTCAAAATAATCCCGGTGGCAGACGGCGTTGACCACGGCTTCACGCAGGGCCACTTCCGGCAGCTCCAGGATCTCTTGGCGGCGGGGGCTGTCTTTTGTGATTTCCCAGCGGAGCTGGAGGTGCTTTTTTAAAAACAGCAGGGCATCTTCCACATTTTCAAGGATATTGCCGGAAAGTTCCTTGCGGTCCAGGATATAGGCTTTGGTCGTGCCTTTGAACAGGGCGCAGATGACATTGACGTAGGGCTGCCGCAATGCCGGCTCTTTTGCGAAAAAAAGCATCCCGGTCTGGTTCAGGTAGAAGCGGCCCTCTTTTTCATCACCGGCCCCCAGATTGCGCAGCAGGTTTGCCGTGTCACTTTTCTGGGCAATGCCGGTGAGGGATAAAAAGTGTTCCAGACGGGATAGATCAAGCACCTCTTGCCAATCCAAATCCATCCTGAGCTGCTGATCGAATCGGACCTTTCCTTCGGACTGGATAAAGGCGGTGATGTCGGCGGTACTCATTTTCTGGGAACTGGCACCGTTTCTCAGATAAA
>JAIPDL010000062.1 GCA_021737695.1 Desulfotignum sp. | reverse complement strand
TGGAAAAACAGCACAAAGAACTGGAAAATCAGCACAAAGAACTGGAAAATCAGTTCATGACCCGAAAAGAAGTCAACCGGCGATTGACCGAACTTCAGAACGATGTCAAACAAACGCTGAAAAATATGGAAAATCAGTTTAAATCCCCGCCGCTTCAGATTCCGGACAGCATCTCGGAAGAAACCCTGATACAGTGATCTTTTTTTGAATCACATTGAATTATTTGAACAATTGAGCTATACTCAGGCCAAAATTCCGGATCACATAAATGAATACAAGGACAATTGGCCGTTATGTCCAAACAACACCCCGAGTGCCCTCTTTACAACCATACTACGTGTAGAGAACTGCACAACCCCAAGCTGTGCGCCATTATTCGCGAAGATCTGACCTGTTTGAAAAAACAGCAGAAACCCAAAAAAAAAGGCCGGACTTTTTCCTCGGATTCAGCAGATCCCGGTGTTACCTGACTTTCAACCGGTCCCCCGGATGGATCACTTTTTTGTAGGACAATTTGTTCAGGCGCAACAATTCCGCCAGCGACATCTGATTGGCTCGGGCGATACCTGTCAGACTTTCTCCGGGTTTGACCACATGAATCCGGGCAGGAGACGTTTTCTGCCAATCTGCAAAAAGTTCGGCAAACCGGGTGTGAAAACCGGGTGCACTGTCCGCCGGCACCTGGATATGGATCGAACCCGGTGACAGATAATATCCCCGGATATCCGGATTCAGCTCTTTAAAGGTTTTAAACGAAATATCCGCTGCCCTGGCAATGATCAGTATGGGCACTTGTGTTTGCAGTGTGACATCCAGGGCAGCCAGGTTCAGCTGAGGGTACAGGTCTTGGGGATTCAGATGAAACCCATATTTTTCCGGATGATCCAGGATCAATTTGGCTGCAATAATTTTAAACAAATATTGCTGGGTTTCAAGGGGCAGGTATAAGTCAAAATAGTTGTGGGTCCCCTGGGCATCGATCTCCACTGCCAGGCCATGTTCGCCCATATTATAGGCGGCCAGGGCCAGAAAAATGGATCCGAATTCAGTTGTCAGTTTTTTCAGATACTGACAGGCCGCCCGGGTTGATTTAAAGATATTTCGCCGTTCATCCACCTGATCGGTGATTTTCAGGCCATACTTCAGGCCGGTGGACTTGAGAAACTGCCAGTATCCCACGGCATTGGCAAAGGATCTGGCATGGGGTCTGATGGCGCTTTCAATGACCGGTACATATTTCAGGTCGTCAGGCATCTGTTCTTCAGCCAGAATCTTCTGGATATGGGGAAAAAGCTGAGCCGCCCGTTTCATCCACAAGATCACCTGGGGACGGTTCCACAAAATCAGGAGCATTTCCTTTTCCATGGCCGCTTTCACCATGGGATCTTCCATAGGAATGGGTTTCCCGCAAAATTCAAGTGAATCCGAAAACCGGATGCTCTGGATCAAAGAAGGGATCGGTTCCACATCGGCATCCATCTCCTGAGTCTCTAAGGAAAAAGAATCCGGGACCATATGTCCCATCCCCAGAAAAATCCAGATCAGACAGATGGCTGAAAAATATCGCATGTTCACCTCACAGACAAATGATGTTAACTGTTTGATCATCTTGTCAGAACAGATCTGAAAAGTCAATTCAGCCCGTGGGATGTCTGGCCTGGAAGTTGCCTTTTCAACGTATTTCTGATATGCCTTAATCTGCAAAAAACGATATAAGGGTAACAAAAACACCATGTATTCTTTTTTAAAAGAATTGATTGTTAAAGCAGGCGACATCTGTCTGGCGGAACAGGGACAACTCACGTTGCAGTCCCTTGAATTCAAAACCCGCAAGGACCTGGTCACCGCTACAGACAGACAGGTGGAAGCGTTTCTGATTCAACGCATCCAATCCCGGTTTCCGGATCATGGCATCTGGGGCGAAGAAACGGGCCAGACACTGACTGACAGTGACTACTGCTGGATCATCGATCCTATTGACGGCACCACCTCGTTTTTTCATGGACAGCCCTATTATGCCATCAGCATTGCCGTGAAAAAAAAGGATGAAATTATTTTAGGGGCCGTATATGCCCCGGCCCTGGGTCAGTTGTTTCATGCCCGCAAAAACCAGGGGGCCTGGTTGAACGATCATCCCCTTCAGGTTTCTCCCACAACCTCGTTGACGGATGCGGTGATGGCTACCGGGTTTGCGTGTCTGCGTGCCGGCAAAAAAAATAACAACCTGCGCCATTTCAACCGGATTGTCCCGCAGTTGAGAGATATCCGGCGCTGCGGCTCTGCGGCCATTGACCTGTGCTATGTGGCAGCCGGTAAAGTGGATGGATTCTGGGAAATGAACTTGAATGTCTATGATGTGGCTGCAGGAATCCTGATGGTAACCGAAGCCCGGGGCGAGGTCACGGATTTCGCGGGAGGCCCGGATTTTCCCCAAAAAGGTATTGTGGCTGCCAATCCGGTAATGGCGGACATTCTGAGATCGCAATTGACGTCATGACTTTTGATGTGACAGAGGAATAATTTTTTTATGACCATTCAGTGGTTCCCCGGCCATATGCTGGAAACAAAAAAATGGTTGCACCAGTCCGCAGCCAAAGCAGATGTGATTATGGAGATGCTGGATGCCCGGATACCCGTGGCCAGTGAAAATCCCTGGATGGATAAAATCAGCCGCAACGCCCGGCGGGTGAAAATTCTCAATAAAATGGATCTGGCCGATCCCCGGGTGACGGAACAGTGGGTGACGCTTTTTGAAAAACATCGCCATATCCGGGCCATTGCCATCAATGCCACGGACCGGTCCCAGGCGGCCCGTGCCCTGGAATACGCCTTAGAAGGGGTCTCCTGCAATCGGGCCAGAAAACAAAAAGTCATGGTGGTCGGCATCCCCAATACCGGAAAATCCACACTTTTGAACACCCTGGCCGGAAAAAAAATCGCCAAAACCGGCAACACTCCGGCAATCACCCGGCATCAGCAGCGGACCAGTTTACCAAACAATATTGATCTGTACGATACCCCCGGGGTCCTGTGGCCCGTGATCGAACCGCCTCAGCGGGCTTATGCCCTGGCTGTCACCGGCGCTATTTCTGATGCGGCGCTGGATTTCCAGGATATTGCCTGGTTTGCTGCCGGACTGCTTTTAAACCGCTATCCGGAACAACTGAAGGCCCGGTATCCGTTCCTGGATACAATACCTGACGATGAGGCCGGGTTACTGGAACAAATCGGTGCTGCCAGAGGGTGTTTAAAAGCCAAAGGGCAAATCGATTTTCACAAAGCCGCTACCGTCCTGATTCAAGATTTCAGATCCGGTAAAATTGGAAAAATCAGTGTTGAAACCCCGCTTGACACATCTGATGATGAGGAAAAAAAAAGTGACCCGATTTTTGAATAATCCATTGAATTTTTGCTTGAAAAACAGGCTGATTTCCCTGTTGATACTGCTGATCCTGCTGGTGCTTGTTTGGCACTCGACAGTGTCCGCCCAACCGGCTCGGCTGGTCCCTGAAAGAAATCATGCCATTCAGTGCATCCGGATTGTTTCCGCGCTTGAACGCCATCATTACTTAGGGAAAAAACTGGATGATACCCTGTCTGAACAGATTTTTGATCGGTATATCAAATACCTGGATCCATCCCGGCACCTGCTGACCCGACACGATCTGCAGGAACTGGAAAAATATCGTCAAAAATTTGACACAGACCTGAGGCGCGGCAACCTGAGACCCGCATATGAGATTTACAATCTGCACTATCGCCGGGCTGCGGAACGGTATGCATATATTCTGGATCTGCTGGAAAAACCAGAGTCTTTCCTGTCTCTTAATTCCCGGGATTTTCTGGTGGTGGACGGTGAACAGCGGCCCTGGCAACCCACCGAGGATGATTTGCGCACGTTGTGGAAAAAAGAACTGATCCATCACATCATCACGCTGACGCTCGATGACCATAACACCCAGGCGGATGTGTCACAAACCCTGGAAAAAATTTATACCACCCGCCAGACCCGGCTGTCCCAGACCACCACAGATGATGTATTTCAACTGGTCATGAACTGCGTCACCGAAAGCTTTGATCCCCATACCCAGTATTTTCCGCCGCGGGTATCGGAAGATTTTGATATCCATATGCGGCTTTCCCTGGAAGGGATCGGGGCTGTTCTCCAGACCGAATATGAATATACCAAGGTTGTCAGCCTGGTTCCCAAGGGGCCGGCGGACAAATCCAGCCAGTTGATGCCCGGAGACAAGATTATCGGAGTGGGTCAGGGGGAAACCGGTGAAATCAAAGACATCATCGGTCTGCGGATCGATGAAGTGGTCAAGTTGATCCGGGGTCCGAAAAACACGTTTGTCCGTCTTAAAATCATTCCTGCCAAAAAAAGTGATGCCACCACCATTATCAGCATTATGAGAGACACGGTAAAACTGGAGGAACAATCCGCCCAAAAACAGATAAAAACCGTGGTTTCAGGCAAGAGAAACTATAAAATCGGAATCATTGAAATCCCGAATTTCTATATTGATTTCGAGGCGTATCACAGGGGAGATTCACAGTATAAAAGCACCACTTCAGATGTGAAAAGATTGCTGTTTGAACTGGCCGAAGAAAACATTGACGGTCTGATCATCGACTTGCGGGACAACGGCGGTGGGGCTCTCAAAGAAGCCAGTGATCTGACCGGGCTTTTTCTCACATCCGGGCCCACGGTACAGATCCGCACCAAACAGCAGATGACCCGGCTTTATGACGAAGACCCGGAAATCCAGTATACCGGACCTTTGCTGGTGTTGATCAATCGAATGAGTGCGTCAGCCTCGGAGATTTTTGCCGGTGCCATCAAAGATTACCAGCGGGGAATCATCGTGGGAACCCAGAGTTTCGGCAAAGGTACGGTTCAGGAACTCAAACCTTTGGGGGATGGAAAACTCAAGCTGACATCCGCCAAATTTTACCGGGTTTCCGGTAAAAGTACCCAGCACCGGGGCGTGATACCGCATATTTTATTTCCTCAAATCTACAAACCCGAAGACACTGGAGAAAATTCTCTGGACGGGGCTCTGCCATGGGATACCATCCCTCAGATTCCATTCCAGGCATACCGGTCCTTGGCGCCTTTGTATACGTCTTTGATACATGAATTTCAACAGCGCAGCCTTCAGGATCCCGGTATGGTCTATCTTGAAAAGCGCCTGGCATGGACATCGGAACAGGAGACAAAAATTCGTCTGCCCCTGGATATCGATACCCGAAAGCAACAAAGGCTTCAGGATCAGCAAACTGAGATCGAAATTGAAAATGCGTATCTGACCGCCCTGGGCAAAGACCCCATCCGCACCCTGGAAGATCAGGAACCTGTTTTGAACCGGTATAAAGAGATCCTTTTGCAGCAGGCTGAAAAAATCATGGCAGACATGATCCTTTTAACCCGACAGCAAGGGTATGCATGGTAGTCAGACGAATTTGTCTATATACCGCTGCCGCACTGACGGCAGTAATTCTGATGACATTTCTTTTTCTGGGTCCGATTCTCAACTCGCCTTTTGTCAAGCCCTGGATCGTGAATTACATTGAAAACCAGGTCAACACAGAAATCGATCCGGATCAGGTGACTTTTCTGTTGACTCCCCAGCTTCGGATTCAGGTTGACACAGTGACTCTGCCCTTGACCCGGGAAATTGAATTGTCTGTGGAGGCCGTTCGCCTGGATTTGGACCTGAATGCGCTGTTAAAACGAAAAATAGAGATTTCCGGCATTTTTTTAAAGAACTTAGGTATCCAAACACTGCCGGGTGAAAACAAAACCGGTTTGACATTTCATGCCCCCCTTGATTTTCAATTTCCCACACAGCAGATCCAACAGGTATTCGCCCTGCTTCCGGACAGTGAAAACCAGTTACAGATCCATCTGGAAAATACAGGAACCCAGCAGTTTTCAGCGCTCAATGGCAGTCTGTGGATTTCCAAAACCGATGAGACAATGCAGTTTGACACACAGATTACAGACCTTCATGTGACAAAAGACTGGCTGGCCCGGTTTTTTTCGGCTCCGGATTTTCTGATGGATCAGCTGGCTTCAGAAACCGCCCGCCTGCATGTCCGTCTGAATCCTGTCACCGGAATATCAGGCAATCTCTGGCTGGACCGGTTTGACATCGCTTCACACCGGCTGACCCCTTCGTCAATCTCAGGCTCCCAGGTGCAGATGAATTTTTCCTATTTACCGGATCAGGTGTCTTTTGATATTGACCCTACCCAATTGGCATATCCGTCCGCACAGGTGGCCATGGCATTTTCAAACAGCCGGACCCGGAATGACACCGCATTGACCTTCACAGGCCATCACATAGACATTGCCCAGGCCCGGGAAGTGACCCTGGCTTTGGCACCGGAAAATCAGGTGATAAAGCCGTTGTTTGACATATTGCGGAAAGGTATGGCCAATGACGTGTCTGTGGGGTTTCACGCAGCATCCTGGGACACCCTGTTTGATCCCCGGCATCTGATTCTGGAAGGAAACGCCCGAAATTCACAGATAAAAATACCGAATACGCTTTTATTGGCCGATGATGTGGCGGGCAAAGCCCAAGTGTCGGACGGCAAGCTGATCATTGCTGCTGAAAACGGCCGCATTGATCACTCGAATATTCATCAGGGGCGGCTGACCATCGACCTGTTGCATTCAACCCATGTGCCGTTTACCGGTGAATTTGATCTGGATGTGAATCTGACTGAAGTGCCGGCTGTGTTGATCCGCCTGTTGCCGGATTCAATGCTGGCCAAAGAAATGGCCCGGGTGAAAGACCTGAAGGGACAGGCGGAGGCCCGGTTGACACTGGCCGTTGAAAACGATCAGCCGGATCTATTGGTTTCAGTGACCACAAATTCGTTTTCAGCCACAGGATTTTATGACCGGATTCCCTTTCCCCTGACAATTTCCCAAGGGATGTTTGTTTATAAAAATAACCAGATACGGGTCAGCGGATTGTCTGGAAATATCGGTGAAAGCCGGATCACTGACGTGTCGGCCAGGGTCATACTGGATGAAACCCCTTTGCTGGATCTGTCTGCCGATGGCATGGACCTCGATATTCAGGAGATCTGGCCGAAACTGTCGGTATGGAAACCGGTCGGTTCTCGCATGGAACCAGTGACAGATATGTCCGGACAACTGATTGTCAGCCGCCTCCACTATAAAGGCCCGATGTTTGAATTAAATCAGGGTGAATTCAATATTGCGGGTAGGTGTCAGGATATTCGTATCGGAATTTCTTCCAGACCCCATGAAATTCATCAGGTGTCCGGTGTGTTTGACGTGTCTGAAAACGCAATTGACATTTCTGATCTGTCCGCGCAAATTACCGGCCTGGACTGGTTATCCCACCAGGTCCCTCCCGCATATGCGAGTGGAATTGCCCTGCCCTTGCAGGTCAATTCCGGCAGTATCCAGTTACATGACAATCAGATGTCCGTGTCAGGGAAAGCGGAACTGGCGCCGAACATTAATTTTTTTGTTCAATTGACCGGTACAGGGCCAGATGATCTGAAACCTGAGCGGATGGCGCTTGAACATAAACCGTTGACCGATGCCGAAATTTTGTTTACCCGATACCCGGAATTCACACAAATCCGGTTTAAAGGGACTCTGGATACCCGGACCCTGGATATCATTCTGGACAAACACACGTCGTTTCATCAACGTCTGATGTCTCTGACCCGGGGACAGCCGGTGGAAATCGTTGCAGATCAAGATGAAAACCTGCACATCAGCGCTCGGTTTGTTCAACTGGACACCTTGATATCACTTCTGGGAGGATCTTCTTTCTCAGGCACCCCTTTTCAGTTTTCCCGAAAAAATCTGCATATCCAGGCGGACCGGCTGGCTTATAAAACATTTGAGTTTTCCCATGTGACGGCAATCGTGACAGGAAAAGAGCAACACCCTGACATTCAGTTGCTCACTGGGGATTTCTGTGGTGCTGATATTTCCGGCCGGATGCGCCTGGATCTGACATCACCTGATCTTCAAACGGTGACGGATTTAAAGATTAGCGCGTCAAACCAGGAGAATGTCGCCACCCTGCTCTCCTGTTTTTATCCGGGAATAGACCTGATGAATGGGGGATACTCTTTGAATGCGGATTTGGCCGGAACCGGATCAGTGAAAACCCTTCATGCCGATCTCACCGGAGACATTTCATTTGAATCCGAAAAAGGGCAGATTTATAAAATGACATTGTTGTCCCGGCTGCTGTCGGTATTAAATATTTTGAAACTGCCGGATATCCGCCAGGAAGGGTTCCGGTATCGCAGTATTCAGGTGAACGCACAAATGAAAAACGGAACCATTCATCTGGAAAAAGCGGTGATTGATGCGGAAAACATGGCCTTGTTTTTTACAGGCGACATTCATCCGTTTGAAAACCGGCTGGATCTGACCTGTCTGGTGGCACCCTTCAAAACCATTGACACCATTGTTCAATTCATTCCGGTGGTCAATACCATCCTGAGCGGCCGTCTGGTATCATTTCCGGCAAAAGCCACCGGTGCCATCGATGATCCGGTCATAACGCCGCTGCACCCTTCAGCCGTGGGAGAAGGATTGATCAATATGTTCACCTCTTTGCTGACGTCACCGATTCGATTGTTTGAAAGAATGCCCTGATATGTCTTTTGATCCGATATTTTCACAAAAATTGCTTCTGCCCTATTCAGTGGTGGGTGCCAACAACCACGCACGAATGGATCGTCTGCTGTCTGTTTTTCAGGATGCAGCCGGCATTCATGCGCATCAAATGGGAGTCAGCGGATTTGATCTGGCACAAAAACAGTTGAAATGGGTGATTTCCCGGTACCAGATCCGGGTGAATCAGCCGCTGCAATGGCCGGGTCCCTATGAATTAAAAACCTGGCGGTTTCCCTGGAAAAACCTGTATGAAATCCGTCAGTTTGAAATACTTTCTCCGGACGGGGTGCCTCACATCCAGGCATTGTCGGTCTGGGTCATGGTCAAAGCGGCAAACACCCGGCCGGTCAGGCTGTCTTATCATATGCCCCCGGAATTGATGACCCAGACCGGCACACCGCCGGATCTATGGGCCAACACGTTTGATTTCGGCCAGTGGGATCATGAAACGCAGTTTCATGTCCGGGTCCATGATCTGGACATGAACCAGCATGTAAACAACACGATCTATGCCACCTGGGCGCTTGAAACCCTGCCCATGCCCTGGCTGTTCGATCATGTGCCGGTCACTCTGGTGATTAATTTTCTCAAAGAAACGTTCTATCCGGGAACTGTGACGGTTAAAACCTGTGTATCCGATCACACAGACCCGGTGACAACCCGACACGGTATTTTTAATGAATCCAGCGATGAAACACTGGCTGTGCTCACTTTGACCTGGAAACCCAATCCCCATGTCCCTGTTTGACGACACGCCGGATCCCCAGGAAGAGAAGCTGTTTCAAACCGCGTTGCGGTATCTGGCCATACGACCCCGCAGTGTCGGAGAAATGACCGGATATCTGGCAAAAAAAACGTTAGATCCGGCACACATCCCCCCTGTCATTGAGCGGTTGAAGCAATACAGGTATCTGAATGATGAAGAATTCGCCCGGATCTTTATTGAAAACCGGAAAAGAAACCAACCCAAATCAAAGTTCGCGCTTACCCGGGAACTCAGACAAAAAGGCATCCGCTCCCAAATCATCAGCGATCTGCTTGACACCTATGATGATATGCAGATGGCGGCCACAGCGTTGGCCGCCAGATATCAAAGATGGCACCATCTGGATCCGGAAGTCCGGCAGAAAAAAGCGGTGAACTATCTGCGTTACAGGGGTTTTAATTATGAGGCGATCCGGTTTGCCTGGGAACAGGTCGCCAAAGATATGGATTTTAACGGTTAAGGCAGCTTTGGTTTGAGCCCTGTCCCCTTTCCTGTTTTATTTACTGAGCCGGAAGAATTCGGATCAGTGCGGCTTTTTCCAGATCCAGATATGTATCCGCCAGCCGGGTCATCTCTTTGTGGGTCAACCCGCTGTATCCGGACACAATGGTGTGGGCCCAGTCCAGTTTTTCAGGATATTTTCGTGACCCTGCCATCACGGAATTCAGCCAGTAGGCATTGGTTTCCCGCAAGACCTCCAGTTGTTTGAGAACCGGGGCCAGAGCCAGTTCAGTCTCCCGGGGAGAAATTCCGTTGGCACGGATGTCTGAAATGATTTCATCAAGGGTCTGTATCACCTGATCCACAGTTTCATGGGACACGGGCACCACCATCTGCAATACCCCGTATCCATCATGAACCATGGACGGGTGATTGAATACATACGGCGAATACGCGGCGCCCAGTTTTTCCCGGATGGTTATTCTTAAATGTTCAGACAGGACCCGGGACAGCAGGGACAATGCCCGGGACAAATTTACATCCCAGTAATCATCGGTTAAAAAAGCCATCCGCACCACGCCTTTATCGATCTTGGTATCCAGGGTCAAAGACAGACTTTCCCCTTGGGGAAATTGAACCGGATCCAAATCATTCTGGCAATGAACTTCGTTTTCCGGGGAAGCAAATCCTCCCAACAGCGAGCGGGCATGAGAAACCACTCCGGCTGGATCAAAATCTCCCACCAGGGAGACCTCAAATCCCCCCTGCGTGAAATACGGGGTGAGCCATGACTGGATATCAGTTAAGGCCAGGCGATCCACCTCATCCGGATGGGGCATGCCGAACCAGGGATTTTCCCCGGCCAGAAACCGGTTCCCTTTAATGCGCATGATGCCGTCCGGCGTTTGTTTAAGGGCTTCATACATCTGGCGGTACTGATTTTTGGCCAGATCAAGACTTTCCTGCCTGAAACCCGGATCCGTCAGAAAAGAGCGGATCAGCTGAAACACCAGTTCGGTTTCACCGGGGTCGGCAGACCCGCTCAAGGAAAAAAAACTGTCCTCCACGGTAAATTCCATGGTGACGTCCCTGCCGGCCAACGCCGCGTTCAATTGATCCAGGGTCATGCCTCCCAGACCACTTTTGTGCACGGTCTGCTCACTGATAAAAGCGATGCCGGGTTTGTCCGCCGGTTCACAGGACCTACCGAGCCCGAACACCACTTTGAACAGAAACCGGCCTTTTTGAAAATCGGTTTGTTTGAGATTCAGCCGGATATGGTTGTCAAAATCGATCCGGGAAATCGCCAGATTATTGACATTTTTTTCTATATTCTGAATGGCCGCCGGGGTTTCAGGAACCGGAAGATAAGGAAAGGGGGTGGAAAGTTCCGGCTGGAACAGATCGGCTTTCCGGCGGGCACTGTCATTGAATACCTTTAAAATGATTTGTTCAGCAGATTCGGAAGGTGTTGATGTGATGTCTGCGTTCCCGGTGATCATCACCAGCCGGTGATCCGGATTCCAGGATGTTTGAAATGCTGTGTTCACCTGATCCACAGACAAACTTTTTACAAACGGTGCCAGCAGATCTTTTGCCTGAACAGGGGATAAAAACCAACTCTTGGTTTGAACAGACCTGAGCAGGGATTTTGCCAGGTCGGATGTCTTCCGGGTGTCAGCCTGCCGGACGTTTGTTTCCAGGTCAGCCAGAAAATCCGCTTTAACCCGGTCCAGTTCTTTTTGTGTGAATCCAGTCTCAAAAGCCTGACGCAGCAATTTTTCCAGTTGTGCCAGACTGGGTTCCCAGTGTTTGGCATCACATTTGGCAGTGATCGCCGCAGCGTTTATATAATTGAGAAACCGACCGGAATATGCGGATGCCGAGGAAAAATTCACGCTGCCTTCCTGGATCATGCGGGACAAGCGATGATCCAGCATGGTATCTGCCAGGGTAAGGGTCACTTCCTGCTTGAGACTATCTTCGGTTTCATAGGCAAAATCCGTATATTCGATCCGTTCAATGGTAATCTGTGTGTTTCCTGCTTCCGGCTCAAACAGGTAAAACGGTTTAATGCCCTCGTGGGGATCCCAGTGGACGCCTTTGGGGGCATACAGACTTTCCGGCAACCGGGGTCTAAGGGATTGAAACTGCGCTGTGATCCATTTTTCAGCCGCCTGGATATCCATGTCCCCGACCATGATCAAAACCATGTTATCCGGCCGATACCATCGATCATAAAATTGTCTGAGCTGTTTTTGGTCCGTGGTTTCAATCACCGGTTCTATGCCGATGGGCATGCGCCGGGACAGAATGGACCCCGGCAGTTCAAACGAGAAAGTGGATTTGAAGGTCCGATAGGACACGGAGTCCCGCTCCTGTTTTTCCGCCAGAATGATTCCCCGTTCCCGGTCGATCTCCTCTTCCAGAAGCAGTGCGCCGGCCGCATAATCCTTGAGCACCTTCAGGGCATCTTCAAGATGTGCCTGATTCCCTTTGGGTAGTGTCAAATCATATACTGTATTAAAAAAAGAGGTGCTGGCATTCACATCCGCACCAAAATCCATGCCGATGGACTGAAAATAAGTCACCAGTTCTCCCGGAGAAAAATGTTCAGTGCCGTTGAACAGCATATGTTCCAGATAATGGGCCAATCCCTGTTCATCCACTGTTTCATGGGCAGAACCGGCAAATATGTTCAAATAAACACCCACCCGGTCTTTGGGGGTGGTGTTTTTCATGAGAACATATTGAAATCCATTGGACAGGGTACCGTGAACCACGGCAGGGTCCTGGATCACCTGATCGGCAGCCACAGGCAGAGCATGCCCGGCCGGGGTAAGCCAGGCGCCCGCTCCGATCAGCAAGGCCCATACCAGACAACCGATCTGCACCAGATATCGGGTCAAAGGCCGCATGTTATCCATCGATGAGCCGGGAATTGATTTCAATATCGCTTTTTTCTTTAAGTTCATTGATCCATGCCTGAAAGTATTGTCCTTGTTTTGCCTGTAACAGCTGGGATTTTATATCCGTCAGATTTTCCTGGACCGCATTTTCTTCCGGGGTTTTCTGGTCATTGTACGCAATGATAAAAAACCCCTGATTGGTCTGCAGCACGTCCGGATGCAGCGGGTGCTCCGGCGTCAGTTTGAATGCGGCATTTATGAACGCTTCGGATCGTCCGACTTCCTGGACAGTCTCGTTTCGGGTAAACCAGTCCGTGGTGGACACAATCAGATTATTTTTCAGGGCGGTTTTTTCAATATTTCCAGCGGTTTTTACCGCCTCAAGCAGTTCTTTGGCCCGGGTTTCAGCGGCAGTCACACGAAATTTGCCTTCCAGCTCTTGAGTGATCTGATCGGTTACCGCTTCCAGGGGCAGCTGGACCGGTTCAATGGTTTCCGTGACCTTGATCAAAAAATAATCATCCCCGATCTGCCGGATATCACTGATCTGCTGGGGTTGAATCTCAAACGCGGCCTGGGCGAAACCCGGGGCATTGTCCAGTTCCAGTCCATTGCCTTGTGCATCAAACTCATCTGTGGTCCTGACCTGTTTTTGAGTCGTCAATCCCACCTGTTCTAAGGGGTCTCCATCAATGACCGCATCAAACGCATCTTCCGCTCTGTAATAGGCCAGTTGCTGCATTTCTTCCTGTTTAAGCCGGATTTTGATATCTTCGGCCACTTCGGCCAAAGATTTTGTATGGGCGTCAAACCGGTCCATCACCTTGATCACATGCCAGCCGAACCGGGTTTTCACCGGTTCGGAGATTTCCCCGGGCTGCATGGCAAATGCGGCCTCAGAAAAGGATGGGATCATGCTGTTTCTGTCAAATTTTCCCAGGTATCCCCCGTCTTCTTTGGAAGGTCCCTGGGAGGTTTCTCTGGCCAGTTCAGCAAAATCCTCACCTTTCACAGCACGCTCATACACAGCCATGGCCTGGTTTTTGGCGATTTCCACAGCCGTTTCATCTGCGGTATCCGCCACCTGAATCAAAATATGACTGGCTTCCACTTGTTCAGGTATTTCAAATTCTTCCGCATGCTGTTCATAATACCCAGTGATCTGTTCTTGGGTAATGGTGACCTGATCCTGGTAATCCCGGGGAGAATATCGAATAAAGGCTGCTTTGCGTTTGGGCTCTGATTGATATTGGGCCTTGTTTTCTTCGTAATGGGTCTGGATCTGTTCCGGGGTCACAGGAATGTCGGAAAACTCAGCCGGATCCACTTTGATGTAATCCACTTTCATGGATGTGTTGTGAAAGTTATTAAAACTGCGTGCTTCCATATCTGAAACAGACACAGCGCTCACAATCATGTCCTGAAGCTTTTGTGTTTTTATCTGGGCGCGCTGGAGCTGCTCAAACATTTCAGGGGTCAGAGAGTTGAGTCCCAGCAGCCGTTTGTACAGTTCCATATCAAACCGGCCGTCTTTGTGGAATACCTCCATATTCAGAATGGATTCCTGAAGTTCAGAATCCGTGACCCTGATATCAAAGGCATCGGCCTGTTCAGCCATCAGTTTTTCTTCAATCAGGGTATTCAGGGCCTGCTGCTTGACATTCAAGGCCTTTAACAGATCATCGGTCAGGCTGTCCTGAAAACGGTTTCGCATCTGTTCCACCAGATTCTTGTAGGCCAGTTGAAACTCATCCACCGTGATGGGGGTATCATTCACCGACGCCACTGAATTGTCCCGGCCGGAATTCATGGACCCCACACCCAGAAATACAAACACCACCACGATGATACCCAGAAAAATCTTGATAATCCAGTTGCCTGAATTCTCCCGCAGATAACGCAGCATGCTGCTCTCCTTCGTACATCATATAATAAAAGTTAACAAATTTTGTATAATATCTTTTCACAAAACCAACTGTCAATGTTTAATTCGAATCCATCGGCTGGTTCAAAAAAATATAATTTTTTTATTGACACCAGGCCGCGTGTCGATTATAAGACACCATCTTTCCGATGTGGGGCTGTAGCTCAGCTGGGAGAGCGTACGGCTGGCAGCCGTAAGGTCAGGGGTTCGATCCCCCTCAGCTCCACCAATTCAAGTTTTCCTCCATGGTTTCAATCAGTTACACTCCAGCAGGCCTTTTTCCGTCATTTGGTACAAATTTATGGTACAAATTGAGGGGGAGAAAGGCAACCCACCATGTCCCATGTTATCCAGAGAACATCAGGATATTATTTTCGGTTGATTGTCCCCCAGGATCTGAGGTCCCCCTTGGGTGGCACCAGGGAAATTAAACGGAGTCTTCAGACCGGTTCGCTATCTCTTGCAAAGGACCGGGCCTTTTTGTTATCTGGGAGGTTCAAGAAATTATTCAGATACATGAGGGAGCACAGCGACGACATGAAGCTTGAGAAACACCACATAGACGGATTAATCAGAAAGTATATCAGAGAGGCCCTGGACGATGATGAAGAGTTCCGGGCCGTCACCACCAGGGACCGGGGCGCTATTGAAGCCCAGATAGCCGGTTATGACATGCATCAAGATGAATGCAGGGATGCCCTTGTAACCGGCAGGTATCACAAGGTCAGCCCTTTGGTAGATGAAAAGATCCTGAAACCCAACAATATCAAGGCAGACAAGGAAAGCCCCGAATATCAGTTACTTTGTCGGGAGTGTCTCAAAGCAGACATCAAGGTCATGGGAATAGCCAGGGACCGGGAAATGGGCATCTATCGTGACCAGCAGGATACTCAAAATGTGAGCACCCAGCTCCCAGAAGAACCAAGCAACGTAAGTGCCGCAGAGGGGTCCGGGGAAAACGAAAATTTGTACCAGGGCAAAACCCTGTCAGAAGTGCGTGAAGTCTTCATTTCAGAAAATCAAAGTGCCGGAAGTTGGACCACAAAGACCCAAAACGAAATCGTGGCCAGTCTTCAGGTCATGATTGATTTCTTTGGAGACATCCCGGTCAAATCGATAACCAGGGAAATGATGTCTGATTATAAACAGGCCATACTGAGGTTACCTCCGAACATGAACAAGGACAAAAGGTACCGGGACAAAACCATTCATGAAATTCTGGCCGGTGAAAGACCAGAGAAGACCATTAAGACCCATACCATCAATAAGCTTTTGGGGAGAGCATCAACGTTGTTTGAGTATGCAACTATCCATGGCTACATGTCCATTAATCCGGCCAAAGGCATGAAGGTCAAGGCCAATAGACGAAACACTGAAGCCAGGGAAACACTCAGTATTGATGACCTCAATAGGATTTTTGGAACAAACCTGTACCGTGATGACACTTTTCGAAGATCCTATATGTTCTGGTGTCCCATTCTGGCAATGTTCACGGGGGCCAGGGTCAACGAGATAAGCCAGTTGTACCTTTCTGACTTCCAGAAACATGATGGGATCTGGTGCATCAATTTCAACGATGAGGGAGAAAAGACCCTCAAGCCCGGAGCGAACAAAAGGCTGGTGCCATTACATCCGTTTCTGGTCGATGACCTGGGTATAATCCAGAGGGTCGAACAGCTGAAGGCCAGAGGGTATGAAAGGTTCATGTATGACCTTCCGAAGGCATCCAGTGGCGGTTATGGGGGCTATGTGTCCCGGTGGTTCAATGAGAGATACAAAAAGGACCCGCAGGTCAATCTGGGAGAAAGGAAAACCTTCCACAGCTTCAGGCACACCTTTGGGACCAACCTGTCACACAACGGCATCAATGACCATAGTCTGAAGGCCTTGATGGGACATTCGGAGAAGGGAGTTACCTTTGATACTTATGTCAAAAAAAGACCGGTTCATGTGTTGTACAGGGATCTGGTGGACCATTTGGATTATACCGGGGTTGACCTGGAGCACCTGAGGGATTCCAAGTGGGTCAACGGGTAACCAAATGATCCCCTTGTCAGGCCGTATTCCGTCGACCTGTCAGCTCCTCGGCTATCATTTCTGCCTGTTTTAGAACGGTCTCCGTGGCCAGCTTCTGCATATCCGGGGGATACCCGAACTGCCGCAGGGTCCGCTTGACAATCACCTTGAGTTTGGCCTTAACGCTTTCCTTGATGGTCCAGTCGATGGAGGCATTGGCTTTGACCTTTTCATACAGGACCACGGCCAGTTCCCGGAGTTTGTCTTTTTCCATGACCTCACGGGCGCTGTCGTTGTTGGCAATGGCGGTATAGAAGGCATATTCGAAGTCAGACAGGCCCATTTCCGCCGGTTCCTTGTCCATTTTGTGGATCTCTTTGCTCAACTGGATGAGTTCTTCTATGACTTCGGCAGCGGTCACCACCTTGGCATGGTATCGTTTGATGGAGACTTCCAGCATTTCCATGAGGGTCTTGCTCTGGATCAGGTTCTTTTTGGTCCGGCTTCTGATTTCATCATTGAGCAGCTTTTTGAGGACCTCCAGGGCAACATTCTTGTGCTCCATGTCCCTGACTTCCAAAAGGAATTCTTCGGAAAGCACATTGATATCGGGTTTCTTTATACCTGCCGCATCAAACACGTCAATCACTTGGTCGCTCACCAGGGCCTTGTCGATGACCTGACGGATGGCGGTCTCCATTTCTTCATCAGTTTGGCCTGATCCGGTGCCATCGAATTTTGCCAGCCGGGATTTGACCGCCTGAAAGAACCCTACCTCATCTTTGACGTCCATGGCCTGCTCATGGGGGACCGCAATGGAAAACGCTCTGGAAAGTGCACTGACTTCATTGATGTATCGTTTTTTCCCGTTATCCAGGCCCAGGATGTGTTCTTCCGCACCCAGAATGATGGACAGTTTTTTGCCGGTGTCGGCTTCAAAGTAGTCCTCATAGGCAAACCCGTGATACATCTGGGAGACCACTTCGAGCTTTTCGAGCATCAGGGTCACGGCTTGTTCCTGGGCAATGGCCGGGTCCCCTTTGCCGCCACTGTCAGAATAAAACGACAGGGCTTTTTTGAGATCCGAGGCAATCCCCAGGTAATCCACCACGAGACCACCGGGCTTGTCCTTGTATACCCGGTTCACCCTGGCAATGGCCTGCATCAGGTTGTGGCCTTTCATGGGCTTGTCGATATACATGGTGTGCATGCAGGGGACATCAAAGCCGGTGAGCCACATGTCCCGCACAATGACCACCTTGAGTTCATCTTCCGGGTCTCTCATCCGTCCCGCCAGCATCCGGCGCTGGTCTTTGGTAGTATGGTGCTTTGAGATTTTGGGGCCGTCTGAAGAGGCGGAGGTCATCACCACCTTTATCACGCCTTTTTTCAAATCATCGGAGTGCCACTCGGGACGGATGGCCACCATGGCGTTATACAGGTCAGCGGCGATCCTTCGGGACATGGCGACCACCATGGCCTTTCCTTCGAACACTTCCTGACGCGCCTCGAAATGCTCGATGATATCCTGGGCCACCTGTCTGATCCGATTCTCACTGCCGATGAGTGCTTCCAGCTGGGTCCATTTGGTCTTGGCCTTCTGGGTCTCGGTGAGGTCATCCTGTGCCAGAGTGGCATCCAGATCGGCCACCAGTTTTTTACCCTCTTCACTCAGGCTGATTTTGGCCAGACGGCTTTCATAAAAGATTCTTACGGTTGCCCCGTCTTCCACGGCCTGGGCAATGTCGTACACGTCGATGTAATTGCCGAATACCGCCGGGGTGTTCACATCCGTGCTTTCGATGGGGGTCCCGGTAAATCCCAGGTAGGTGGCGTATGGCAAGGCATCCCGCATGTATTTGGCAAACCCATAGACCACTTTCTTACCGATGATGTTTCCTTCTGCATCTTTGGCATCAATGGTTTTGGCTTGAAATCCATACTGGGTCCGGTGAGCTTCATCGGCAATCACCACGATATTTCTGCGATTCGAAAGGGTCTCATAGATATTGCCGTTGTCCGGGGAAAACTTCTGGATCGTGGTAAACACCACGCCCCCGGAGGCCACCTTGAGCAATTCCTTGAGGTGGTCCCGGTCTTTGGCCTGAACCGGTTCCTGGCGCAGAAGCTGCTTTGAGGCGGCAAAGGTATCGTACAGCTGGTCATCCAGATCGTTTCTATCGGTGATGACAACCACGGTGGGATTATCCAGGACCAGGACAATCTTGCCGGTATAAAAGACCATGGACAGAGATTTTCCGCTTCCCTGGGTATGCCATACCACGCCCCCTTTCCGATCCCCTTTGGGCTGAGAGTTGACCGTTGCCAGACCATAGGCCTTGGGGTCTTCGGCTGTTCCGGGTGTCTCCGGTGATCCTGCCGCTCTGAGGGTGGACTTCACGGCCAGATTGACTGCATAGTACTGATGGTAGGATGCAAGTTTCTTCACGGTTTCCATGGTGATAATGCCGGTCTGGCGGTCTTCTTTTTTGGAGGCTTCAAAGACAATGAAATGACGGATCAGGTCCAGGAGGGTCTTTGGGTTCAGCATGCCTTTTATCAGAGTTTCAAGCTGTCCGATGAATGGTGATGCTTCTGTTTTCCCATCGGCGGTCTTCCAGGTCATAAAGCGGCTGAATCCGGCTGAAATGGTCCCTGCCCGAGCTTCCAGACCATCGGATATGACCATGATGGCATTGGGGGTAAACAGGCTGGAAATCTCCTGTTTGTAGGTCTGAAGCTGTTTGTATGCCGACATGATTGTGGCGTTTTCATGGGCGGGATTTTTGAGTTCCATCAGGACCAGGGGAAGACCATTGATGAAAATGACCACATCCGGGCGCTTGTTCACATTGTTCTGGATGACCGTGAACTGGTTTACGACCAGAAAATCATTGTTGGCCGGGTCAGTGAAATCGATGAGCCACACCAGGTCCCCCCGGCTTCTTCCGTCTTTCTGGTAGGTGACCGTGATCCCTTCAGTGAGCATCCGGTGAAACGCTTCGTTGTTGGCAATGAGTTCCGGAGAGTTGAGCCGCTTAATCTGTTTGACGGCATCGTTTCGGGCTTCCGGGGGAATGTGGGGATTGATGCGGGTGACGGCAGATTGCAGACGGTCCAGCAGGAGCACATCTTCAAAAGAGTGTCGTTCCGGGGTGTCACCGTCCGGGGCAATGGCGGGACCATGGATGTAGGTGTATCCCTGGGTTTCCAGGAGTTGGATAGCATGTTCCTCAATGGCGTTTTCGGAGATTTTTTCCATGGTTCCCACTGTGTTAATGCTCGTATTCCACCCGGACCTCACCGCTCATGAGTTTGGGCAGGAGGGTGTCCCGGAGTTTTTCGAGAGTGCTAATTTGGGTTTCGTTAAACTTCATTTTGACAAAGAATGTATCTACATAATTTGTAAATTTTTTCATTTTCTCTAATGGAGGTATAATGAAAGAAGTTCTACTAAAATCTGGTACCGTAAGCTGTTGTTGTGTTGTTCCAGTACCCATTATATCCTGTGATTTAGCCCATAAATATAAGTATTTGCTTGATATAAAATTATCATTTGGAATAATTGAAATAAGCCTGACAATAGGAACATATGGTTCTTGCCTTAAACAAACAAATCCAATAGTTCCCCTCGCTGATACAGTAATACTTTCAGCTTGAATTCTCGCTGAGTCTGTATAGCCATAAAGTCCTTCATTATCAATTCCATTAGAATAAATTGGTATATTATATCTTTCCGTCTTTCTTTTAGAAAAATGTTTTGGTTTATCTCCACCTGCCTTAATATCCGCAACCTCGCCAAGAGTTACTTCTTCCCAATCATCCCGTGCATCCTCCACAAACCACTGTCTGAAAAGCGTTTCCGCCATGGCTTCAAGGGTTTTGTTCTGGCGGTGCAGCAGGTCTATTTTGTCGTCAAGGCTGGAAAGAACCGAGGCGATGGCTTTTTGTTCGGGGAGTGGGGGCATAACAATCTTAAGATTTCCAATCATGCTAAATGTAATTGCTGGCATTGTTGAAGATGACTGCGAATCCCTAAAAAAATTATAAATAGACTTCTGAGTTAAATAATAGTAAAGAAAAATTTTATCAAAATATTCGTTTGGCGTTATTTTGAAAGTATTATTTGCAATAATTCCATAGAAACCTTTTGCAATTTTTCCTGCTGTTTGAGATCCATATCGAATCATTACCAAATCATCCTCATGAACTAAATATCTATCCCCAGGATATTTGATATATCGAATTTCACCTTTGTCATTTTTTGTAAAATCAACGATCCGAATAAATCGTATGCTACCGTCAAAGGGTATAATGGATTGTTCCTCAATCGGCACTTGAAGTCCTTGGGTAAAAACCGCATGTTCTCCTAAATTACATTTTCGCCACTCACCCATCAATCTTCACCTTCCCCAGATTCTCCAATATCAACGCATTCAGCCGCTCCTCTTCTTTCAACTGTTCGGCAAACTCCGCCTTCAGCATGTCAAACCGTTCCTTGAAATCAAAATCGTCCTCTTCCAGGGCCAATCCCACATACCGCCCCGGTGTGAGCACATAGTCCAACTCCCGGACGTTCTCAATGGATGCGGAATTGCAGAAGCCTTTGACATCCTCATAGTCACCATCCGGATTCCGCCAGTTATGGTAGGTCTCGGCAATGGTCCTGATGTCTTCTTCAGAAAACTCTTTGGTCCGGCGGTTGATGAGGTGGCCCATGTTCCGTGCATCGATGAACAAGATTTCATCCACCCGGTTCCGGAATTTGCCATTGGCTTTGTTCCGACTGCAAAACCAGAGACAGGCCGGTATCTGGGTATTCAGGAACAGTTTGGCCGGCAGATTGACAATACAGTCGATCAGCCGGGCCTCGATGAGTTCCTTTCGGATATCCCCTTCCCCGGAACTTTTGGACGTCAGGGACCCTTTGGCCAGAACGAACCCGGCCTGACCGGTGGGATTCAAATGATACAAAAAGTGCTGAATCCAGGCATAATTGGCATTTCCGGCAGGCGGTGCTCCATGTTGCCATCGGCCATCCTTTCTGAGCAGATCCCCGCTCCAGTCGCTGTCATTGAATGGCGGGTTGGCTATCACATAGTCGGCCTTCAGGTCCTTGTGGACATCATTGAGAAACGATCCTTCATTGTTCCATTTCACCTGGGAGCTGTCGATACCCCGGATGGCCAGATTCATCTTTGCCAGCCGCCATGTGGTCTGGTTGCTTTCCTGGCCGTATATGGAGATGTCGTTGACCCGGCCCTGATGACTCTGAACAAACTTCTCAGACTGCACAAACATGCCGCCTGAACCACAACATGGGTCGAATACCCGGCCTTGATGAGGTTCCAGCATTTCCACCAGGAGTTCCACAACGCTTCGGGGAGTATAAAACTGTCCGCCTTTTTTCCCTTCTGCCAGCGCAAATTCCCCCAGGAAATATTCGAACACATGGCCCAGTACATCGGCACTCCGGGATTTGGCATTGCCCCACGCAATGTTCCCCACAAGGTCAATGAGACCGCCCAGGTTGGTGGGGTCCAGGTTACCACGGGCATACACTTTGGGCAGCACTCCCCTCAATGACGGGTTTTCCTTTTCAATGGCATCCATGGCCTCGTCCACGGTCTTACCAATGGTGGGCTGTTTGGCCTGGGTCTGAAGGAATCCCCACCGGGCCGTTGAGGGGACAAAAAAGACGTTTTCCGCCCGGTATTCATCCTTGTCTTCCGGATCGGCCCCGGCGTATTCACCCTCGCCTTGCTTCAGTTTGTCATAAAGGGCTTCAAAGGCATCTGAAATGTACTTGAGGAAAATCAGACCGAGGACAATGTGTTTGTATTCGGCGGCATCGATGTTTTTCCGCAGTTTGTCAGCAGCTTTCCAGAGTTGTTTTTCTATGGGTTCTTCGGCGGGGGTCTTTTTCTTTTTTGCCATCAGCAGGTGCTCCACAGTTGAATTGAACATTCTTAGACAGATTGAAACAGAGCGGTTCCTTTTGCCCGTCATACGCCAACAACGTGTCCGGATCAGCAGTCGTTTGGGTCGTATCGTTGCTCTGGAGTTACTTACTCAAATTTGGCGGTAAAAGCAAAACATTTTTTCATTGGCTTTAAAATGCTTGAACTCTGATATACTGTATGATAGGGCATGATTGTTGATTTCCGGATATTTTGGTGAGGATACCTATCAGATATTCATGATAGACTGAACCATATAGTTAAGTTTTAGACAAAAAATATGTTCACTGCTAAGGTTGTTAATTATTTTGGTTTGGGGAATGAGAAGACCGATTACTCAGATGGAAGCTGGGCCAGGAATATTATCCCATGCAAACTGAATCGTTACAAAGTTAAAATAATTCAACACCGTGATATTATAAGCAACAAAACCAAAGCTGAAGGATTAGTCTACACGAGCGATTTTGAAATAACCGGGATTCGAACTTTTGTTGAAGGTAAGAATGTTACTTTTGATATATGCTGCTTGCTTTCTTTAGCTTCTTTATCACAAGTTGTTCCATTCCAGTATGAATTCAATGAAAAAGGCTTTAGACATTCTGTAATAGCGGAATCAAATATTTCTAGACCCCTTTTAAATATTAAACAGGGGGAAATCATTCAAAAATTGTATCTATTCAGCTCGAAAATCACAACCTTACTTGAAGGTATAAAAAACTTTCCTTGTTTTGACAACCGATGATTTACTCATTCATAAAATCTGGCAGCCTGCCTTCGAATAAAAGACGTAAGGCTTCGGTTGCTCT
>JAIPDL010000061.1 GCA_021737695.1 Desulfotignum sp. | reverse complement strand
TGAGTGCTGTGGGCCGTGGTTTTTACGAACCTGTGGCCGGAAACGATACCCCGGAAGGCCGGGCCCAAAACCGGCGTGTGGAAATCATCATCGCTCCAAAACTTAATACGTCCGAAACCATATAAAATGGTCGGCCAGGCAGGTCAAACCCGCTACATAAGTTATCCCATGGATAAAAATTTCCAGATTCATTTATTTTTGGGATACCATGAGTATCCAAAACCTGATATGGACAATTTCCTAAGGGTAATAGCTGCAATAAATTATGTTGAGTTTTAAAGCCCAAATGCGATGAAGACTGGCAGTTATCTCGCTGCCCGCAAATCAAAGACAGGCTCATGTTAGTTTGGATAACGTTCTCAGCTATCTTC
Organism: Desulfotignum sp.; assembly: GCA_021737695.1. Classification (GTDB taxonomy): domain Bacteria; phylum Desulfobacterota; class Desulfobacteria; order Desulfobacterales; family Desulfobacteraceae; genus Desulfotignum. The sequence goes on along the minus strand of JAIPDL010000061.1, from coordinate 23,277 downwards.
TATCCGGCTATTAAATTTATAGTGCAGGATCACTTTTTAAAGTTAACGAACAATCCTTTTCGCCTTGTACTCTCGGTTTATTTAAATCGCTTGCATACACAAAGGTAAAAGCCTACCATACAGTTGTCCACTGTGTCTAAGTTGTTTAAAAAAAACAAAATTGGAGAAATTCGGTGCCAGACTTTCAACGTACGATTTTAACCCATGGGGGAGCAGGCTCGAATCCCAAGGACTTTGATGGAACAGATTCTGCCGCCAGCAGGGGAATAAATCTGATGGCAAACGGAGGAACCGCTTTGGCTGCTGTTGTTGATGAGGTTTATACCTGGTTGGAAAACAGCATGAATCCAGGTGACGCCGCACATAAGGCCATCACTTTGTTTGACCTGTGTGTCGATATCGGACTCATCATTTTGACCCGGAATGGATTTGCATCAAATGCCCGCAATGGCATGCCATGGTCGCATATGACGGAGAATAAACACCAATGACATTAAATTCTGTATTTCTGGGCCGCCTGATAGCAATTGGCGGTAATGAAGACAAGGCCAATGAATTGATTGTCCTTAAACGGGTTGTTCATGAAATCGGGAAAACGAAATTCAGGGTCGGTGTCATCACCACGGCGAGTGAAGATCCGGAACAACGCGGTAAAGATTATCAAAAGGTATTTACGACACTGGGTGCTTCCAAGATAGACATATTTAATATCAAAGAAAGGGGTCAGGCCAATAACAGAAAATCAGCCAAAGCCATTGCAGATCTTGATTTGATTTTTTTTACAGGTGGTGACCAATTGCGACTGACAACAATTATGGGAGGGACAAGGATGTTCGACGCCATTCAGGAACACCTTGTTAATGGAGCGCTTATCGCAGGTACCAGTGCCGGGGCCGCAGTTTTCTCCGACACCATGATTTATGAAGGCAAGAGTGAAGACGGACTATTCAAGGGCAGTGTCCTTTCAACATCTGGCTTCGGTTTTGTGGATAAAATTATTTTTGACACGCATTTCATGGCAAGGGGGCGGATTGGGCGGCTGATTCAGATTGTCGCCTCTAATCCGACATGTATCGGCGTTGGTATTGGTGAAGACTGCGGCGTTATTCTCAAGGGAGACGGGGTTGCCGAGGTCGTTGGTACAGGACAGGTGATTATTGTTGACGGATGCGGTATCGGAATCTCCAACATAATGGATATCAAGCCGGGGGAGCCCATTGCCGTAGAGAATGTTCGAATTCATTCGTTAGTGGATGGATATGGGTACGATTTTAGAAAAAGAGGGTTTCTCACGCCATCGTCACTATCAATGAAGGGGAATCCATGATTGAGATTAAAGAATTAAGAGCACTGCGCGGACCTAATCGGTATACCCGACATACCGCCATATTTATGGTCCTGGATATTAAAGCATATGAGAATCTGCCGTCGGATAAAATAGACGGATTTTCAGACCGATTATTGACACTGATGCCAACGCTTCAAGAACACAGCTGCTCCATCGGGAAACCAGGCGGCTTTATCACACGGCTTGAAAGAGGAACCTGGGCCGGTCATATTATTGAACATATTGCCATTGAACTTCAATGTTTGGCCGGGATGAACGTCGGATACGGCAAAACCCTGGATACATCACAAAAGGGGCTTTATCTTGTGGTCTTTCGATACATTGTGGAATCTGTGGGCTTAAAAGCGGCAAAAGTTGCCGTATCTCTGTTTGAAGCCGTGGCCCAGGAAACCCATTTCGATATCAAGCAGGCAGTGTCCGAGCTCAAAATTTTGCGGGAAGACCATATGCTTGGACCCACGACATGGAGTATTGTTAAAGAGGCGGCGTCCAGAGAAATTCCATTTATCCGGCTGAACAAAGACAGCCATATCCAATTGGGCTATGGTGCCCATCAAAAACAGATTCAAGCCTCGATAACCTGTAATACATCGGCCATTGCTGTGGAAACTGCTGACGAAAAGACCCGAGTGAAAACCTATTTAAAAAGAGCCGGCATTCCGGTTCCTGAGGGCGAGGTGGTATCTTCCGAGGAAGAGGCACTCCTGGTTTTTGAAAACCTCGGCACTGCCGTTGTTGTCAAGCCGGATGTGGGGAATCATGGCAATGGGTCCACGATTAATGTTACCGATCCTGAACAATTGAAGATGGCCTTTCATGCCGCGTTTGCTTACCACCCCGAAGTTATTGTTGAAGAGTATGTTAACGGTGGCGATTTCCGTCTTCTGGTCATCAACGGAGAATTTATTGCTGCGGCAAAAAGAGAACCGGCTCATGTCACAGGAGATGGAAGATCCACCATCCATGATTTGATTCAAGCTGTTAACTCCGATCCTTTGCGCGGTTTTGGACATGAAAAGGTGCTGACACAGATTGAAGTCGATGACATGACCCAAAGACTTTTAGCCTTAAAAGGCCGTTCAATATATACGGTACCGGGCAAACAGGAGGTGGTCTATCTTAAAGCTACGGCCAATCTCAGCCAGGGAGGGACTGCCACAGATGTGACTGATGAGGTCAGCCCGGATATCCGTTTCATGGCTGAACGGGCCGCCCAGATCATCGGGCTGGATTGTGTGGGTGTTGATGTGCTGGCAAAAGACATTTCACTGCCCCTTGAGTCCTCCGGCCTTAAAGTGGTTGAAGTGAATGCCGCACCTGGATTTCGTATGCATCTTGAGCCGACAAAAGGGACACCCAGGAATGTTGCAAAACCGGTTGTGGATATGATCTTCCCCATGGGTTATGAACAAATTCCCGTTTTAGCCGTGACCGGGACAAATGGCAAAACAACAACCTGCAAACTCATTGCCCATACACTCAAATATTCAGGAAAGATAGTAGGCCTGACGTGCACTACCGGTGTTATAGTTGACGGCAAGTCAATTTTATCCGGAGATTACAGCGGCCCTGAGGGTGCCGGTATTGTCCTCAGGGAACCATCGGTGAACCACATTGTCCTGGAAGTAGCCCGTGGGGGCATCGCAAGACGAGGTCTTGGCGTCAGCGAAGTTGATGTGGGTGTTGTGCTGAACATTGGAACGGATCACCTGGGCAGTGACTGGATAGAATCCCAGGAAGATCTGTGCATGACAAAATCTACTGTGATAGAGGTTGTCAAAAAGACAGGGTTTTCGGTTTTAAATGCAGATGACGAAACAACCATGACAATTCTGGATCGTGCCCGTGGAAGTATTATTTTATTTTCTTTGGACGCAAATAATCAAAAGATTAAGGCGCATATAAAAAATGGTGGGATCGCTGTCACGCTGGTCGAACGAAACGTCATTATCAGGGATAGTGAATTGGATATCAAAATTTGCACCCTTGAAGAAATACCCATTACTTTCGACGGAATGATAGATTTTAATATCTCAAACACCCTTGCTGCGATAGCTGCCCTGCATGGTGTGAACATACCCATTGAACAGATTCGAAATGGAATTATGACATTTTATCCTACGCCGAATCAAAACCCTGGCCGCATGAACTTATTTGATTTTCAGAAATACAAAGTGCTGTTGGATTACGGCCATAATCCGGAATCTGCTCGTGCCATGCACAATTTATTGCCGCGACTTTCACCCGGAAGAAAGGTTGCCCTGTGCCATGGGACGGGGAACAGAACCACCGAACAGATCATTGACTATGGACGAGCACTGGCTTTAGTATACGATTATATCCTGCTGACTGATTTTGATCCACGAAACAGACCCATTGGGGAAACCCCGAACTTGGTTTATAAGGGATTGATTCAGGGTGGTTTTAAAAAAGAAAATATTGAAATTGTCCCGGAACCGGAAAAGGCTGTGGATACTATTTTTTCAAGGGCACAACAAGGGGATCTTTTGGTCATTCAACCCGATGAACTTGAACCTGTTATGAGTCAAATCCTTGAAAAATATCGAAAAATAGTGACGCGCATTTTACCTACAAAAGCAAAGGCTTAACGTTCGAAAACAGTATCAGTTTAATTATCCGAAACTATAGTTTCTTAAACATCCTAAACGGAACTTTTGGATCGGTTAAATTTGTAAATGATACCGATCGTATTCATAATATTTTCTAAACAAAATACGCTTGGTTTTTGAGGAATCTTACGGTGAGGGCTATGTCTATCATTCCGGGGGTTCCACCCGCCGCAAAATGGTGAGAGCCGGAAGAAGTAAGTGTCATTATCCAAGGAAATAGGCCAATACCACATATGGTATTGGCCGTATTTTAGACAGTTCCTTACAACGCAATCAAAGCGACTCTGATATTTGTTTGAGGCTGGCTACTCTGATATTTTCATATATGTCCACAGGACCAGTCTGGTTAATTTCAGCTATTTTTTTAATGGTTTGGCTTTCATGGCCAGATAAACTTGTTGGGGTGCAACATTGTTAATTTTGCTGATCTCAATCAGGGTCTGGTTGCCATCTTTGACAGCAAACCCTGCCGACTTGATTCCTTCCAGGCTTTGATCAAGATCCAACCCTGTTTTTTGGGTAAACGTTTTTAATGAGGATAATTCCGCATGTCCGTATGGAGGTTCTCCATATTTAACTGCCGCTTGATCTTTAATAGATTCACTAACGGATAGGATGCTTGAAAAGGGAGGGATTTCAAAGTGAGTTCCCAAGATGCAGATAAGAGTCAGAACCAAAGCAAGATTAAATTCCCTGGTGAAAATTACCAACTTTTTAGCTCTGTTTTTGAGATAATTTTTGATGGGTGTCCAGTTGTAATAGATGTGGAGACCGAGGGCCAGTAGGAACAAAATTCCTGTATTGATATGGATGTTTCCCCACTGCTCCTTGCTTAAACCCCAAAGCCGCCAATCTGACCAGTATGCAATCCTTCCTTGAGGAACGATGTATAGAATAACGCTGGTGAGAACCATAGCGATAAAGCTAAGACCGGCAGTTAAAGATGTTGTTTTCCTGATATTCATTTTCACTCCATGATGTTGATGGCTACGTGGTTTTTATTAAGATGAACATAGGCCCCGTGTTGTACGACAGGACCTATGGTTGAAATAACGGAGTCAGGCCTTGTCTGGCAGTTTCCAAGCAATGAGCATGAAAATAACCCCGATGATCAAAGCCAGCAATGTGCCTGGAATCATTGGCAGCAGTGCCTGAAATTTGTCTGAACCTGTTGCCAGCATCACTTTCCCACCGGCAATTTTGTTGAACAGCCAGGTTCCCTGAATGCTGCCGTACATCAATGTGTAAATCAAAGCACCTAACAATCCCCCGCCCACAAAGAACAAGGCGTCTTTGCGGCCGTCTGCCAGTGCAGTCAAGCTTGTTCCGGGGCAGTATCCGGCCACGGCGAATCCAAGCCCGAGAATTGCACCCCCAACGATCACACCGACGTAACTGCTTTTGACGGAGAGGTGTCCGGCATCGATTACACCAACTGCCATCAGGAGAAATAATAGAATACTGCTGACGCCGATACCAAAGAATATGGCCTTCATCAGGTGCAGGTCCTTTAGCCGCATCATGTTAATGATATTCTGGGGATTGGTGGCACCAACCCGCTGCAGGGCAAAACCAAAAAATATTCCAAGCAGGATCGCAAGAAGAATCGTCATAACGCACCTCCTAATTTCTTTTGTAAACAAGAATGGCTGCAGGAACACCAATGGCAAAGGCACCAACGGCAAAAAGATAGCCACTTAAAGATGTCTGCATCATACCGCTCATCATATGACCACTTGTACACCCCCCGGCCAATCGGGCGCCAAACAGAACCAGCACGCCGGCAAAAAATACAGTTACATAACGTAGTGTCGGGTTTTCTCCAAAGCGCTGCCGCCAGACTTCAGGGGCGCTTCGATCCATTGCCGTGGCTTGTGGTCCACCCAGACGGGAGGATAAAAATGCCCCTGCTACCATGGCCAAAACAAAAATAAAGCTATAGTTAATCGGATTGGCAATATTTTTTGCATATTTCCCGCCACTCTTGTTCAGATACGCATTAGAGCTGCTGTAACCAGATTTGCTCTCTGGATTTTTTTGGACCACAGTATCAGAAAACAGGTTCCAAACAATGCCGTCAGCGATCACAAACTGTGTTGAAACACCTATAGGTTTAACAAAAGCGACAGCAACAAGGAACGCTGCTCCCAATAAAAGGCCGCCTTTGAACCAGTTCAATTGTCCATTCATATTACATTCTCCTTATCATTTGTGTTGCAATAAATTTTGTATAAAGTTTCTAATATTTCCAACACAGCCTGACTCTTTAACCGATAGTAGATCACCTGACTTTCCCGCCGGGTGTCCACAAGGTCTGCCTGGCGTAAATTTCCCAGATGTTGAGACAGTGCTGATTGACTTAACGGAACAACCTGATTGAGCTCACTGACCGGGCACTCTCCTTTCATCAGATGACACAGTACCATCAGCCGGCTGGGGTGGCTCATGTTTTTTAGCAATTTTGCCGCCTCTTCTGCGTTTGCTTCAAGTTTTTCAGAATCAATTTGTTCCATAGATTCACCCACACATTAAATTAGCTTTTTATAATTTAGTATAATCTAATAATTAGATTTGTCAATCACACCACAAAAATAAAATATGGATATTAGTGGTGTCTGATTCACTTTGAAAAAAAAGTTAGCGGGACTAAAAAAGATTATTCACTGCATTTATCGGTTTAAAAGGCAGCAAGACGGTCCACCAGAGGCAAGGGCGGTTCTGAACCGGACGTGCAGGATTGACATGCAGAACACCCGTCCCTGTTTAAAGTGCCAGTCGCATTTTGGCATCATGAGCACAACCGGTTATTTGTACCATGATGCCAGCCGGTCCGCCGGAACCCCGAAATGGTACAGAAGCCGGATCAACCAGTTGCGCAACGTGCAGGCTGCGATCCCTTCTTTGTTCCACCGCCGGGAGGATGTGACGGATTTTTGTTTCAGGATTTGGATACGGCGGCCCTGCTTTCTGATGCGGGTCATCAGTTCCAGGTCCTCCATGATGGGAATCTCCATAAATCCGCCCGCCCGGTCAAAACAGTCTTTTCTGATAAAAATGCTCTGATCCCCATAAGGCACCCGGGTCAGCCGGGACCTGAGATTGGCGAACCATTCAATGATCTTCAAAGGAATCCGGTCATCGTCAATCCCCAGAGAAAACGCGCCGCCCATCAGGTCCGGGTTTCCGGAAAGCAGATCTGTTATCAACTGCGGGGCATCCCCGGGCAACAGAGTATCCGCATGCAGGAACAGGAGGATATCCCCTTTGGCCATGGCAGCGCCGTGGTTCATCTGCCTGGCCCGGCCTTTACGAGAATGAATTGTCTTGACCTGGGGCAGGGCAACGGCTGCAAGGGTATCACCTGCAGGACTGCCGTCCACCACAATGATTTCATGGACCCGTGCAGGAAAAACCGCCTGCACGATTTTTAGAAACGCGTGAATGGTGTTGGCTTCCTGAAATACGGGCACAATGACGGAAATGGTCATATTCCGGGCCGCCTTATCCGGTTTCACGGGGATCAGATTTGACAAACAGCCCGGTTTCCCCAGAAACAGCCGCCAGATCCGCCAGGGTATCGATGTCTCTCATGGCCGTCAGCAAACAGACCCTGCGCCGGGCTGCCGCCAGTTTCTCCAGGGTGATGTCCAGCACATCGGCCGTGCTCCAGAGGATATCATCAAACATGTCTGGAAAAAAATGATCCTTGGTCATGGCCACCAGGTAATACCCCCCGTCCAGGGCCGGTCCGATCACCACATCACACGCCCCGGTTTTTTGTGCGGCCGCTTCAATGACGGCACCCGGCAGATGGGGCAGATCACTGCCCATCAGAATAACCCGGTCAAACCCTAAGGCAAAGCTCTGTTCAAACGCATCCTGCATTTTATGGCCCAGGTCCGGGCCCTTTTGGATCATAAAACCAACCCCGTTGCCAAGCCATTCCTGATAATCGGACATAAGATGATCCGGATGACAGCTGATCACCGTGTCAAAACCCGTTGACCGGCAGGTGGCAAGCAGGACCCGGACAAATCTGCGATACAGTTCACAGGCTTTTTTCATGCCGATCTGCCTGCCAAGCCGGGTTTTGACCGCCCCGGCCCGGGGATATTTTACCATCACAACAATGGCCGTTTTGTTATCCATTGTGAATTTCCGGGCAGTCCGGCAAACGGGTTTTATTTCCATGTGCGCACGATGTTGTCATCAAACACCCATAAACCGAATACCTGAACCTGTCAAGCCATACCCCGGGCTGATTTTATGGATACCATATTTCCCGGACCATTTAATTTTGAATCTGGACAGACCGCTCTGTTCTGATATAGTTCACTATTGGATGACAACCATGAACACCACACATAACAGGAAAACATCATGATCCATATCAATATCCCCGGTGCAGGGGAAAAAGAGATCCACCATCTGGTTTTTGATTACAACGGCACCATTGCCATAGACGGGGTCCTGATCCCGGGGGTCAGAGAATCGCTCCAATCGTTGTCCGGCCGGGTGGCCTGCCATGTCATCACGGCGGACACCTTCGGGTTTGTCACCCAGCAGGTGTCAGACATCGATTGTGACGTGGTGATCATCTCTCCCGGGGACCAGGCCCGGCAAAAGCAGCAGTTTATTGCCGCCCTCGGGGCGGACCAGACCCTGTGCGCGGGCAACGGGGTCAATGATGTGCTCATGCTCAAACAGGCCGCCATCGGGATTGCCGTGCTCCAGGAAGAAGGCCTGGCCGCAGGGGCCCTGGCGGCCGCCGATCTGGTGGTCAAAGATATTCTGGACGTTTTTGCCCTGCTGGACACACGGGAACGAATCATGGCCACCCTGAGAAACTGATCGATGCAATGCCTGCTGGAGGATGCCAATTGAACAAAATTTTAATCGTTGATGATGAGCTCAATATCTGCAACGGCTGCAAACTGATCCTTATTGAAGAAGGATATGATGTGGACACTGCCATGAACGGCAGTGAGGCAATTGAAAAGCTTTTCGAACAAAACTATGACCTGGTTCTTCTGGATATCCGGCTGCCGGATATCAGCGGCATTGACATATTAAAGCAGATCAATGAACAGCGGCTGGATTGCTTTGTGATCATCATGACGGGTCACGGTACCGTTGAAAATGCCGTGGATGCAATGAAAAACGGAGCGTTCGACTATATTACCAAACCCTTTGATGATAAAGAGATCATCAAATCCACGGCCAAAGCACTGGAAAACCGGACCCTGGCCCGGGAAAACAAGATGCTGAAAAAGCAGCTCTATGACCGGTTCAGTTTTGATAACATTGTGGGGGAAAATCATCAGATCAAAGAAATTTTTGACAAAATCCAGCGCGTGGCTGCCTTAGACAGCACCGTGCTGCTGGATGGAGAAAGCGGTACGGGCAAAGAACTGTTTGCCAATGCCATTCATGCCCACAGCAAAAGAGCGGGAAACCGGTTTCTGGCCATGGACTGCAATACCTTTTCTCCCGCTTTGATGGAAAGTGAATTGTTCGGCCATGTCAAAGGGGCGTTTACCGGGGCTGATAAAAACACGCCCGGCATTTTTGAAATTGCCTCGGAAGGCACCCTGTTTCTGGATGAAATTGCCAACCTGGACATGAACATTCAGTCAAAACTGCTCAGGGTCCTGGAAAACGGCGAATTCAAAGCCATTGGCTCGGGAAAGGTGCAACAGACCCGGGCCAGGATCATTGCGGCCACCAACATGGATTTAAAAAAACGGGTGGCAGAGAAAAAATTCCGCCAGGATCTGTTTTACCGTTTAAATGTATTTCCCATCTATATCCCGCCCCTGAGAGCCAGAAAGGATGATATCCCCAAACTGGCCTACCATTTTTTAAAACGCTTTTCCCGGGAAACGGGCAAACAGATATCCGGTTTTTCCGATGATGCCCTGGAAATGATGGTGAATTTTGACTGGCCCGGAAATGTGCGGCAGCTGAAAAACGTGGTGGAGCGCCTGGTGATCATGTCCGATACCCGTCAGCTGAGCCGGGGCTTTTTATCCGACCATCTGGAAATCAAACGAAAGGGAGGGCTGCCTGATATTCAGGTTCCCAAAACCCTTGACGAGCTGAAAGCAGCCAAAAAGAAATTTTTAACGGTCTATTTCGGTAAAATTGAGGCGGCTTTTCTGACCCAGGCCCTGTCCCGGGCTGACGGGAATGTCACCCAGGCGGCTAAAACCGCGGGCATGCAGCGGTCAAATTTTTCGGCAATGATGAAAAAACACGGCATTGTTGCCAAAAAATCATCTGACTGACCCGGCATATATTTTTTAATATACTGTATATTTTTTTATACTCACTCTTCCTGCCTTCTCTTTCCCCGGCCTGGTCGCCCTTTCCAGTTATATCGTATAAATAATTATACAAAAAGCCTTTGTTTATTAAAACCGATCCTTTGCATTATCATCAAAAGACCCGATGGTAATATACTGATTTCATTGAATTTTTAAAAAAAGTTGCTGTTTTTATGCCCACGTGGCACGGTCCATGCTGTTTAAAGGCCCAGGACAACAACCATTGAAATAAAAGGAGTAAGATATGACCGCGTTAAAAGAAATGAAATCAGACAGCCGGATTGAAGTGGCCCATCCCCACATCCTGGTGATGGAAGATGACCTCAATGTGGCCAAAGGCCTGAAAATGATCATGGATGAACAAGGATATCATGTGGACCTGGAGGGAACGGGTTCCGGTGCGCTGGATGCCATCGGCCGCTATGATTACGACCTCCTGATGGCAGATCTGCGACTCCCGGATATTGACGGGATGCAGGTGGTCAAACGGCTCAAGGAAACCAAGCCGGAAACCGAGGTGATCGTGATGACCGGATATGCCACCAGTGCGCTGGCCGTCGATGCCATGAAGCTCGGTGCCCGGGATTTCATTGCCAAACCGTTTACCGAAGATCAGATCCGTTCAGCCATTACAGCCGCGTTGAAAAAAGAGGCGCAAAAAGAAAGGGTGCTCAAACAGGGCCTGGATTCATCTTACAACACTTCCATCCAGAAAAGGGAAGTGCTCAAAGTGCTGAACCGGACAACGGAAGATGAAAAATTCTGGATTCGGCTCATGGAAAACGGCAGTGAGGCCCTGAAGGAATATACCCTGGATTCTGCGGCAAAAGCCGCCATTGCCTCTGGAGATCTTCACTGGATGCATGAAAATATCGGCGAACTGACCCAGAAACAGCTGATGTTTATTTACAAGCGCCTTGAACGGGAAGCCTGGTAACAGATGTTGGAAAATCGGTTCCTGTGTTAACCTTAACTTTAATGAAATGAGCCTTATGACTGATTTAAAGCAATTTAAGACATTTTATCGATCATTCAGAGAAGTTTCCAAAGTCGTTCACTCCAGAACTGAAGCAGACATGAATGAGCTGGTCCGGCTCATTGTGACCAGTGCCTCCCGGGGGTTGAACGCCATGGGTGCCATTTTGTGCATTCTGAATAAAAAGACGGAGCAGTATGAGATTCAGGCATCCTATGGCATTGATGAAAAATATCTTGCCCTGGAATCGCTGGGCGGGGAGGCGTTTTTCCCATGGCCCAACAAAGAGAAGGGGATCCATATTATCACGGATATCATGAATGCGCCTCGGGTCAAGTATCCCAACGAAGCCAGGGAAATCGGGATCCGGATGATGCTGGACATTCCGTTAACCTACGATAATATCGTGTTCGGTTTCATCCGGACCTATTTCGGAGAACAGAAAGACTTTTCAGAAGACGAGCTGGATTTTATCGCTGCCGTGACCGAGCAGCTGGCCTGCGCCATTAAACACAATGACCGGATTAAATTTCATATCATCCGATACAACAAGCTGGCCACCAAAATTGACCGGCTGTCCTCACTGGGAAGGATGGCAGCAGGAATCGCCCATGAAATAAACAATCCCTTGACCGGTATTCTGCTTTACAGCTCCAACCTGTTTAAAAAAGCAGACCCGAAAGGGCCGTTCAAGGAAGGACTGGAAATTATCATGCAGGAAACCCAGCGGTGCAAGAACACCATCCAGGGGCTGCTGGATTTTTCCAGAGAAAAGAAACCTGAAAAAAAAGATGCCAATGTGAATGAAGTGATCGAAAGATCGCTGGTCTTGATGGATAACGAATTTCACATCAAACGGATCCAGATCAAAAAAAGGCTGGATCCCGATATGGTTAATTTCCTGGTGGATGACAACCAGATTGAGCAGGTGATAATCAATCTGCTGCTCAATGCAGTGCATGCCATCGATGAAAAGGGAATTATCAGTATCACCACGAAAATGGATACGGAAAGAAACCTGGCCGTGATTGAAATACAGGACAATGGATATGGTATCCCCAAAGGCAAGTTGAAACGAATATTCGAACCTTTTTACACCACCAAATCTGAAGGAACAGGACTCGGCCTGGCCGTAAGTTATGGAATTATCAAAAATCATCAGGGCTATATTGAAGTGTTGAGTGAACCTGGCACCGGTACACTGATTACCATTGAACTTCCCATTCAGAACGGCAAAAGCAAACAAACACGAAAGGCTGATGATGCTATCCAAAAAAATACTCATCATTGACGATGAAAATGTAATTTGTAAGGGCTGTACCATGATTTTAAGCGAGATGGGGTATCGGTGCGATCAATCGCTGTCCGGTGCCAACGGGCTTAAACTCGTGATGGAAAATTCCTATGATGTCCTGCTTTTGGATATGAAACTCAAAGACATGGACGGCATGGAAATCCTTGAAAAGGTAAAAAAAGCAAAACCGGCAATCTATGTGATCGTCATCACGGGCTACTCAACGGTTCAGAATGCCGTCAAGGCCATGAAACTCGGGGCCAATGACTATATTTCAAAACCGTTCAACGAAGATGATATTATCATTGCCGTAAGGCATGCCATTCAGACAATCGATGACAACAACACAACCACACAATGACACAATGGACAATCATATGACTATTGAAAAAATAACAAAAAACAGCCTCCAGGGATCAGTTATGGTTGTTGGCGGCGGTATTTCAGGAATGCAGGCGGCACTGGATCTGGCAGACTCCGGGTTTTATGTATACCTGGTGGAGAGATCACCAGCCATTGGCGGAAAAATGTCCCAGCTGGACAAAACCTTTCCCACCAACGACTGTGCCATGTGAATTATTTCACCCAAACTGGTCGAGGTCGGCCGGCATGCGAATATTGAACTGTTAACGCTCACCCAAGTCACGAAGGTGTCGGGAACCCAGGGAAATTTCAGGGTCTCTTTAACGGAAAATCCCCGGTACATTGACATGGACAAGTGCATTGCCTGCGGGCTGTGTGCGGAAAAATGCCCCAAAAAAGTGGATGACGAATACAATGAAGGCTTAGGCAAAAGGAAAGCCATTTATGTGCCGTATTCCCAGGCCGTTCCTTTGAAATATGCCATTGATGATACCATTTGCCTGAAATTGACCAAAGACCGGTGCGGCATCTGTGAAAAGACCTGTCCTTCAGGCGCCATCAATTTTGCAGACCAGGCAAAAGAAAAGACCCTGAATGTCGGATCCATTATTCTGGCCATGGGATTTGAATCCTTTGATCCTTCCGGAATCGATTCCCTGGGGTTCGGGCAGCACCCGGACATTGTCACATCCATGGGATTTGAACGGATATTGTCTGCGACCGGGCCTTTTGGCGGGCATTTGTGCCTGCCGTCGGATAAAGACCATGAAAAAGCCCCAAAAAAGATCGCCTGGCTGCAGTGCGTGGGCTCCAGGGATCAAAACCGGTGCAGCAACGCCTATTGTTCATCCGTGTGCTGCATGTACGCCGTCAAGCAGGCCGTGATGGCCCGGGAGCACAGCCATGATCCTTTGGACTGTGCCATTTTTTACATGGACATGCGGACTCATGGCAAGGATTTTGACCGGTACATGGAAGGGGCCAAAAAAAACGGGGTCCGGTTCATCCAGTCCCGGGTCCACTCGGTGGTACCGCGCCTGGATCACCAGGGGATCGAAATGAGATTTATTGATCCGGACGGGACCATTCAAACCGAAAATTTTGATATCGTGGTCCTGTCCACAGGCCTCCAGATCAGTGCCGCCTGTGTGGACCTGGCAAACACCATGAACATTGAACTGGATCACGGCAATTTTGTGAAAACAGACAGTTTTAATCCCGTGTCCACTTCCGTGCCGGGCATATACGCATGCGGGGTGTTTACCGGACCCAAAGACATTCCCCAGTCCGTCATGGAAGCCAGTTCCGCAGCGGCGGCCGCCACGGAATACATCTCTTCGGCCCGGCATACCCTGACCAAAGAAATCGTGATCCCCCAAGAACGGGACACGGAATATGAATTACCGAAAATCGGCGTGTTTGTCTGTAACTGCGGAACCAATATCGGCGGCGTGATCGATGTGCCTGACGTGGTGGCCTATGCACGGACCCTGCCCGGGGTCACTTATGCGGAGGAAAATCTGTTTACCTGCTCCCAGGATACCCAGGACAAAATGGCCCAGGTGATCAAAGAGAATCACCTGAACCGCGTGGTCGTGGCGGCCTGCTCCCCGAAAACCCATGAGCCGCTGTTTCGTCAGACCCTGATCAATGCGGGCCTGAACAAGCATTTACTGGAGATGGCCAACATCCGGAATCACGATTCCTGGGTCCATGCCAAAGAACCGGCCCGGGCCACACAAAAAGCCAAGCACCTGGTCCGCATGGCTGTCTCCAAAAGCATGCTGCTCAATTCCCTGTTTGAAACCCAGCTGCCCGTCACCCAGTCCGCCCTGGTGGTGGGCGGGGGCATCGCCGGCATGACGGCAGCCCTGTCTCTGGCCCGCCAGGGGTTCCCCGTATCTTTGGTGGAACGGGAACAAAACCTGGGCGGCAATGCCAGAAAACTCTTTCATACCTATATGGATGAAGATATCCCCGTCCAGGTGAAAACCATGATCCACCAGGTCAATGACCATCCCATGATCCACACGTACCTGGGGGCCGTCATTGAGCATCTGGACGGGTTTGTGGGAAATTTCAACACCACACTGGCCACGTCGGAATCAAAGGTGACCATTGATCACGGTGTGGCCATTCTGGCCACGGGGGCCGTGGAAGCCAAACCGGATGAATACCTGTATGGCAACCATGATGCCGTCATGACGCATCTGGAATTTGACAGCCTGTTGAGAAAAAATGATCCCATGCTTGACGGCGCAGAAGATATCGCATTTATCCAGTGCGTCGGCTCCAGGGAAGAGGCCCATCCCTATTGTTCAAAAGTATGCTGCACCCATTCCATTCACTCGGCCGTGGAAGTGAAAAAACGCAATCCCAATGCCAATGTCTATATTTTTTACCGGGATATCCGGACCTATGGAAAGCGGGAGCTGATTTACAAGCAGGCCAGGGACATGGGGATCCTGTTTTTCAGATACGATCTTAACAGCAAACCCCGGGTAACACCCAGCGGCACAGGGGTGACCATCCGGATTTTGGATCATATCCTGAAGATGCCCGTATCCATTGATGTGGACATCCTCTGCCTGGCATCACGAATCGAAGCCCGGGACAATCAGGCCCTGGCCCAGGCATTCAAAATCACCTGCGACAGTGACGGATGGATGCTGGAAGCCCACCAGAAACTGCGCCCCGTGGATTTTGCCACGGACGGGGTATTTTTATGCGGCATGGCCCATTATCCCAAGCCCATTGACGAGAGTATCGCCCAGGCCAAAGCCGCCGCGTCCCGGGCCATCACCACGTTGGCCAGATCCAGCATCAGTGTCGGCGGCGTGGTATCCCGGGTCAATGAGCAATTGTGCTCCGGATGCCAGGGATGCATTGAGGTGTGTCCGTATAACGCCATTCAAATGAATGAAAAAAAACATGTGGTCAGTATCAATGCGGCCCTGTGTAAAGGATGCGGTGCCTGTGCCGCGGCATGTCCATCCGAGGCCCTGACCCTGGAAGGGTTTAACAATGAGCAGATTTATGCCCAGATTAAAAGCGCCATGGGCGCATAAATGATAAAGGAATCAATCCAGTGAAAACAAACCTATTTGAACCCAAAATTATTGCCTTTATGTGTAACTGGTGTACCTATGGGGCCGCCGATCTGGCCGGGGTGTCCCGGCTGGAATACCCGCCCAATATCATCCCCGTGCGGGTGATGTGTTCGGCATCCGTTTCCCCCCATCACATTCTCAGAGCCTTTCAAAACAATGTGGACGGCGTTCTGGTGGGCGGATGACATATCGGAGACTGTCATTACCTGTATGGTAATCACATGACGGTGAAGCGCATCGCTTTTGTCCAGGAACTGTTGAAATTCATGGGGCTGGAAGGCCGGCTTCACCTGGAATGGATCTCTTC
This sequence comes from Desulfotignum sp., assembly GCA_021737695.1. GTDB lineage: Bacteria > Desulfobacterota > Desulfobacteria > Desulfobacterales > Desulfobacteraceae > Desulfotignum. Next base: position 6,923 of record JAIPDL010000061.1, on the reverse strand, counting down.
CGCCGAAGCCCAGAAATATGTGGACGTGGTGACAAAATTCACTGAAAAAATCCGGAACATGGGCCCCAACCCGCTGCGGGCCATCAATGAGATGAAAAAGGCAGGTTAAGATATGGATATGGTAAAAGCGGCAAAAGAGCTCCTGTTGCAGGACAAGGTGGACATCTTTCTGGGATATCGGAAACTGGACGGCCACCAGATTCCCCACGGGTTTACAAAAGCGCATGTAGACGATCTGGACCAGCTTGAAATCAGTCTCAACCGGTATCCTCTGGAAAAAATCGCCTGTGATCTGGCCCAAAAGGACCCGGCACTGAAAATCGGTATCCTGGCCCGGGACTGCAGCCAGCGGGCATTGAATCTGTTGTACACCTGGGACCAGCTGAACCCGGAAAATATTGAAACCCTGACGGTCAACTGCTGCCCGTCTCCATTGTCAACCCACGGGGATTGTTCCTATCTCACGCCGAAACCCACGGGTGACTATAAAAAAGCGCACGGGGTTGACTATAATGACAGCCCCAAGGATTTTCTGGCGAATCATGATTCCGGTGAGCGGCTGTCCCGGTGGATGTATGAGTTTCAGAAATGCATCAAATGCTATGGATGCCGGAATGTCTGTCCCGTCTGTTTCTGCAAGGAATGCAGCCTGGAGCATCCGAACCTGGTCGAGCCGGGTGTGCTCCCGGCCGAGGTGCCGATTTTCCATTTGATCCGGGCCACCCACATGGCCGGGCGGTGCATTGACTGCGGTCTGTGCGAAGACGCCTGCCCGGCCCATATTCCTTTGCGCATGCTGTACCGGGAAGTCAACGATGCCGTGTCCGACATATTCGGGTACGTCCCCGGAGATCACATTGAAAAATCACCCTTTTCCATTATCGGAAAAACAGTTGAACTGACACCTGCACCTATGGATGTTTAATACGAGGAGATCGATCATGGACTGTGAATTTGTACCTTCAGTCTGTTCATATTGCGGTACGGGCTGCGGGGTCCTGTTTGAAGTCATTGACGGCAGGATCAACCGCACGCTGCCATTGAAATCCCATCCTGTAAACCAGGGAAAACTCTGCATTAAAGGATGGAACCTGCATGAATACATCAACAGCTATATGCGGCTGAAAGGCCCCTTGGTCAGAGAAAACGGCCGCCTGGAAAAAGCCACCTGGGATGAGGCCGTGAATCAGGCGGCCCGCCGGTTCACCCGGATTAAAGAAGAACATGGCCCGGATTCAATCGGTGTCCTGGTGTCTGCCAAGATTACCAATGAAGAAAATTACCTGGCCCAGAAATTTACACGCGCCGTGATCGGCACCAACAATGTGGATCACTGCGCCCGGCTGTGACATTCTTCCACAGTGGCAGGTCTTGCCGCTGCTTTCGGAAGCGGAGCCATGACCAACTCCATTGCCGAGTTTGAGCATGATTCCAAAGCCATCTTTGTGATCGGATCCAATACAACGGCCTGTCATCCCCTGATTGCCAGCCGGATTATCCAGGCCAAGGAAAACGGAGCCAAACTGATTGTGGCGGATCCCCGCAACATTCAGCTGGCAAGACTGGCGGATCTGTCCGTGAACCACCGGCTGGGATCGGATGTGGCACTGCTCAACGGCATGATGCATGTCATCATCCAGAATCAATGGCACCATCCCGATTATATTGCAGACCGGTGTGAGGACTTTGACGCATTCAAGGCCGTCATTGACATGTATACCCCGGATCGGGTGTCTGACATCACGGGGGTGGCCCCCAAAGATATCATCCGCATGGCGGAACTGTATTCCCAGAACGCTCCGGCGGCATTGCTGTATGCCATGGGAATTACCCAGCACACCACGGGGGTGGACAACGTCAAGTCCTGCTGCAACCTGGCCATGCTCTGCGGCAATGTCGGTGTGAAAGGCGGCGGGATCAATCCGTTGCGCGGCCAGAACAATGTCCAGGGTGCCTGTGACATGGGCGGGCTGCCCAACGTGTTTACGGGGTACCAGCCTGTATCCGATCCGGGTGCCAATAAAAAATTCTCCGATGCCTGGGGGGTGGAACTGTCCAGCACACCGGGCCTGACCATCACGGATATGATTGAGGCCATTGATCAGAAAAAAATCAAGGCCATGTATATCATCGGTGAAAACCCCAAACTCAGCGACCCGGACTGGAACCATCTGAATCATGCCCTGAAAAAACTGGAATTTCTCCTGGTGCAGGATATTTTCCTGTCCGAGACGGCCCAGTCAGCGGATGTGATCTTTGCCTCGGCCGCCTTAGGCGAACGGGACGGCACCTTTACCAACACGGAACGCCGGTGTATGCGGGCCCGAAAAGCCCAGGACCCCGTCGGCAACACGCTGCCGGACTGGCAGATCATTTCACGGTTGTCTTCGGCCATGGGATATGCCATGGATTATGATTCGGCAGAAACAATATTTGATGAAATCACAGGACTCACGGAAAAAAGCTACGGCGGGATGACCTATGAGCGTTTGGGCATCAACGGGTTGCAATGGCCTTGCCCGAATCCGGATCATCCCGGCACCCCGTATCTGCACAAGGAAACCTTTGCCCGGGGCAAAGGAAAGTTTCACGCGATTGAATACAAGGATCCCGCGGAACTGGCCTGCGGGGAATACCCTTTTTTGCTGACAACAGGCAGGATGTTCGCCCATTTCCATACCGGCACCATGACCCGGGTGTCCCGGCATCTGGATGTGGAACAGAAAACCGGGTATGTGGAGATCCATCCGGATGATGCCATGACCATTAAAATAAAATCAAATGACCCCGTGCTTTTGACCTCCCGCAGAGGTCAGATGGAGGTATCGGCACGGATCACCACGGACGTCATGCCCGGCAACCTGTTTTTACCCATCCATTTCGGGGAAAATCCAACCAATATCCTGACCAGTTCCAATGCATTTGATCCGCTGGCCAAGATTCCGGAATTCAAGGTGGGGGCCGTCAGAATTGAACGCCTGATCCAATAGCGGGATGGGATGCGTCTGCGCCCTTGAGCCGGTATTTTCCAGGGGGCGGTCTGGTCAGGCAAGGGCGCAGGCATTAGATCGCGCACAGCTTGAAATGATTGCCAGTAACCGCGAGCAGCCCGCCTTCAAGGAGCTTATGCAAGATCTCAGAGGCATCTGATACCATGGACATCGCAACGCGGACCTCTATAGGATTATGTAAATAATAGCCTGGAGCACATGAAATCAAAGCAGCGGGGCGGCTCATAATCCGCAGGTTTCCCTTGATTTCCATATCATTTTTGTCCGGCAGGTTCTTCAGGCCGGGCGGGAATATACTATCCTTTCATCACTTCTTTGATGAAGCGGTTTTTGACAAGGCGTTCCCGGTGAGTTCGTGTTATATTTTTTGCCTGGATTGCAACAACACCCTGGTCCTGAAATTTTTTGAGGACATCAAGGGATTCTGCAAGTTTATCTTGTGGTGTCGGCATTGTTGGCCAATATATGTGTTCATGCGTTGTATTTAGGTTATTGTGTTGCATCGTTTTTAGGTTATTGAGCCAAGCGATATTTAGGTTTTCGAGTTGTACTGTTTTTAGACTTTTGTGACACAGGCACTATGAACGCCAACATCAGCGGTTGACGTGCCCGTAGCGGGAGCGAAGGGTCCGGCAATCTGCTGGATGTTTTTGTTAAATCACACAACTGCGGCAGGTCCGCAGCATGTTTTTGTTGTGTTTCTTTATATATTTATATTTTCCCGTTCTTTTCAAGCTCATCTGCTACATAAGCAAGACCAATGGATTCAAGTGTTTTGCGTGTGGGAGAACCCGTCTTTTCATGCCAGCCCTGGAATCGGTAGAAACGGGTTTTGAAATCTTCGAATTGATCCGGGTCAAAATGTCTTCCGGAGGTCATGACATAATCCCAGTTTCCGTTTTTCATACCTGGCATATATTCGGGGTATCCAGTAGGAGTCGTGCCGGGATTGGTATAGATGTAATCTGCAAACCTGACCATGTCCCGGTGCCTGCCCTGGAGGGTCCAGATGGCATTGTCCAGGTTCCAGATCTTTTTGCCCAGATTGATACCATCCAGAAATGAGAAATTCTTACCGGTAACATCGTTGAAAAATCTTTGTTCAGCAATCCCTGTGGCACCTGCCTGATTCGGCCTGTATAGGTTGAGAAAATCCGGCCAGCGGAAATCGCAGAGCTGCATGGATTGCTTCCAGAATCGGGTATAGTAACGATGCCAGGTCACCAGCTTGATCATATGCTCCGAGTACATGTTTTCTGTACTGAAATCGAGCATTTTCAGATCCCCCTGAAAGGGTTCCATCTTGTCTGTTATTACTTTGACAACGTTTTGGGAAGGGGGCAATTCTTTTCCAACCTGTTTATAATATGTTGGAAATGCCCTTAGCATATCAAAACAGTGCTCATTAATGTCCCGATCCCCCAAAATAGTACCGTAACCCCAATCAAGCTGGGACCTCTCCAGCTTATGCATCGGCAGCCCCCAATGGGGAAACTTAAGAAGGCCGGTTTTAAGATCGGATTTTTTCCCATCCAGACGGCCCCAGTTTTTTGCAGCCCTGACAAAACCTTCGGCCAGGATATCGCCAAAGGGATGGAGGTTCCCATTCCCGTCATTGCGGTAGGAAATGGCTTTAACCAGTTGCTCGGCATATGCCAGCTCACCGTATTGTTCAAAATCAAGGGGACAGTCGATCTGTTTACCCTTTCCAAGAACACCAATGTCTTTTAGCCTTTTTAGATAAAGTTCACCCACAAACATCTCTGCTGCGTTTAAACCATACCTGTTGAGCAGATCGGCAGCCTGACGCTGGATTAAGAGCGACTTGCCCAAATAATAAAATATGGAATTAAAACAGATGGCCTCGTTGCCAATACCATCCTCGTAGCGGCCCCGGCATCCGGCAGTGCATCCAACGCATGCCTGGGGTCTCTGGCCTACCCTGGGTCTCCCACCTGAGTATAAGGCCATTGGAACGGGCGGGCTATGGAACCCCACTGTAAAATTTCGAAATTTCAGATTTTTCAGATCAAATGAATACTCTTTTTTCAACCAGAGTCTCGACTTCATCAAGGCTTTTGGATCATTCACCCGGACGCTGCCGGTACCGATGACGCTGATGGCTTTAACACCTTTTTTCCCGAATATTGCGCCAAAACCGCCCTGGCCTGCACCATTTCCAGCGTCATGGATCAGGCAGGCCATTCGGCTTAAATTTTCACCTGCAGGGCCTATGGCCAGGACCGCAGGGCGTTGTGTGGTTATATCGCCTTTTTCATTAATCTTAACCCAGTCACCATAGACCCCGTCTCCTGCTACATCCTTCCAGATGGTTTTTTGGCATTCCCAGGTATCGGTCCCCCACAGCCCCAGCTCGTTACATTCCCTTATCTTGACGTCGTGATTTCTAATATCAAGCCATACCCGGCTGTCTGCTTGGCCCTGGATGGCAATACCATCCCAGCCGGCATATTTGAGCATGGCTGAAAACCGTCCACCAAAGTTACTCCGGGTAAACCAGCCAATGGGAAGAGACTGGACACCAATCCCCTGAATTTCAGTTCTGGCCGCGCCCGAGGGTACCAACGTACCACATAAGGGTGAACCCATCAGGGTAATGACATTTTCAGGGTGAAACCCGTCAATGGTTTTGTCTTTAACCATATCAAAAAACAGGGCAGATCCCATTCCGTGCCCACCCAACCATTGCTCATATTTTTTCGTAGGGATGGTGGTAATACTTCTGGTACTCAGATTAATGCTTAATATATTGCCGGCATATCCGTTCATACTTAATACCTCATCTGGCTGCATTAGCCCGGGTTAAATTTTTCCATGATTTTTCTCAAGAATCTTTATAACCTAATCTTTTCCAGTTTTTGTCCCTGAGATTGACTTTATACCCAGATGTTCCTTCCTGGATTGGGAGCGTTTTGGTAAAGGCAATGGCACCCACAGGGCAGACTTCCACACAGGCCTGTTTACCATCCGGTCCACCGCCTTTTTCATCCCAGTGATGAGGGGCATTAGCGCAAAGATCGCATTTCAGGCTCTTCAACTGCCGGTTAAAGGTTTCATCTTCCATAACCGTCAGCCTTGCCGGAGTATATGGACAGGCTGTAAAACAACTGCCGCAGCCCGTGCATTTTTCTTTATCCACCATGCGCACATGTCCAAACCCGGCATTGGCTGTAAGGGCACCTTCAGGGCAGGCTTCCACACAGGCCGGCTTTTCACATTGCCTGCACAGTTCAATGGTCAGGTCATCCGGGAATTTTCCAAATGAATCCTGCATGATCTGTATTCTGGAAAGAGAAGTACTTTGTGCCCCTTCATGAACAAGGGAACAGGCCAGCATGCAGCTGATACATCCCTGGCATTTTTCAACATCAACCACGAGGTATCCATTTGAGACTGGTATTCCTGTTCCTCCTTCTTTTGCCCCGCAAACGTTCAGCAGATAACCGTTACTTCCTATTGCAAAAACAATGGTACCAGTAACTTTTAAAAATGTTCTGCGCGACAGCCCTTTTTTTTCCTGTATTTTGGGTTTCATTTTTTTATCCACATGGTTTGGATTAAACTATTTTTGCTTAAACGTGCAACGTTAAGTTGAGCGGCCAAGACACCATCAAAAAAAATGCCGCAGCAGGTCTGCTCCAACTTATTTGTTACATTAACCGGGTCGAAGCCCCGGTGTCTATTCCTTGGGTAAAAGTAGAGGAACCTGCTTTCCATAGCCTGGATTTGCCTGCCACAGTTTTAAAATTTGCCTGGAAGATTTGAGTGTTCATCTGGATTCACCCTGTTGATTTATCCGGTCCGGTTAAAAAATAGATCAAAAACCCGCCAGCCGCTGTTGATTGTCGATAAAAGTCCCTGGTAAGACCCCCGACTACTTTTGATATCTGC
>JAIPDL010000060.1 GCA_021737695.1 Desulfotignum sp. | reverse complement strand
GGTCTGATGTGGCCCCGGGATGCGGGTCTGGTGGAATTTCCGTTGACCTGGGAGGAGGCCCTGGCAGAGATAAAGGCATTCAATGAAACCGGGCTGTTCGGGTATCATGACTGGAAACTGCCCAACCGCCGGGAGCTGTTCAGCCTGATGAGTCATGAGGTTATCAATCCCAGCATCGAAAGCGGGCATTTGTTTACCGGTATCTTTCACGGGTATTACTGGACCTCCACCACCTGTGCAAGGCTGCCGGACCAGGCCTGGTATATCCACCTGGGAGAGGCCCGGGTGTTCAAGGGAATGAAGCATCGCTCCTACATGGTCTGGCCGGTGCGGGAGATCGATCCCGGCGGATCCCGGGTGCGCCGGACCGGACAGACCGTCTGTTATGACGGGTCCGGCAACCGGATGGACTGTTCTGGGTCCGGCCAGGACGGCGCGTTTCAGGCCGGAACTCCCTGGCCGGAGCCACGGTTCAATTCAGAGGAGGACTGTGTCCATGACACCGGCACCGGCCTGGTCTGGCTGAAAAATGCCAATCCCTTTGATGGTCCCATGGACTGGAAAACCGCCTTTGACCGGGTCGACCGGATGAACCGGGACCGGGTACACGGACAGGATGACTGGCGGGTCCCGGAAATCCGGGAACTGGAAAGTCTCACAGACATGGATTACCACTCACCGGCCCTGCCTGGGGATCATCCGTTTACAGATGTTCAGGATTTTTACTGGTCCGGCACCACCAGCCGGTATGATACCACATATGCCTGGGTCCTGTACACAAATGACGGGCCTGTGGGGGTCGGGCACAAACCGCTGTCCGAGTTTTTTCTGTGGCCGTTGCGGGGGCCTTATACCGGTACGGGAGCCGGTGATGAAACTGATCGCCGATAACCTGCGGATCACCCGGCCGGACATCCGCCGCGCCCTGCAGCGGTTGGATCCGGAACCGGTGCAGGCCCTGGTCAAATCCTGTGAAGCCCGGGGGGCTTGGGCGGACGGGATTGTCCAGGCCAGGCACGTGCTGGAGGTGATCCGCACCCTGCCCGATCTCCTGGGGTTCTCGGTCCGGACCATCGGTGGTATCTCCAATCTGGGGACCAATGCCCCGGACAAGCGAGCACGCCTGGTCGTCGAACAGAGCTATTTGTCCATGCTGGCAGCCGCCGGCCTGGATTATGCACTTCTGGATATGTTGAATCCAGACCTGGTTTTGGCAGCGAACGTGTCCGGCATCCTGGCCAAAGAAAACATTTTTTCCTGGCGTATGGTTCCGTTTCCAAAAGAAAAAAAATGACAGGGTGAAAACGTCTGTTGTTATATCAGAAAAAACAGGGCCGGGATAACCAGGAGCAGGCCGGCATTGGTGATCAGCCAGCAGACATTGGCCAGATCGACGTCCAGATGGTACAGGGTGGGGGGAACCATGGCGATGAACCCCACAGGCATGGCGGACAGGATCAAGACCACCTTCAAAGGAAGGCCGTCTTCGATTTGGCCGAGCCCCAGGGCATATCCGGTACCGGCAATCACGCATGGAATGATCACAAACTTGATTGCGGCGATGATCAGCCCCGGTTTCAAATAGGTGTGCACACTTGAAAAGCGCATGGCCATGCCGATGGACACCAGCAGCAGAAACGCGGCCAGGGGGATGAAAACAGAATTGACCGGGCCGTAGAATGCCGGGCGGGGAATGCCGGACAGGTTGAGGACAAGGCCAGCGGCAATGCTCGAAACAGCCACCAGGACAAAGGGGTCTGTGACCGCAGTTGTGAGGCGTTTGATGAACGTGGGAGTCTGGGTGGCATCCCGGCTGAAGGACTTGGCAATGGGAAACCCCACCGCGTAATAAAGGGACTCTTCAAACAATTTGTAAAACGGAACCAGGGCAAATCCTTTTTCTCCCAAAAAAATAAAACAGAACAGAGCTCCCAGGGACCCGATATTGGTGAACCCGCCGCACACGACATAGCTGCCGGTCTGCAGGGAATTCAGGCGCAGCATCCTGGCGGAAAAAAATGCCAGGATGCTGCCGGTGATCAGCGCTGTTGCGCCCAGAAAAGGCAGGGCGGCCATCTGGATGTTCTGGATATCCGCCACCCAGGTGGCCCCGAGAATGGCCACAGGATTCAAGAACAGCAGGGCGGTTTTTTGCAGGGTTCTGCGCCAGTTATCCATGGGCACCGGAACCGGACGTTTATTGACAGCGGTCTGTACCACATAACCGGCCCCGATGCCCAGTATCACCAGACCAATGGAAAATATGAGTCTGCCCATGTTCGTATCGTTTCTCCCTGAAAGCGCTTTCCCGCCGCCGCAGTGTCCGGCACCCGACCGGTCAGTCACTGCGGCAAGTGACTGAAAAGGCTGATTTACACTGCACCGAACTCTTTGATAATGGATTCAAGGACCTTGTCCGACATGCCATAGGAGTAATTGTCATCCGGAAAGATACCGGATTTGACCTCTTTGGCATACTGGGTGAACGCATCGGTCATCACCTGTCCGACATTGGCGTATTGCTTGGCAAAAGAGGGGGTGAAATTGTCGTACATGCCCAGGACATCCGGGGTTACCAGCAGCTGGCCGGAGCACTTTGGCCCGCCGCCGATGCTGATGGTGGGAATGTCCAGTTTTCGGGTCACATAATCGGACAGTTTGGTGGGCACCGCTTCAAAGATGATGGCAAACACGCCCGCCTCCTGGAGCGCCAGGGCTTCAGACACTACTTTTCTGGCAGAAGTCACATCTCTTCCCTGTGCCTTGAGGCCGCCAAGCGCTCCCACGGCCTGGGGGTGGAGCCCCACATGCCCCACGCAGGCGATCCCCATTTCCACCACCGCTTTTGTTTTGGCAATGTGGTTGTGGGTGGCTTCAAACTTCACCGCATCCACCTTGGCTTCGGTGACAAACCGGGCCGCATTTTTCATGGTGTCTTCGATACTGTACTGGAATGAGCCAAAAGGCATGTCCGCCACCACCATGGTTCTGTCGCAGGCCCTGGCCACGGCGGCACAGTGCAGCACCATCATGTCCATGGTGGCGGTCAGGGTGTTGGGGTGGCCATGCACCACCATGGCGCAGGAATCCCCCACCAGGATCATGTCGATGCCGGCATCGTTGATCTTTTTGGCGGTGGGGTAGTCATAGGCCGTGAGCATGGTGATGATGTCGTTGTTGTTTCTCATTTCCTGGATGGATTTTACCGTGTGTTTTGACATGTTCTTCTCCTAAAGTCGGGTCTGTTACATCAGTTTAAGTGGTGTGCCGCCTTGTTGACAGCGCCAAAAAGCCGGATTTTTTCTTTGACAGGTTCTTTCATGGCATCAATGCCCTGTTTCATGATGGCAACCAGTTCCGGTCTGCCATTGTCCTGAAAAAGGGTGGCCAGCCGGTCCACATAAGCCAGTCGGATCTCGGTGTTGACATTGAATTTGCAGACACCCAGGCGGATGGCCTGAACGATCATCTCTTCGGGCAGGCCGGAAGTGCCATGGAGCACCAGGGGAACTGCCACACATTTTTCAATGGCTGCCAGCCGGTCAAAATCCAGCCGGGGCGGCCTGGTATATCTGCCGTGGACATTCCCGATGCAGACGGCCAGGGCACCTTCCGGGTTATATACGTTAAAAGCCCCGACAGCATAGGAATGCCGGCGGGCATGGGACAGAAGCTTATGGGTGGGGATCAGCATGGCATTATTTTCACCTATTTATGACACGGGTGTGTGTAATGTGTCGTGTATCCGGACCAGGGCATCGTCATTCCCCACATTGCCGGGAAAAATGATATAGGGCATCCCTGGAAACACAGACTCGTCTCCCAGCTGCCATACCGGCACCCCGGGAAGGATCTGGCCCAGGATCATGGCCCGCCGGACCTGCAGCCCCTTTGTGGCCATGTCACTGGAGGTGATGCCGCCTTTGGCCAGTATAAACCGGGGCCGGCAGGATATGGACCGGACGATATCTGCGAGGCCGTCGGATATTGACTGGCCGATGCTCAGGCTGTGGCCGGGATCTGTGTCAGAGATCAGCTTCCGGCTGGTGTAGATCAGGGTGTCCAGGCCGGCATGCAATGCTTCGGTCACCTGTTTTCCGGTCTGTTGTATGGTCTTTTCCCGCACAGTCTTGTCCAGCAGGAGTTCCACCGGAATTTCCACGGGCAGAATATCGGTGTGGCGGATCAGGGCCGTGATTTGGTCCGTGGTCTTGGGCACATAGGATCCGGCAATGAACAGGGCACCGGCCCGGGCATTATTCCGGCTCAGCTCTTTTTGGGACAGCAGACCCGGATGCGGCACCACGCCGGCTCTTACCCGGACAAAGCTGGCTGCGGTACGGAACAGAAACCGCCTGCCCAGGGATTGGGCCTTCAACAGCCCGGCCACCAGCACATGGATATCCTGGTATGACATGGCATTGACAATACATGCCCCGGGTCCCGGCACGGTCATGAGAAGGTCTGCCACCCGGTCCGGCCCGTGGTTTCGTATATCATCAAGGGTGACACAGGTCACATCCCCAGGCGTGATTTTGCGGCCGGTTTTTTCAGCGACCCATTCTCGCAAATCTGAGTGAAGAAACCCGAATGCCGCATCTTTGGCATAGGATGTGCTGGCTGCGGGGATCAGCTGGTTTTTTTCACGGACATAGTGAATATTGTTGATGGTGAACCGCCCCCCTTCCAGAAAAAAAGGGCAGATCAGATACGGCAGGCCGGTATCCCCCATGGCATGGGCCACGGCATCCACTTCAAAAGGGAAATGTCCCCGCAGGGTGGAGTCGCTGCGGCTGATAATTGATATGGGAACGCCGGTGTTCCGTCCGGCCTGTTTCAGGTTGGTGCCGATGGCCTGTCCTAAACGGCAGGCCTGGTCCCTGGGCAGTGCCCTGGAGTTGGTCAGGATAAAAAATGCGGAGCCACTGTTCGTCAGTTCCTTTTCCAGGGCCGGCACCTCCCAGGTGGTCAGTACCGGCAGGCTGTGAACCGTCTGGGTACCGGTGGGATCATCATCCAGAACAACGATTTTGGTTCTGTCTTGTGCCACATGCCGGCAGATATCGGGCAGCAGATCCTCGGGCCATTCCGGCGGCAGAGATTGTGAAACAGCGGTGATATACAGCGGTTTTTCCGGCATGGTTTCCCCCTTATTTCAAACCAAATATATGGCGCTCGATAAACTGCCAGGTTTTCAGGTAATCCCCTCTGGCCATCCGGTTTTCCAGGGCGGACAAATCGATGGTGTCCAGAAGGTTCCAGATTTTATTGGTCAGGCGGCTGTTGGCTTGAAAGGTTCCCTTGATATCCCACCGGGTGGGAGAGGTGTCCGAGGTGAAATAGTCGGTGTAATCATATTTTTTCAGGTAATACAGAAATTCCACGTAATCCAGAAAGTGCTTGGTGCCGCAGAAATAATCCCAGTCCCATTTGCCGTCATTGTCATTGACATGGATATAATAGGGGTATCGGCTGCCGGCCAGCATGGCTACGGCCTCGGCCGGGTTTTCATTGCCGTAGATGGAATGGCCGAAATCAATGGTCACCCCCATGTTGCGGGGCTGTATGTCATGGAGCAGGCACAGGGTTTTGGCTGCCGTGTCCACAAAGCAGCGGCCCCGGGTTTCACTGGGTTTGTATTCAATAAAAAGGGGCATGGTCCGGTTGTGGTCGTCAGCCTTTGCCAGGGCGTCCACCAGATGTTTCCAGGCGGCAGCATAATCATACTGAAAAGCAAATTCATATCCATCCCCCAGAGGACAGCAGGTGACCTTGTCCGCGCCGATGTCTGCGGCAAAATCCTTGGCCCGGCAGATCAGGTCCACGGCCTGGTTGCGGATGGCTGCATCTGTCGAGGTCAACCCGCCGTTTCTGAATACAGGTTCAGCCTTTACATTGACATTCACCGCAGCCACGTTGAGGTTGTGGGCGGCCAGGGCGTTACGGGTGGCATCCGCATCATTGACTTCATAGGGAAACACGATTTCCACCCCGTCATACCCGTCAATTTCTGTCATGAGCGCAAATTTTTTTTCCAGGGACAACGGGGTGTTGTATTCATGGAACCGGTCGGTTGTCCGGGACAGAAAACCGGTGATAATAGCCATTTTAAGCATGGGGTCTCTCCAAAGTAAAGGGTGTGTCGCATCAATCACAATGACTGTTTAAATACCGCTTTTTTTATGGCGGACAATTTACGTTTAAACCAGGGCAGCTGGCTGGCAATGGTCCAGACAATGATCAGAAACAGGATCAAAGACACGGGCCGCTGGAAAACCGGTAAAAAACTGCCCTCGGAAACCATCAGGGCCCGCCGGAGATTTTCATCGGCCATGGGGCCCAGGATCACCCCGATTACCAGTGGGGCGATGGGATATCCCATGGTGGTCAGAAAATAGCAGATGATGCCCACGGGCAGCATCAGGTAAAGGTTGAAAATGTTCAGGCCCAGGGAATATGATCCGATCACACAGAGCATGGCGATGACCGGCATGAACACCTGGGTGGGAATGCGCAGTACTTTGACCACCTGTTTTGCCAGAAGCATGCCCGCCACCCACATGGCCATGGAGGCCAGCAGCAGGATGGCCGCCACTTCAAGAATAAAATTGGGATGCTCAAAAGTGATCATGGGGCCGGGGGTAACCCCGTGGAGCATCAAAGCCCCCAGCAGCATGGCTGCCGGCGGGCTGCCCGGGATTCCCAGGTTCAAAAGCGGGATCATGGCCCCGCCCACACAGGCGTTGTTGGCGGTTTCACTGGCAATCACACCCTGGATTTCTCCCTTGCCGAATGTTTCAGGGTGTTTGGATGTGTTTTTGGCTGTGCCGTAGGACACCCATCCGGCGATATCCTCTCCGATACCGGGTACCGCTCCGATGCCCACCCCGGTCAGGGCAGACCGGATAATGGCGGGAATGTTTTTGAGCACGGTACCGATTTCTGGAAGTATGCGCTGCAATTTCTGGGTCTTGCCGATCTGGAACCGGTCTTTGATGACCCCGATGATCTGGGGGATGCCAAACGCGCCGATGAGCACCGGCACCACCTCTATGCCCGATTCAAGATCCGGGATACCATAAGTGAACCGGGGATAGAACTGAAGCAGGTCTCTGCCGATGCAGGCCAGAAACAGGCCCAGCAACCCTGCAATCCATCCTTTGATCACCAGATCCGGGCTGGTGAGGGTGCCGCTGATCAGGATACCGAAAAACGCCAGCAAAAAGAACTCGAAAGAGGTGAACTGCAGGGCGAATCTGGAGATCAGCGGAGAAATACTGACCACAAACAGCATGCTGATGATGGTGCCGATGGCCGATGCAGTGGTGGTCAAACCGATGGCCCTTCCCCCTTCCCCTTTACAGGCCAGAGGGTAGCCATCCATGGCCGTGGCTGCTGCCGCCGCCGTGCCGGGAATGTTGATCAGGATGGCGGCATAGGAGCCCCCGTAAGTACCGCCCACATAGATGGCCAGCAGGCAGATCATGGCAAGCGAGGTATCCATGCCGTAGGTCAGGGCGGTCAGAAGCGCCACCCCCAGGGTGGATGTCAGTCCAGGCATGGCACCGAACAGGATGCCCATGACAACCGAACCGAACAATATGGCCAGGTTCAGCGGTTCAGATGCCAGACCCAGCAGAATCGTGAAAAAGGAGCCAATTCGCTCAAGCAGTATCATTGAAAAAGGTCACTCCTATGTGTCTGGTTTTTACAGATACCAGAGATAATCCAGCACAGCGATCACCATGCCTTCAAATGGCATGGGGACCAGCAGCAAATATTTGAAACAGATCCCGATAAAGAGGGGTGCAATCACGGCCACGATGAGCCCGGTCATATACTTTTTTTTCAGGAGGTCGTTTTTTTTGCAAAACCCATGGGCATACAGGGCAAAGGAAAGGATGAAGCCCAGCATCAAGATGTCTGCGGGATACGGGATAATCCCGGTCAGGAGGGTGTGCAGCGGGGTCAGAAACAGAACCAGAAATATCAGGAGCTGGCAGGCATAAAACCGGAAGAGTTTCATCAGGATGCGGGCATCTTCCAGGTAAAAAAGCAGGATGAATACCAGCAGAAAGGCGATGGCCGACAGAAAAAAGTCAACCCGGGGAACAAACCCGAACACAAAGCTGACCAAAACAGTGATAACCGCATAAAACCGGATGGTGCTCTCCTGTTTCAAAAAGGTTGAAAACGCCGGGGAAAGCAGATATCTGCCCACCTGTTTCACCGCTTCAAAACCGACCTCTTTCATGGCGGTTCTGACCAACAGGCCTCCTGTTAGGGTGATCAAGGCACCCACAAGCAGCGGAAACAGGGCCGGAGATACATACCATACATTGTGAACACCGCCCCAGGAGCCCTTCATGGGCATTTTCACTGCCTGGGAAATGATATAAAGCCCCAGAACAGAAAATGTGATTCCTGAAAAAATGTCTGCTTTCCGCAGCCGGTCCTTGTCCATCATGGTTGAACAATCCTTGATTAAAGATTATAGTCTTGAATTAAGAACCGGACCTGTGAGATTCACTGGCATGGACCTGCAGGTCCGGTCCCCGGCTGGTGTCATTTGACACCAGCCCTCTTTTAACCCGTTCTTTTATGGTTTTTAGCCCATCCGGGCAAAGCGTTTATTTATGGTTTCGGTATTCCCAGCGTTTCCGGGCTCACCGTGGCCGCACCCAGCTCCCAGAGGGTCCAGGCGAAATTGGATTCCAGGGCATCAAACACGGCCTTTGATTCAGCCCCGGTTTTTCCGGACAGCAGATAATAGTTTTCCTTTGCCCAGGTTTTCACCTTATCAGTGGCCATGGCCTTGTTGAAGGTGTCCACCAGGACATCTTTGGCTTCCCGGGGAACATCCGCAGGCACGGCAAAGCCAATGGCCTGGGAAATGGGCAGGTACTTGGAAAGCCCGGGATATGCATCAAACGCAGAGGGGATGGTTCCCAGGTCCGCCACCTCGAAGCTATCCGGAATCAGCATGCCAAGAGCCCGCAGTTTGCCGCCCCTGAGCAGCTGCTGCTGTTCGGCCAGAGAGGTGACTACCACGGTGACTTCGCCGGTCATGGCGGCATTCTGACTGGGAGCGGATCCTTTGTAGGGGATGAAATGAAATTGTGCGCCCGACCCGTTTTCAACGGCCAGCAGATTCAGGTGATGGATGGAACCTGCACCGCTGGCAGCGGCTTTAATGGATTTGGGATTTTTTTTGGCAGCTTCGATCAGCTCCTGGATGGTCTGATAGGGCGCATCTGCGGTTACAGAGATGAGATCCGGGGACCCCCCCACAATAAAGGTATCCCAGACATCGAATTTTTTGTCCCATCCGCCCTGGACACCGGCGGTCACATTGGATTCGGACAGGCCGCACAGGGTATATCCGTCATGTTTCTGGCTGTATGCGTGGCTCATGCCCACGGAACCGGCAACGCCCCCGGTCTTGTTGATGACATTGATGTTGACGTCCATGAATTTCTGCATTTCCGCCGTGATGATCCGGACACAGGTATCCGTGCCGCCCCCGGCACCCCAGACCACCACTGCGGTAATGTTTCTGCTGGGAAACGATTTTTTGGCCCATGCCAGAGGGGCCAGGGCCATCACCAGTACCAGACTTGCAATAATGATTTTTTTCATTTTAATTTCTCCAAAACATGGATTGATGTGTGTTGGCAGGCGGATTTTCCTGCACCTTTGTCCAATTAAAAATGGTTAAATACAGCACCTCCTTTTTGATGGTTGATTATTTGATATCATCGATTTCCTGTTCCAGTATGTCGATGGTTTTCTTGAAATGCAGTTTCATCTGATGTTCAGCCCCCTCGGGGTCCCTGTCGCAGATGGCCTGGGTGATCTGTTCATGGTCCTGAATGGTATCATTGGGGTGGCGGATCAGCCCTTCGGTGGTGACATTCTGGTAGGCCAGGCTGATGATATTGAAAGTTTGCAGCATGTTGGACAAAAATTCCCTGGAAGCCATTTTCGTGATCATGGTATGAAAGGTTCTGTCCGCCCGTGAATAGGCGACAATATCTGTAATGTCTGCCATTTCCCTGAATGGTGCAAAAATCTGCTGCAGGGTCCGGCACTCTTCATCGGTAATGGCCTGGGCAGAACGTCTGGCAGTAAGACCTTCCAGCACTTCCCTGATTTCAAAGATACTGATCATCTCTTTTTTTGTGAACAGGCGCACAAAAAATCCCCGCCTGGGTTTCACTTCCACCAGTTTTTCATGTTCAAGGAATTTCAATGCGCTGATCAGAGGGGTCCGGCTGATTCCCAGTTCTTTTGCCAGTTTTTCCTGGGGAATTTTATGGCCTGGCAGAAGAATCCGGTCTTCGATCATGTCTTTGATTATCTGGTAGGCTTTCTGGTCCAGATTTTCATATTCATCCCCTAAATTAATGGATTTGTGACCTTGATGTGTCATTTTCCTTTCCCTGCAATAGCGTTTTGAATATTGTATACAAAATTCAATATTCAAAAAAAATATGAAAGTCAATGATTTTTTTTAAAACGACCGTTTTATTGGAAGGGCTTGACCGGTTTGGTGCAACCTTGTAACCTGAATTTTATGAAACTCATAGCCATTAAGCTGCGTGTTACGGGACCGGAGATCAGCAAGACACTGAATATCTGTGATGGAGGAAACAATGACCGAGCCGGTGTTTAATTTTGACTATCTTGTCATAGGCTCCGGTTTCGGCGGCAGTGTCTCTGCCATGCGCCTGTCCCAGAAAGGCTACAAGGTGGGCGTCATCGAGTCGGGGAAACGGTGGGCCGGGGATGATTTTGCCAAAACCAACTGGCATCTGCGCAAATACCTGTGGATGCCGAAAATAGGGTTATATGGCATTCAGCGGATGAACCTGCTCAATGATATTTTCATATTGAGCGGTGCCGGCGTGGGCGGCGGCAGTCTGAATTATGCCAATACCCTGTATGTGCCGCCGGATGGTTTTTTTGAAAATGATGTGGTCCGGCGGCTGGGAGGAAAATCCGCCCTGATGCCCTATTACGATCTGGCGGCAAAAATGCTGGGAGCCACGGAAAACCGGTATGTCGGCGAGGCAGACCATCTGATGCGGCAGACCGTCGCGGAATACGGCCGGGAAAATACCTTTTGCAAAACCCGGGTGGGGGTGTATTTCGGGGAACAGGGAAAAAAAGCCAAAGATCCCTATTTTATGGGACAAGGGCCGGACCGGGTGGGGTGTGAACTGTGCGGGGCGTGCATGACCGGGTGCCGGAAAGATGCCAAAAATACACTGGATAAAAATTATCTGTTTTTTGCGGAAAAATTCGGCGCACAGATCATCCCCGAACACCGGGTGACAGATATTCTGCCTCTGTCGGATGACGGGTCTGAGGGATACCGGATCACAGCCGTAAAGACCACGGGGGTTCGGGGTCCCAAAGCGGTTTATCGCACAAAAGGCGTTGTCTTGTCCGCAGGGGTCCTGGGAACCCTGTCCCTGTTGCTGGCCATGAAGGAGAAAGGCCGGCTGCCGAAGTTGTCGGATCAGCTGGGGCAACGGGTCCGAACCAACAGTGAAGCCATTCTGTCGGTCAGAGCCAACTCGAGTGCCGTGGATTTTTCAAAAGGGGTGGCCATCACATCGAGTGTGCATCCGGACGACAACACCCACATGGAACCGGTCCGGTATGCCCAGGGCAATGATTTTCTGGGACTTCTGGCGGTGCTGATGACCGATGGCGGGGGCCGGGTTCCCCGGATATGCCGGTATGTCGCCAATGTGTTTCAGCATCCGGTGTCGTTTTTCCGGTTGCTGAACCCCTTTGGATTCGCCCGCAGAAACCTGATCGTCCTGGTGATGCAGACCCATGACAATTACCTGAATGTGTCCCGCAAACATAGGTGGCTCTGGCCGTTTGTCAAAACCCTGGGATCCGGCCAGGCCAGTGACAAAAAAAATCCGGTCTACATCCCCGTTGCCCATGACTTTGTCCGGCGCCTGGCCCGGCGGGTGGACGGTATTCCAATCAGCATTTTTTCAGAAGTGTATCTGAATGCGCCCATCACGGCCCATATCATGGGGGGATGCAGTGCGCACACAGATCCGGAAAAAGGGGTAATCGATGACAGAAATCAGGTTATGGGGTATAAAAATATGCGGGTGGCGGACGGGTCCATGATACCGGCCAATCTGGGGGTGAACCCGGCACTGTCCATCACGGCTCTGTCTGAAAGAGCCATGTCCTTTGTTCCGCCAAAGCCTTTGAAAAAAATTAAATACCTGCAAGTGGAAAAACAGTGGGGCCTATCGGAGCTGCTCGATAAAACCGGCACATGAGGAAAATTGAACATGAATGAAAAAAGGAAAATCCACAGGATCTGTATCTATGGCACGGGGGGTATCGGCGGTTTTTTCGGCGCTAAAATCGCCCACACATGCAATCAAGACCATCGGTTGGCGTATGACTGTTTTTTTGTGGCCAGGGGGGATCACCTCCAGGCCATCAGGCAAAAAGGCATCACACTGATTTTTTCGATGCCATGCAGATCAATTATCAATGGCGCACTGATCCTTATCCGGATATCTGGAGCAAATACCTGTTTATCTCAGCCTTTGCCCTGACCACGGTGTTTTTCAACAAAACCATCGGTGAAGTGGCCGGGGATTCACAGGCAACACAGACGGCCCGTGAAATCATGCAAGAAATATATGCCATTGCCACAGCCCAAGGGGTTGAACTGCCGGAACATATCATCCCAAAGCAGCTGGCCATGGCGGCTCAATTTCCC
Source organism: Desulfotignum sp. (assembly GCA_021737695.1). Taxonomy (GTDB): domain Bacteria; phylum Desulfobacterota; class Desulfobacteria; order Desulfobacterales; family Desulfobacteraceae; genus Desulfotignum. The sequence goes on along the minus strand of JAIPDL010000060.1, from coordinate 11,156 downwards.
TATGATACAAAAACATCCTATCACCGGGATGTGGCATCCAAAGGACGGTTGAATGAAGGCGATCTGTACGGGGGGACGATTCTCAGGCAGGGGGCTGAACTGGGCGTTCCCACCCCGGTCACCCGGTCGGTGTATTCGGCCATTCAGGACCGTCTGTCAGCCAAGTAATCCCACAATGGCGCCGGTCATGCAGGTGGCAATGGTGCCGGCGATAATGGACTTCAGACCCAAGGACACGATCTCTCCCCGGCGGTCCGGCGCCATTGTGCCCAACCCGCCGATCATGATGCCCAGGCTGCCGGGGTTGGCAAATCCGCACATGGCATAAAGCATGATCAGGCGGCTGTCCGGCCCCAGACTGTCTGCCGGCAGCCCGGCCAGGTTCAGGTAGGCCACGAATTCGTTGATAATGGTTTTGGTGCCCATCAGCCCTCCGGCGATGCCGGCTTCAGCCCAGGGAACGCCCATGAGCCATACCACCGGTGACATGATCCATCCGAAAATCCGCTGCAGTGTCAGGGGCGTGCCGTTCACAACCGGCAGAATTTTGAGCAGGATATCTGCCAGATGCACCAGTGCCACCAGCACCACGAGCATGGCAATGATGTTGATGAGCAGTTCCACGCCCTGAAGGGTGCCCCGGGTGACGGCATCCATGGAACTGGTGGCCGGGTCCGGTTCGGTCAGATTTCCAGAAGTGACCGGGCGGGTTTCCGGGATCATGATTTTGGCCACAGTGATGGCGGCCGGCGCGCTGATGATGGAGGCGGCCAGGATATGGCCTAACACATTGGGGATGATGTCCCCCAGGATGTTGGCATACAGCACCATCATGGTGCCGGCGATGGTGGCCATGCCCGAAGTCATCAAGGCGAACAGTTCACTGCGGGTCAGGGAACGGACATAAGGCCGGATAAACAGAGGGGACTCCACCATGCCCACGAAAATATTGGCAGACACGCCTAAGCCTTCAGCCCCGCCCAGTTTGAACAGTTTTTCAAGCACCCGGGAAAATTTCTGAACCACCCAGGGCAAAATTTTCCAGTAAAAAAGCAATGAAGACAACGCACTCATGAGCAGCACTAACGGCAGGGCCTGAAATGCCAGGATAAAGGATGCACCGGCAAATTTTTCTTCAAAGGGCAAAGGGCCGCCCCCCAGGTAGCCGAATACCATGGAAGTGCCGGCCCGGGTGGCCTGTTCCAGGGCCAGAACCACCTGATTGAGCAGGACAAATCCCTGGCTCAGCAGCGGGATCTTGAGAAAAATCAGGGCCAGCAGAAATTGAAGCCCCAAGCCGATGGCAATGGTTTTGATGTTTACCCGGCCCCGGTTTTCACTGATCATCCAGGCCAGCCCCACAAAGGCGGCCAAACCTGCTATTCCCTGAAGTATCGTCATGTGTATTTGCATTCCATCGTTTCCGTTGATAACAAGCGGATCGCGGCCCAAGGTAAAAACGCCTTTGCACGGCTGTCCGCACAAAGGCGTTCTGAATCCTGTTTTTTTCAGTGCGGGTTATTGTTTCAACGCATATCTATCTGCCAGTACATCATAGTAGGGCTGCTCTGATACGGATCCCCAGACGCCCACCTGTTCCTTGAATTTCTTGAAGGCTTCATGGACCTTTCTGGAGGCGGCATCCTTGTCAGCTTCCTCCTCCAACGTTTCTTTGGCCATCTTTCGAAGATCATCCAGCAGCGGATCCGGGAACCTTACCAGGTTCACCTTGTGTTTGGTGATCAGTTCCTGAAGGGCGGCACCATTGCCGGATTCGAACTCGCACAGGCTCCAGAAGTTGGTTTCCATGGCCACGGCGTCGACTGCGGCTTTGAGATCTGCCGGAAGCTCATCATACACCTTTTTATTGAAGATGACTTCCAGACAGGTGCCGGGTTCATGCCATCCGGGATAATAATAATATTTGGCCGCTTTGTAGAATCCCATTCTCAAGTCATGGAGCGGCCCCACCCATTCGGTGGCATCCAGGACACCTCTTTCCAGGGAGGTGAAAATTTCTCCGCCCGGCAGCAGAACAACAGTTCCGCCGGCTTTGGCGATCACTTTTCCGCCCAGGCCGGGAATTCTCATTTTCAAGCCTTTGAAATCATCGATGGTGTTCATCTCTTTTCTGAACCAGCCTCCCATCTGTACCCCGGTGTTACCCTGGGGCCGGGGAACCAGGTTGAAAGGAGCATACACCTCTTCCCACAATTTCAGGCCCCCGCCGCTGTAGAACCAGGCGTTGATGCCCTGGGCGTTGAGACCGAACGGCACAGAGGAAAACCACTGGCCTGCCGGCACCTTGCCGGCCCAGTAATAGGCAGCCCCGCTGCCCACCTCCACGGTCCCGTCGGATACCGCATCAAACACACCCAGAGGTGGTACCAGTTCGCCGCCGGCAAACACCTGGATCTTTATACGGCCGCCGGTGACTTGCTCCAGCCGCTTGGCAAACTGCTCCGCCCCGGTCTGAAGAACCGGCAGTCCCGGGGGCCAGGTGGTCACCATTTTCCAGCGATAGGTTTTTTCCTTGGCGATAACCGCCGGAGCAGACAGGGCGGTGCCGGCTACAGCCGCTGCTGCAACCCCGGTTTTTTTCAGAAATTCACGCCGTTTCATCGTAATCTTCTCCTTTTTTGGTTCAACCGCATTATTGCTTCTCAGCTGCCAAAAACCGCTTTTGGCAGCCAGGTAACCACGATGGGGAAAAATGCCACAATCAGCAGCCCGATCAGCTGAAAGAATACAAACGGAACAATCCCCCGGTAAATATGTCCGGTACGTACTTCGACAGGGGTCACTGCCTTGAGATAAAACAGGGAGAACCCGAAGGGCGGGGTCATGAAGGATGTCTGAAGGTTTACCGCGATCAGGATACAGAACCATACCGGATCGAATCCGAATTCCAGCATGATGGGTGCCAGTACCGGCACATGTATAAAAGTGATTTCAATAAAATCCAGGAAAAATCCAATGATAAAAATCAGGCCCATGACAGTGACAAGAACGAACCATTTGCCATGATCATCTGCTATACCGCCCAAAAATCCTCTAACAAGTTGATCGCCGCCCAGTCCCCTGAATACCAGGCCGAACGCCGCCGCACCCACGAGAATGATAAACACCATACAGGTCAACTGCATGGTAGAGTCCATTACCTTCTGAAGCATTTCCAAATTGAATTTGCGGTTGGCAATGGTCAGGATCGTGGCGCCCACCGCCCCCACGGCCGCTGCTTCTGTTGGAGACGCGATCCCCCAGAAAATGGACCCCAAAACCGCCACCATCAGAAAAAGCGGGGGGAACAAGGCCTTCATTATTTTTTTCAATAGTATCAAAGGGGTCAGGGCATCCAGTTCGGATTTGGGAATGGCCGGTGCACTGTCCGGATTGATAAATACGGCAATGACAATGTACAGGATATACAGACCCACAAGAATGAGACCCGGAAACACCGCTCCCATGAACAGGTCCCCCACCGGGACCCCGACAATATCCCCTATAAGAACCAGAACAATACTTGGGGGAATAATCTGTCCGAGCGTTCCTGAAGCAGCCACCGTGCCGGTGGCAAGCTCTTTCTGGTAACCACGTTTGAGCATGGTGGGCACGGCCAAAAGCCCCATGGTGACGACGGTTGCCCCCACAATACCTGTGGACGCCCCCAGCAGGGCCCCGACGATAACAACGGATATCGCAAGTCCTCCCCTGATGCGACCAAACACCAGACCCATCGTATCCAGAAGATCTTCAGCCAGACCGGAACGTTCCAGCATCACCCCCATAAATACGAAAAGGGGAACCGCCAGCAGGGTGACATTGCCCATGACACCCCAGATGCGTAAAGGCAGGAGGTTGAAAAAATCCCATCCGAATCCGATCAATCCAAAACAAAGGGCCGTACCAAGCAGGGTGAAAGTGACGGGAAAGCCTGCCATAAGCAGAATGGTAAGGGCCAGAAACATCCAACCGGGAAGGTATTCCATCAGTTTTTTATTTCCCTTTCCAGATCCTTGCCGACAATGGTGAAAAAACTTTTGATTCCCAGGGAAATTCCCTGCAGCAGAATCAGCATGAATCCGACAGGAATACAGGACTTGATCAAAAAGCGGTAAGGGATGCCTCCGGGGTCGGGTGATCCTTCCAGAATGGCCCAGGAGTGATACGCAAATTTTGCAGAAGTCTCAATGATCAGGTAACAGCCAGGGATCAAAAACAGGACCACCCCGATACAATTGATCCAGGCTTGTCCTTTGGGACCCAGCCGCTGGTAGATGATATCCACCCGCACATGTCCGTCGTTCAGCAGGGTTTTGCCCGCACCCATCAAGAAAATGAACGCGAACAAGTGCCATTCTAGTTCCTGGACGAACACGAAACTGGTATTGAAGGCATACCGCATCACCACATCAGTAAACACCACCACCACCACCAGCCCGGTGACCCAGGAAACCCCCCGGCCAATCCACCAGTTGCACCGGTCAATCCATCGGCACAACCCTTTGACAAAAGACATGTTTCATACCCCTAATTTTTATCGCGCAAGAATAATCGCCTACTCAAAAGTCATATCAATGCATACTTTTTCCGCAATCCAGGGAGAGAGTAGTATATTAGTTAAGACAGGATGAACGGCATTGTCAAGGATTTAATTGGCTCCCATCGATTTTCAATGCCCGTTATGGATACGTGACAAGCCTGTCATTCCTTGGTGCGGCAGGACATTTTTTCATTGACAATCGCCCTGAGGGTATCCTAAATGACACAGAGCGTTTCAGACAAAGGATACAATTTTTTGTGACTTCGATTGTTTCACTTCATCCGGCGGTAACGGCTGGTCTATGGATGGCAGGCACGCTGTTTTCGTTTGCAGCCATGGCTGTGGGTGGCCGGGAGTTGAGCCGGGAGCTTTCCACATTTCAGATTCTGTTTTTCAGAAGCCTGACCGGTCTGGTCATTGTGACGGCCTTTATCATCAAAACCCGGAAAGGATCCATGCGATCCTCCCGGGTTTTGATGCATTTGGTTCGTAATATCGCCCATTTCGGGGGTCAGTTCGGTTGGTTTTTTGGCATCGCCGCCATTCCTCTGGCCGAAGTATTTGCCATTGAATTCACCGTGCCGGTGTGGACCGCCCTGCTGGCAGCTTTCCTGCTCAGGGAACGGTTTACCGGGCCCCGGATCACCGCGATCTGTCTGGGCTTGACCGGCATGCTCATCATCCTGAGGCCCGGTGCAGCCATTGTCCATCCAGCGGCCATTGCCGTCCTCTTGGGTGCTGTCTGCTATGGCCTGTCCCATACCCTTACCCGGAAACTGGCGCAAACCGATTCTCCTCTGACCATTCTGTTCTATATGACCCTGTTTCAGCTTCCCATGGGTGCCGTTCCTGCCGCTGCCAGCTGGGTGATTCCTTCCCCGGTTCTGTGGCCATGGATCGGGTTGGTGGGGGTCAGTGCCCTGAGCGGCCATTTCTGCATGGCAAAAGCCCTGAGTCTGGCGGATGCCGCCGTGGTGGTGCCAATGGATTTTCTGCGGCTGCCCCTGATCGCTTTGGTGGGATATCTTTTTTACAATGAGGCCCTTGATGTTTTTGTGTTCACAGGGGCTGTGTTCATGCTGGCAGGAAACCTGGTCAGTATCCGGGCGGAAAAACAGACCCTGGTCCTGCGCCAATAGCTAGTCGGTCTGGATCACCGTGACAGGGGTATTTGCCTGTCCGGCGTAAAACACGATGATATGGGCCGGATCAGGACCGATGCTTTCTCCCCAGTGCCAGGTGTTGACCACTTCCACAATGGCCTCACCTGCGTTCAGATCCAGTGTTTTTCCGTCCGTGGTGTGTACCTGTAAATGGCCGGACAAAAGCACCCCGGCGTTGATCACCGGATGCTGGTGAATCGCCAGTTTCTCTCCCGCCGGCACGGTGATGCTCAAAATGCGGATCTCGGGTTGACCGTCCGGATAGGCCGGCAGCAACGCGCCATCCCAGCTCTTCTGGGTGGCGGCCAGTTCCTTGACCGCAATCTGCGGATTCTTGGCAAATACGGGAGAGCTCAGGCACAGGACAAGCCAGATGATCAATATGCGTTTTAACATGGGTGCGTTCTCCTGAAGCAGTTCTGGATATTGTACAGACATCTATAAATTCGGCTGGATTTTGTCAACCCAAATAAAAATGGATACAAAAAAATTAAGTCTATTGACAATTTGTTTTGTATGACTAACTTAAGGTCACGGTTCAAGAAAAGCCGACATGACCAAAACACTCAAGCTGATGAGGTGATACAATGACCGATACCAGACATGAAAATTATATTGAAAGTGACAGGGAAAGAGAAGAGGGACATGTGGACACCCGGCATAAAAATTTTGAATGCAACAATCCGGACGAGCATCTTGGGTGTGATCCCGGAATTGATGTGGCTGGATAAAAAATAAACGAATCAGCCCGCTTGAATTAAGAAAAGGCAGCACCTTGAAAGGTGCTGCCTTTTCTTTGAATGAAAAAAAATTATTCAGGGATCTGGTAAAAAACACCTCGGTTCTGGTGCACGGAAATTATTTTGTTTTCAGCGGTCATTACATCCAGGTATTTGTTGATTTCGCTCACGTGCAGGCCCAGGATGGTGGACAAATCATCCAGGGTGCAGGGCCGGCGGGCAATGGTTTCCATGATGGCGGCTTCCATGTCCTGCCGATAGGCTGCCACCTGTTTGCGTTTCGGGGCCGCAGCAATGATTTCCGCGGCCCCGGGATCCAGGTATTGGGCAATACGCTGTAATTCTTCAAAAGACGCCCCTTTCAGGTCTGTCACCGTGCCCGGACGATCCAGGGTGTTGAGCTGGATGCATTCAGGATGGAGTTCATGAATGACTTTTTTCAGGGTGTTCAATTCATCTTCGTGGTCATTGTATCCCGGCAGAATGAACACTTCCAGTCGAAACCGGCCTTTGAACATTTGTCTGAATGTCATCAATCCGGCCAGATGGGCATCCAGGGTCAGATCCCCATGGGGGCGGTTGATTTTTTTGAAAACCGGTTCCGTTGCCGCGTCCAGGGAGGGAAGCACCACATCGGCCGACATCAGCGCTTCTCTGACTTGTGGATCGTGCAGCAATGTGCCGTTGGTCAGCACGGCAACCGGTATCTTGGGCCGTTTTTGCTTGATAAATGAAAGCACCTCTCCGATGCAGGTGTTCAATGTCGGTTCACCGGAACCGGAAAATGTGATGTAATCCGGGTCCGGGTTATGGGAAAAATAATCGGTAAGCTCTTGTTTGACGCGGTCTAAGGGTGCGTATTCCCTGCGATCCAGGGTCAGGCGAGTGGTGCGGCCCACTTCACAGTATACACAGTCCAGCGAGCAGACTTTCCGGGGCACCAGATCGACCCCCAAAGAAATACCCAGCCGCCTTGAAGGAACCGGTCCGAACAGATGATGATACATAATAAAAAAATTCCTGTTAAAATCCGGGGTTAATGCCGTGCCGATTCATTTTGGCACGCCTGACTTCTTTGTATACCCGGACAAAGGAACATGGCAAGGGTTTTATGGGGCGATTCAGACAATTGGGGTGATACCTGGAAAAAAAAATGGTAGGGTATTTTTTTTGAACATTCGGACCGATTGCACCAATAACCTTAGAAGGAGATGGATCATTGAAAGGGATTGTCATTGCCGCCACGGGCAGTGGTGCCGGAAAAACCACACTGACCCTTGCCATTCTGGCCTGGCTGCGTGCCAGCGGGGTGAAGGCGGCCCCGTTCAAAGTGGGGCCGGATTTCATCGATCCGGGCCACCACGCCCGTATTGCCGGCCGGACCAGTTATAATCTGGATTCCTGGATGCTGTCAAAAGCATACAATGGCCGGCTGTTTCATGCCCGGTCCAGGGGGGCGGATCTGGCCGTGGTGGAGGGGGTCATGGGCCTGTTTGACGGGTATGATGCCACAACGGAAACCGGGTCCACAGCCCAGATGGCCAAATGGCTGGGCCTGCCCGTGCTGCTGGTGGTGTCTGCCAAAGGCAAAGCCAGAAGCGCGGCCGCCGTGGTCAAGGGATTTGAAACCTTTGATCCGGATCTGACCCTGGCCGGGGTGGTGTTTACGTTCACCGGCAGTGACCAGCATTATGCGTATCTCAAAGACGCCGTGGCACAGAGCTGCACCACGCCCTGCCTGGGACATCTGCCCCAAAACGAGGCGTTGATCATGCCGGAACGACACCTGGGTCTGACCACGGCAGAGGAACATATCATTTCAAACGCCACGATCGATACCCTGGTTGCCATGGTGGATCAGCACATGCACATGCCCCGGCTGATCCGGGATCTGCCGGAACTGCCGGACCCAGGCAAATCCCGGGACTTTGACACCCCGTGGCAGACAAAACCAACAAGTGCAGACAATCAAAATGCAGGGACGTCTTTTTTCTGCGATCCGCCCCGGATTGCCGTGCCCAGGGACAAGGCGTTCTGCTTTTATTATCCGGACAATCTGGCCATGCTGGAACATGCCGGGGCCTGCCTGGTTTATTTTTCTTTGCTGGCAGATGATCATCTGCCTGAAGACATCGATGGGATCTACCTGGGAGGCGGATATCCCGAGCTGTTTGCAGACACATTGTCGGGCAAAACCCAGCTGCTGTCTGAAATCAAATTCTGGAGCCGAAACCACATGCCAATTTATGCCGAATGCGGCGGGTTCATGTTTCTGTGCCAAAAACTGACGCGTGCCGATTCCGTTCATCCGAAAATCATGGCAGGATGTTTTGATTTGGAAATCTGCATGTCTGAGACGCTTCAATCTCTGGGTTACCGGGAAGTGACCCTGACAAAAAATTCAGTGATCGGTGCAAAAGGAGCGCAAATCCGGGGCCACGAATTCCATTATTCTTCCATCAAGTCCGACAACGACGTTTGTGACCATGTGTTCGAAGTCACAACCCGGGCCGGCCAGGATGTGCAGGTGGCCGGTTACCAGAAAGACCAGACCCTGGGATCATATCTGCATGTGCATTTCGGTTCCAACCCGGAAGTGCCCCGCTGTTTTGTGGCTCATTGCGCGGATTTCAGGCAGCGGCGCATCAAAAATATAAAGACTACCCCTGTCCCCATCATTTAAACACCAGTTTGTTCAATGCCAGCAGCACCAGATAGACAATCCCGCTCAACACGATAATGGTCGGGCCTGATGACAGACTCAGGCTGTAGCTGATGCCTAAGCCCGTCCAGGTGAAAACGGCACACAGCAGCACGGAGTACAGCATCATCTGCCACAGCCTTCGGGCATAAAATCCCGCAATGGCCGGGGGGATGGTCAACAAAGCGATCACCAGAACAATGCCCACGATCCGCACCAGCAAGACAACGGTCAAAGCGGTGAGCACCAGAAGAAACAGATAGAAAAACGTGGTGTTGATCCCCCGCAGCAGGGTAAACTCGGTATCGAAACACACCCCGAAAAACTGATTGAAAAAAATTACCACCACCCCCACGATCACCAGATCCAGGCCGATGACAAACCACAGGTCGTTTTGTGAGATGAGCAGGATATCCCCGAATAAATAGGAACTGAGGCTGAAATACCCGGGAGTCCGGTCAATGAACAAAATACCGCAGGCCATGCCCACGGCCCAGAGAGCCCCGATAATGGTATCTTCCCTTTCTTTGGCATGAATACTCACCAGTCCCACTACCAGCGCAGAAGCCATGGCTGCCAGCACAGCCCCGAGGATGGGATCGAACCATGTGATCCCCAGCCCGATCTGAAGATACAGGGCCAGACCGATGCCGCCGAACACGGAATGGGAAATGGCCCCGGCCAGATAGCTGATGCGTTTGATGGTGACAAATGTGCCGATGATGCCAAAGGCAATGGAAGCCAATCCCCCCATCATCAGCGCGTACGCCAGAAACTGACTGTCCGGGTCCATGACGGCCTGAAAAAACTCAATCATGGCAATGGCCCTCTTCGCTGCACCGGTGATCATGGCGGACCATTTTCAGATCCCCGTAATAGATATCCTTGATCATGGTGCCGTCCACATCTGTTGTGGGATGAATGACCAGGCGGCGGTTCACACAGATCACGGTTTTAACGTATTTGGACACAAACCCCAAATCATGGGAAACCACCAGAATGGTCATGGTCTGGTTCAGGGCTTTGAGAATGGAAAACAGGTTTGCCTCGGTTTCATGATCCACGTTGGCAGTAGGTTCGTCCAGCAGCAGAATATCCGGGCGGCTGCACAATGCCCTGGCAATGAGAACCCGCTGTTTCTGTCCCCCGGACAGGGCATTGAAGCCCGTATGGGCAAAAGAGGTCATGCTCACCGTATCAATGGCGTCCATGGCCCGGGACCGGTCTTTGGCAGAAAACCAGAAAACATTGTTTTTCAGGCACCCCATCAGGACGACATCCAGGACGGTGGCGGGAAAATTCATGTCCAGATAGGCATACTGGGGCATATATCCCATACGATTCCGGGCTTTTTCCGGGCTTGTCCCCAGCACCTGTATCTGTCCGGTATCCGGTTTTATAAGCCCTAAAATCAGTTTAAGCAACGTGGTTTTTCCGCCCCCGTTGGGTCCCACGATACAGGCAAATTCTTTTCGGGGAATGAGAAGGGATATGTTTTCAAGAATCGGTTGTTTTTTATAGGCAAATGAGACATTTTTCAGACGGATGTCAGTTTCCATGGGCAGATCCTTGCAGGCAGTGTCATCAATTATTGTTCTCAAGGGGGCGCCGGCATATGTAATCCCCCCCAAGATGCCCGGAATTTCAGTCAGCGTGATTATTTGTACACAAGTTCAAGGCAATTGTCAAAACCGGACAAACAGCACCTGAATTTAAAATGTCATTAAAATCAATAAGATAAACACAAAAAGAGCCGGAATGAAAAAATATTGTGAAAAATATCAAAAAAACGATTGACACGGATATTATTTTCAGGCATATTACGCCGGTCTTGTCGAGAGACGGTTTGTGTGTCCTCGATAAGTTTTTTTTTGATCTTTGAAAATTGGTCAGTGATAAAGTTTGAAGCGGGTCTTAAACAAGACCTTAACGAGTTTGTAGTTAAAGGATTTAACTGGAGAGTTTGATCCTGGCTCAGAATGAACGCTGGCGGCGTGCTTAACACATGC